>WFRX01000052.1 GCA_015486285.1 bacterium
CGTCCGGGAACGCCCCGACGACCCGCGTGCGCCTTCGCACCTCCTTGAGAATTCGCTCCAGGGGGTTGTTCGTGCGGATCCGAAGCCAGTGGTCCCGGGGAAAGGACATGTAGGTGAGGCTTTCTTCTGCTCCTTCCCGGACGGTGCGGGCGGGCTTTGCCGGACGCATATCCGGAGCCACCTCTTTTCCAAACGCCGATGAACATGAGAGGACGTGGAAAAAGGCTCAGATGGGAGGACGTTTCTTGTAGAAGCCGGTGGCCTGCTGGAAAGCGTAAGCCAGTTGGAGTACCCCGAAATCGTCCCGGTGGCGGCCCACGATCTGGATGCCGACGGGCAACCCTTCGGGCGTAAAGCCGCAGGGCACGGAAACAGCGGGCAGCCCCACGGTGGTAATGAAGTAACACGACTTCATCCAGTCGATGTAGGTCTCCATCTTGACGCCATTGATCTCCTTGACCCAGCGTTCTTTTACGTCGAAGGGCGGAACCTGGCTTACGGGCAGGACCATGAATTCGAAAGTCTCCATGAACTCCCTGACCCGGTGATACAGTTGGGTCCGCTTCATCTCGACCCGCCCCAGGTCGGGCCCGGAAAGGATCCGTCCCTGTTCCGCATTCCAGAGGATGGTTTCTTTGAGGAGCTTTTTCTGAGCGTCGGTCAACGACGCTACAGACAATTCCACATACCAGGCGCGCCAGGCCTTGAAGACTTCGTCCGCGTCCGTGAAATCGGGTTCGCCATCCTCGGTCACGCAACCGAGTGATTCGAAAACATGGCGCTGGGCGTCAATCGCCGTCGTGACGCGTGGATCGACAGGCAATCCGTTCAGATCTCGGCCCCAGGCGATTCTTGTTTCCTTGAAGTCCCTCTCCAGGGGCCGGGAAAACAGGCTGCCCGGCTCGTCGATACTGATGGGGGACCTCGAGTCCGGCCCGGCGATCGCGCTGAGCATCAGGGAAACGTCCTCCACGGTGCGGGCCATGGGCCCGTCGACCCCGTATGTAAACCACGCTGCGGCCGTCGGCCAGACCGGCACGCGGCCCGGGGAGGGACGGAAACCGACCACGTTACAGAAGCTGGCCGGGTTTCTGAGGCTGCCGCCCATATCGCTCCCGTCGGCCAGCGGCACCATCCCGCAGGCCAGGGCCACCGCGGCTCCGCCGCTGCTTCCGCCACAGGTCTTGGTCAGGTCATAGGGGTTGAGGGTCTCTCCGAAGACTTCGTTGTAGGTCTGGGAGCCGGCCCCGAATTCCGGCGTATTTGTTTTGCCGATCGTGATGGCGCCCGCGTCCTTCAGTCGTTCGACGATCAACTGGTCTTGGGCCGGCACAAAATCCTTCATGAGGGGGGATCCAAAGGTGGTGCGGATGCCTTTTGTAAGGGTCAAATCTTTGTGGGCGATCGGCAGTCCGAACAAGGGGCCGGGATCCGTGCGCCGGGCAAGGGCTTCGTCCGCCAGGCGGGCCTGTTTCAAGGCTATCTCTGGTATGAGTGTGATGATGGCGTTTACCTTGGAATTGACCTCTTCGATCCTGGCAAGATGGGCCTCCATGACCTCCCGGACCGATACGTGTCGATTCCGAATCATTCCGGCCAGCCGGTTAGCGGGTACAAAACAAATTTCCGAGTCCCTCATCCATCTGCTCCCTTGGCCTTCGTGCCGGTCTTGCGTCCAACGCGATCGTCTCGTGGCGCTCACCCAGTCGGCGATCCAGCCATCCGCAATGGGGAGGCCGGCAGGACTCCCGTTCGAGGTGTCCGTGCCGAAGTTCCACGTTAAAGAGCCGCCCGATGGACGTCAAGCGAGGTTACATGCCTGACGCTTGCGTGTACGCGACGGCCGTGTCGCCGGATACGAAAACTCCGACCGCTGCCGGTTACCCTGTGGGTAGAACAATGGCCGTTGGTGTCGAATGAAAGGGTCTACAAAGAGTCGATGCGCCCAAAAGGCTTCCTCTGCGTCCGCCTCCCGCTGAAAGTGCTGGACGCAGCCCTTCCAGGCAGGTTATGATCTTTACCGCCTTGTTCTCTTGAGCCTATTGCTGTTTTCCATACACGATTCATGGTCAAGGAGGGTCTTTCATTGGACAAATACGATGTTGCGATCATCGGTGCCGGGCCCGGAGGCCTGGCCTGCGCCGGCAAGGCCCAGGACCTGGGCCTGAGCTATGTCCTTCTCGAGAAGGGCAAGAGGGCCCTTCAGGGGATCGTGGACAGCTATCCAAGGGGAAAGAAGGTATATCCCACGATTCCCAAGGGCGAAACCGATCCCTTTCCGATCGAGGGCCTGGCTCCGAGCCCGGATACCGAGCCGGTAGAGGACTATGTGGCCAAGGTGGAAGCTTGGGCGGAGAGCCGCAACATCTCCGTCCGGCTGGGAGAGGATTTTCAGGGTATCGAGCGGGACGGGGACGGGTTCACCGTGGTCACCCGGCAGAACCGGTACCAGGCCTCGAACGTGATCCTGGCCTTCGGGAGCAACATCCCGGTGGATCTCGGCGTCTACGGCGAGGCCAAGACGGTCGCGCGAGGCCTGGACAATCCGGAGGACTACATCGGGGCTCCGACGCTGGTCCTTGGGGGGGGGAATGCGGCGGCGGACGTGGTCGCCGCCCTCTCCAGGGCCAAGCGGGAGGCCGGCGACGGCACTACGATCTGGTGGGGGCACAGGAGAGAGCAGTTCCGGGTGGACAAGGATGTGGCCCGGGATCTCGGAGAAGAGATCCTGCTCGGCGGAAATATTCGTATCCTGCCCGGGGCGGTGCCGAAAATCGGTGAGGTGGATGCGGACGGCGTGGACAGGCTGATCATCCAGACCCGCCAGTTGGACGTAGGCCAGGGGGTACAACTCAATCAGGGGATGAGCTTCCCGATGAAGCGCGTCATCGCCTGTGTCGGGACCCAGGGCCCTGCCCCGGTTTTTGACAAACTGGGGCTTCAGCAGATCACGTGTGTGGCGGGGGTGTGCAAGATCAGCAAAGAGGGCACGCAATTGATCATGCTCACGCCTGATTTCGAGACAGGCACGAAAGGGATCTTCGCCATAGGCGGGGCCGTCAGCCCTACCTACATCCTGATCGAAAAGGAAGGCGTGCTGAAAGAGACCCGGCATTCGAATCTCATCTACATGGCGGTCAGGGACGGCGTTCGGGCCGTTCAGGCGATCGCCAACCGGAAGATGGGCGCCTGAGAGTTGGAGACTTGAAAAGGAGTGTTCCATGACCTCGGAAACGACGGACTTTCTCCTAATCGACGAGATGCTGAGCGATGAGGAACGGATGGTGCGCGATACGGTCCGCGGATTCGTTGACGAGAAGGTGATTCCCACCATCGCCGATGATTTCGAGCAGGCCGAGGCCCCCATGCACCTCGTGCGGGAGATGGGGGAGATGGGGATCATCGGCGCGACCCTGCCCCAAGAATACGGTTGCCCGGGTTCAAGCTACGTCGTTTACGGTCTGATCCAGCAGGAGCTCGAACGGGGCGACAGCGGCATTCGAAGCTTCAACTCGGTGCAGAGTTCGCTCGTTATGTACCCGATCTGCGAGTACGGTTCCGAGGAGCAGAAACGGCACTGGCTCCCCGGGCTCGCCAGAGGAGAGAAGATCGGATGTTTCGGCCTCACCGAGGCGGACCACGGGTCCGACCCCGGGGGGATGAAGACCCGGGCGGTCAAGGATGGGGCATCCTATGTGCTCAATGGCTCCAAGATGTGGATTACGAACGGAAACGTCGCGGACGTGGCTGTGGTCTGGGCCAAGCTCGATGGCGAGGTGAGGGGCTTCCTTGTGGAGAAGGGGACGCCCGGCTTCACAGCGAATCTCATCAAGCACAAGATGTCCCTGCGGGCGTCCGTTACCTCGGAGCTGGTCTTCGAGGACTGTCGGATCCCTGCCGAGAACCTGCTGCCCAAGTCGGGCGGGCTCCGTTCGCCTCTCGGTTGCCTGGACAAGGCACGGTACGGGATTGCCTGGGGGGCGACCGGCTCCGCCATGGCGTGCTACGAGGCCTCTGTCCGGTATGCGAAGGAGCGCACCCAGTTCGACAAGCCGATCGGCTCCTTTCAGCTCGTTCAGCGGAAGCTCGCCCTCATGCTCACCGAGATCACGGCGGCCCAGTTGTTGAATCTGCGTGTCGGCCGGCTCAAGGATGAGGGGAAGGGCAGGCACCAGCACACCTCCATGGCGAAAATGAACGCCACCAGCAAGGCCCTCGAAATCGCCCGCATGGCCCGCGACCTGCACGGCGCGAACGGCATCTCGCTGGAGTACCCGATCATCCGGCACATGAACAACCTGGAATCGGTCCACACATACGAAGGTACCTATGACATCCACCTTTTGATCCTGGGCCACGAGATTACGGGCATCCCCGCCTTCCGCTGAGGCGCAGGGAGATTGCGTCGGTCGCTGTCGCGCCCTCGCAATGTCCGCAAATCGAGGAGATTGCCACCCACGCTGGGCCTGCGCTCCTCGAGATGTCCGTGCAATCATGGGCAATCCGCGGAATCAAGATCCGCGCTTCCGGTACGCGGGCGGGATGACTGCATGCAACTGCGGCGGCGCCTCGTTCAGTACCGCCTCGGGAACGCCTTCCAACGCTCCTCCTGGAGCCGGCCGCCGCGGACGAGCATGATTTCCTCGAATTGGAAAAGGGCGTCGCTCTGTTTCGGGTGCATGAAGATCCAGTCGCCCGGGGCGAGGGAGATGTTCCGCGGCGCCGTGAGCAGGGACTGGTTGGGCACCAGGTTCTGATTTTCCGGGTCCGACACCAGCGGCGCAGGCTCCAGCCCGGCCGGTGAGACAAAATGCGCCGCCCAGCCTCCGCCGTAAATGGTAACACCCTGCTTGTATCGAAGAAGCTTTGCGCTGAACTCCGCCGAAAGAAAAGGAAGCCTGGCAAGGGGATAATAGGCCAGGACCTGCGTAGCGATGAAGATCGCGGGCTCGAGCACCCCGCAGAAAACATCCGGATAGGCGGCGGGCCGCACAACGCCGCCCCCGATCGCCACGTCGTTCACCGGGCCGCTCTGGTACATCGGGTAGGAGGCGCTCCCCCCGCTGTTGAACACCAGGTCGTCGCGCATCAGCTCCGGGAACTGGACGCGCAGGATATCGATGAAAGACTCGAATATCGCCGTAGCCTTCCTCCACGCATCGGTGACTGCGTCGACGGGCGAGCCGAACAAGACCGGCACGTGGGCCACGTGTCCGTCGTATCCGAGAAATCCGGTGAACCGGAGTACGTCGGAGTGCTCGACGAGGCCCGAAAGCACACTCGGAAGCTCAGCGGGTTCGGGAACGCCGCTCCGCCGCAGCCCCACGTCGATCTCGACGGAGATTCGGAGGGTCAATCCGAGATGCCGCGCGAGGGCCGCCAGTTCGTCGAGACGAGGGCGGCTGTCGGCGATGAACTGCACACGCGAAGCGGCGGCCGGCCAGGCGGCTCCCGGCATTTCGTCGAAAAAGGTCGCAACGGCGGCCGTGGGCTGGGCCTTTCCGATGAGCACATCGGCATTCGGAAAGGCGTCGAGGATCGGGGGGAGAAAGGGCAGGTGGAGCACCATGAATTTCCGGGCGCCGGTCCGCCCCTGCACATAGGCGAGCAAGTCCAGCGAGGTCAGTGATTTTTCCACGATCCGGTACCGGTCGACACCCACCTTGGAGAGGATCTTCGCAGCGTTTGCATCCAGCCGGTCGAGGTCGATGAGGAGCCGGGGCGTGCCGATGCCCATGGCATCCAGATCCGCCGCGATCTGTGCGAAATAGCCGGCGCCGGGCGTCTGGCCCGGTTGTTCTCCCGGCGATGTCGGTGAATCGCCGCAGCCGATGACCCCAAGAGTCGCGCCGGCGGCGACGGATTGCAGGAATGCACGGCGGTTCATGTCCATGGCCTCTCCTTTCGTGCGGGCAGAGGGTTGCATGGGCGATTGGGGAAGCACCCGGTATCCGACCGGAAATACCGGCAGTATATGGAAGGCGGTGATCGTGGGTCAACGAAAAAATGGTTCCGATCCCTGGGGATCCGCGCGGCAAGGAAGATGTTTGGGAAGATATACATTGTTCTGCCGGGATCGCAGGCCTCCAAGGGGCTAAGTTTCCAGGAAAAAAATGTCGATATAACACGCGACGGAGAAAGCCGCGCCGGCGGAGGAGGAGGCCTGAAGGTGAAAAAAACCCTGGAGATCCTGTTGCAGACACTCCGGTCCTCTTCCCTCTCGCCTGAGGGGTTGCAGGAGTTCGAATTCGAAGAGAGACGGAAACGGCTTCTCCTCGCCTACTTCGCCCTTGTCGGCCTCATCCTCCTGTGCAGCCTCGCCCTGTCGGATTTCCTGGAGGGAAATCTCATAGAAGGCACGGCCGAATTCCTGGTCGCGGGCTGGTTGTTCTTCGTTCTGGGCCTGCTGCGAAGAATGAAAAGGGTGGTGATCCTCTTCCGGATCAGTATGGCGCTCCTGATCTTTCTCGTCTTTCAGGTGGTGATCGGCGATGCGGGCGTGCAGGGCTCGAAGCTCCTCTGGTATTTCGGCCTGCCTCCCTGCATCTTTTTTCTCCTGGGAAAGCGGGAAGGCATCATCTGGAACGGCGCCTTCCTGGTCGCCACGATCTTTCTGCTGATCGACCCCGGCGGCGTTCTGGGGATCTATCCCTATGCCGCCGGTACGATCGTGAGATTCACGGGCTCCTTTCTGATCGTATCGTCCCTTGCGTATATCTTCGAGGGCCTTCGATACCGGGGGCAATGGACCATGGAGGAAGAGAAGGAGAAACTGGCGGAGGCCAAGCGGGAACTCGAGGCCGCGAACCGAAGGCTCCGGGAGATCTCGAAGGATGCGCAACAACTGGCGAAGCAGGCGGAGGCGGCGAATGTGGCCAAGAGCGAGTTTCTGGCCAACATGAGCCACGAGATCCGCACGCCCATGAACGGCGTCCTGGGGATGACCAGCCTGCTCCTGGATACGGAGCTGGCGCCGGAGCAGCTCGAATATGTGGAAACCGTGCGTTCCTCCGGGCAATCCCTGATGGCCCTGATCAACGATATTCTGGATTTTTCCAAGATCGAGGCAGGCCAGTTGGAGCTGGAAATCCTCGATTTCGATGTCCGTACGACCCTCGAGGATGTCGTCGACATGCTGGCCGTTCCGGCCGGAGAAAAGGGGCTGGAACTCTCCTGCCTGGCCTATCCGGATGTCCCTTCTCTGGTGCGGGGGGATCCCGGAAGGCTTCGGCAGGCGCTGCTCAACCTGGCCGGGAACGCGATCAAGTTCACTGAGCAGGGCGAGGTCCACATCCGTGTGCGCGTGACCCAGGAGACCGAGACCCATGTGACGCTGCGTTTCGATGTGACGGACACGGGAATCGGCATCCCGGAAGACCGGCTGGCCCGGCTCTTTCAGTCCTTCTACCAGGTGGACGCCTCCATCACGCGCAGGTACGGAGGGACGGGACTGGGGCTGGCCATTTCCAAGCAGCTGGCCGAGCTGATGGGCGGTCAGATCGGTGTGGCCAGCGCGCAGGGCAGGGGCTCCACGTTCTGGTTTACCGCCGTGCTGGAAAAACAACCGGGCGCCCGAGACGTGGAGGCCATTGTTCCGGAGGACATTCGGGGCACGCGGATCCTGGTGGTCGACGATCATCCGACCAACCGGCTGGTCCTGCGGGAGCTGTTGCGTTCCTGGGGTTGCCGCTTCGCGGAGGCCCAGGACGGGCCGCAGGCCCTCGAGATCCTCCGCCGGGCCGTTGCGGAGGGAGACCCGTTCCGGATTGCGCTGGTGGATATGCAAATGCCGGGCATGGATGGAAAGACCCTGGGCCGGAAGATCAAGGCGGATCCGGAGTTCAAGGATACGCTCCTGGTCATGCTTACCTCTGTCGGGCATCGAGGGGACGCCGCAAAGCTTCGGGAGGTCGGGTTTTCCGCGTACATGACGAAGCCGGTCAAGGTGTCTCAGTTGTATGACTGCCTCGCCACCGTGCTGGGGGTGGCCTCTGCCGGATCCGAGCCGGTCCCCAAGCCGATCATCACGCGGCACAGCCTGGTCGAGGACAAGAAGCGGAGGGTCCGTATCCTGGTGGCTGAGGACAACGTGGTCAACCAGAAGGTGGCGGTCCGAATCCTGGAAAAGCTCGGTTATCGCGGTGACGCGGTCGCCAACGGCCGGGAGGCCGTGACGGCCCTGGAAAAGATCCGGTACGATCTTGTCTTGATGGACGTGCAGATGCCGGAGATGAACGGGTTCGAGGCGACCCGGATCATCCGTGACCCGGGTTCCAGGGTCCTCCGGCACGATATCCCGATCGTGGCCATGACGGCCCATGCGCTGAAGGGAGACCGGGAACGGTGCCTGGAGGCGGGCATGGACGACTATGTAAGCAAGCCGGTGACCGCCTTGGGCCTGGGCGAGATCCTGGACAGATACCTGGAGGGTGTTGCGACTTCGGGCGTGATCGAGCCGGAGTTGAAGACGCCCCGGGATCGGCCTGTCGATATGGAAGGGATCCGGGAGATCGCAGAGGGGGACATCGAGTTCGAGCGCGAGTTGATCGAGTCGTTCCTTTCGGACAGCGAAGAACAGATCCGACAGCTCGACCACGCACTTTTCGAACAGAATGCGGAAGAGGTGCGGCTTCGGGCGCACACGTTGAAAGGATCCAGCGCGAATGTGGGGGCGAAGAGGCTGAAAGAACTCGCTTATCGAATGGAAAAGCTGGGCTTCGGCAAAGAACTCGCCGGCGCGCCGGACCTCTTTGCCGAACTGAAGGATGCCTTCCAGGAGGCCCGCGCAATTTTTCTGGCCCGCCTGCAATCCCTGGAAACACCGGGCGAGGAGCCTCTCCGGGACGAGGATCGGCCTCCCACGTCCGGTGCCTGACGGCTTCGCCGCGGGTACTTTTCCCTTTGAACTCGTTCCGGCCGATTTGCGGCTTGCCGCGCACCCGCGTCATTCTCCTCCGGCGAGCGACGCGAGAAGCCTGTCCAGGGCCCCTGTTACGTCGCTCACGTGAATGCGGTCTGCGGCGGTCGGATTCCGCACCCGGGTTCCCCACGGCACCTCTTCCACCGTCCTGCCGAGTTCCTCCTTCAGGGCCTCCGGGTATTTGTTCACGACCCACTGCCGGCTGAAATAGGGGCCTGCCCGCATCGGGTTGGTCGTGGCGTACAGGCCGATGACCGGCGTGCCGACGGCGGTTGCCATGTGGACCGGCCCGGAGTCGGGAGCGATAAGCACGTCGGCCTCATCCAGGAGGGCGAGCAGCTCTTTCAGGCCGGTTTTGCCGATCAGGTTGATTGGTTTGCACCCGGCGAGCCTGCAAATCGCATTTCCGTATTGCCTTTCCATCCCCGTAGGCGCTCCGGTCAAGAGGACCCGCATATCGTATTTGCCGGCGGCGTAATCGGCCACCGCCGCATACCCCTCTGCGCTCCAGTTGCGCCAATTGCGGTAGCGTGCGGTTGCGCACGGGCTGATGATCATTGTTTTGCGGCCGGCCTGAACGTATTGCGCGGCGTATTCTCTTGCCTGGTCCGGGATCGGAATGTCCCAGCGCGGACGGCCTTCCGGAATGCCGAGGGCCCGGGCGAATCCGAAGAGGCTGTCCATTACGTGCTCTTTCGTCTTTGCCTCGATCCGGTGGGTCGTGAAGAGCCATTGACCGTCCCTGGCGCGGGCACGATCGAAACCGAGGCGGACCGGGCTGGAAATCAGCCGGCTCGCGATGCTGGACCGCAGGGAGGTCTGCATGTGCAGTAGCAGATCGAAGGATTTCCCCGCCAACTGCCGGCGGAGCCGGGGGTAGGCCCGCCAGCCCATGGACTTGTCCAGGATGTGGAAGGTGATGTCCGGGATGTCTCCCACCAGCGCGGCTTCCGTCTTGCCGATGATCCAGGTGATGTCCGCGGCCGGCCATCGGTCCTGCAGGGCCCGGACAACAGGTACCGTGTGACAGACGTCCCCGATCGCGGACAAGCGAAGGACGCAAATGCTCTTCGGTTCAGAAGGAAGAGGCGGCCGCAATCCTGTCCCCCTGGCTTTTCAAGTGTCCCGTCAGTAGATCGATTGCGATTCCACCCGAAGCAGCAGATAGACGCCCAGGGCGGCGAACAGCACATTCGCCGACCAGGCCGCTGCGAAGGGAGGAATCAGGCCTGTCCGGCCGATTGACACCGTGACGGCGAAGATGACCCAAAATGTGAATCCGAGAACAAGGCTCATGCCCGTCGCCGCGGCGAGTCCTCCAATACGGGGCAGCCGCAAGGCGAAGGGAATGGCCAGAAAGACGGTGATGATATTCAGGAGGGGAAACGAAATTTTCACCTGAAGATCGACCCGGTAAGGGGTTGAATCGTATCCTTCGGACTCGATCCTGCGGATGTAGCGCCGCAGCTTCCTGAAGGGCATGTCGTCGGTCTGTGTGCGGAGGACCTCGAAGTCTTCCGGGGTTTCAGCCAGCCGGATCGCCTTTTTTTTCGAGCGCGTCACCTTGACCAGTTCGCCCGACCGAAAGGTTCTTTCCTCCACATCATAGAAGATCCACCGGTCGCCGTCCCAGATCGCCTTGGACGCATCGATCCGCTTGGAGAGATGAAACGGCCTGGAAACCCTGAACCACGTGACCCCCTGCATCTCTTTCCGGGCGGGCAGAAAGGAAGCGATCGTATAGAATCCCTCGTCGCCTTTGTACCAGATCCGGTCGCGCACCATCATGCTGTAAGGGACTTTTCCCTTGATGAGGATCCTTCGGATGTACTCGGAGCGCTGGAATGCCGGAGAAACGACGTATTCGTTCAGGAGGAAGGCAGCCACGCTCACCAGCAGGGACATGCCGATGAAAGGGGCCGCGATGCGCGAAACGGGAATGCCGCTCGTCCGCAGGGCCAAGACCTCATTGTGCTTCGTCATCAGGCCGAGTGTGAGGAGGACGGCCAGGAGCATGGTAGCCGGGACGATCTGGTAGACGACCAGAGGGATCTTGTACAGGAGATAGAGGAGCACCCACTTGGCCGTGGCCCCGTACCGGATGAATTTGTTGATCCGATCGAACAGATCGATGACCAGGTAGAGGGTGACTCCGCCTGTCAGGCAGAGGGAGAAGAGTCGGAAGAACTCTCTGACAAGGTATCGCGTGAGGAGTGACAAGAGGGTGTGCCCTTTCTGTTCCTGTGCGTCCTCAGGGGCTGCCGCCGAACCGGCGATGAACGGCTATCTGCAGGTCCCGCGTGAACTGCGCGTACGCCTCCAGGATCCTCGACGGCTTCTCTTCGGCCTTCTTCCATGTGAGATAGATGCCCATGGCACCCAGGATCAGGTTGGGGAACCATGCGCCCACAAAAGCCGGGATGGTTCCACCGAAGGTCAGGCCGGAACCTGCCTGCATCAAGACGAAATAGAGCAGCATCACCACGATACTCAGCGAAAATCCCGTGTATCGTCCGGCTTGCTGGGAGAGCAGGGCCAGGGGCACCCCCAGCGTGCAGAAGACAAGGGCGGCGAAGGGAAGAGCGAGCCTCCGATCGTAGTGCAGCCGGAGCTTTCGAGCCTTCTGTTCCGTGGCCGCCCCCTGCCGGATCTTCCTCCGGAGTTCCGGCAGGGTCATTCCCTCCATGTGCCGTTTCTGCCCCTTGCCGGTATGGGACGCGAGCATGGCCCCTACGTTGACCTTCACGCGGTAGGTGTCGAAGTGAACGAGCTGGTAGACACCCCGGCTGCGCTCGAGATGGTGGATGGTTCCGTTCTTCAATACCACGGTGATGATCCCCGTTTCGGGATTGCCGTGGATTCTGCCCTCCTCGGCGAAATAGTAGATCGGTCTGTCGGCGAGGTTCTGGTCCGCGATAAAGACGCCTTTGATCTCGTTTTGTTCGGGCAGGACGCTTTCCACATAAAAGACGAAGCCGGGCAGTGAATCGAAAAAGACGCGCTCTTTGAGACCCACGAAAATGTTCTGGGTCGCCATCGAATAGAACATGGACTGGAAGGTGCGCGCGGCATACGGCCCCGCCCAGCCGGTCAGAAAGAGGGAGACGGCCGTCACAAAGGCGCCGAAGGCGTACACGGGGGGAAGAAGCCTGTAGAGACTCACCCCGCATGCCTTGAGAGCATACATCTCGTTGTCCGATTGTATACGGCTGAAGGTCAAAAGCACGCTCAGGAGCAGGGCCGTGGGCAGGGTGAACACGAAGAAGTTCGGCAGGAGGCAGCCGAAGATCTTGAGGACCTCCGTGACCGACACGCCCTTGCGGACGATCCACTCGACAATCCGCATCACCTTTTCCAGGAGGAGCACCAGGGTGAAGGCCAGGAGTCCGACACCGAAGGAGGGGATGAGATCTCCGAAGAGATAACGGGAAAGGAGTCGGGGCATGGGGCGCTTCATCCCTCCTTCCGGAATCGCTCGCGCAGCTGTTTCTGGAGCGCGGGGTATCGGAGAGAGATATGGTAGTGGCGATTCATCTCATGCAGGGCCTTCTCCAGGGGCCAGCCCTGCACTTCAATCCGGTAGAGGGCCGTAACGATTCCGCTTCGGTCCCCCCCGCCCCGGCAGTGGATAAGAATGGGCAGGTTGTTTTCATCGGTCAGGATCGCCCGAATGGCCTGCCATTTTTTCTCCTGCAGGCCGGTTTTCGCGCTGAAGGCAATCTGGTACAGCTTGACGCCGTAACGGTGGGCGAGTTCCTTTTCGTAGGAAGGCATGCCGTGTCTGAGGGTGAGAATGCTTTTCAGGCCGTATTCCTTGATCCATGCCTCCAGTTGGGTCTCGCCGGGCTGACCGGAACGGTAGATCTTGCCCGGAACGACGGTGTCGAAGTTCTTCCGGACCCCGTAGTCCCACACCACGGCGGCGGTCGGCACTCCGATCAGCACCACGAACATCCAGAGCAGCCATCGGTATCTTGTCCTCGTTCCTCTGCCGCCTGGCACGGGCTCAGCCTTTCTTGCCGTTCTCCGTCAGTCTGCTGAGCGTGTCTCCCCGTGTCAAGTGACCGGGGGGACCGTGGACATTCACCGCCGGCGCAGGACCCTTCCCGGATACAGGCCGGTCGCGATCTTTCCCCCCGAGACGATCGGCTGCCCGTTGACAAAGACGTAGCGGATCCCCTCGGCAAAGTCGGGGCGTCCCTCCGGAGTGAATTGCTCGTTCACATGGTCCGGATCGAAGACGACGATGTCCGCGAAGGCGCCCTTTCGAAGTTCCCCCCGGCCTTCGAGGCGGTAGCGGCCGGCCGGCAGACTCGTGATCTTCCGTACCGCTTCTTCGAGGGGGAAGAGGCCCAGATCCCGGGCGTAATGCCCCAGGATCCTCGGGAAACAGCCGTAGGCGGAGGGAGGGGGAGTGCCCCGGCTGGGGAGAATGGAATCGGCGCCGATACTCATCACCGGGTGGCACAGCATCTTGTTGAACATCTTCTCGAGCCACGGCCTGGCCGGAAATCCGAAGGTGAAGGCCACCTCCCCCTCTTCTTCGAGGGTCAGCCGACACAAGGCGGAAAAGGGGTCGATCCCCCATGCGCGTCCGATTTCCTCGAAGGTTTTTCCCTCGGTCCACCGGTTGGCCTCGTGCTTCACGGACAGGATCCGGATCGGCTTCCAGCCCAGGGCCTTGATGTACGGGTCGGACCAGGAGCCCTCCTCCCAGTGGGGCCATTTCGGAACGGCCGTGCGTATATCGTGCTCCATGCGCCGCCTGGTTTCCGTGTCCCGGAGCCTTTCCAGGAGCCGGCTCTTTCCCCCCCGGCTGGCCCAGGGCGGAAACAGCACGGTTACGGTGGTATTCCCGAGTACGTAAGGAACGGCGTCCATGCCGATGTCGAGCCCCTTGTCGAGGCCTTTCTGGATGGCCTCGAGCCCCTTTTCCAGGGCCGGGTTGGGCAGAGGGGGAAGAGGAACCCAGGCGTTGATCGCCTCCAGGAGCCTGACGGCGGGGTAGACCAGTGGGGCCAGCCTGCCGAAGAAAGGGATGGCGTGAAGGTGTGAAATCTGGAGGGAGGCGCCCGATTTCGAGCTGATCGTGATCGCCTCCGAGATCGAGTCCGGGAGGGTGGTGCAATAGCCCCGCAGGTGGGAGGCGTAGGGCCTGTCGAGTTCGGCGGCCACACGGGCCAGCTCGACGAGCTCGTCCGTGTGGGCGAACATCCCCGGGTAGTACATCAGGCCTGTTGAGAGACCCACGCAGCCCGCTTCCAGCGACTCCCGGGCGAGCCTCTTCATCCGGTCCAATTCGTCCGGTTTTGAGAACCGGTTCTCGTCGCCCATCACCGACAGGCGGATGGCCCCATGGCCGACCAGATGCGCTACGTTGCTCATGAGTGGCCGGCTCTCAAGACATGTCAGGAGGTCGTCCATCGTTTGCCAGGGGATCCGATCGATCGGGATATCCATGCTCCGGATGAGATCCAGGACCATCTCCTCCGATTCGGGAAGGCACGGGGCGAGCGTCCATCCGCAGTTCCCCACGACAGAGGTCGTAACGCCCTGCCTGACAAAGGAGGCGAAGCCGAAGGCGGGGTCCCGGTCGATGATGTAGAGATCGTGGTGAGAATGTACGTCCACGAAGCCCGGAGACACGGCCAGGCCCGCGGCATCGAGCGTGCGCTGCGCCTTTGCATCCTGAAGGTGTCCCACCTCTGCGATGCGGTCGCCCGAAATCCCCACCTCGCCCTGAAACCCCCTCTTCCCTGTCCCGTCGATGATGGTTCCGTTCTTGATCAGCAGGTCGAGCATGGCCGTCTCCCTTGGAGAGGTTTGGGCTGAGAGCAGATGGATCGCCGGATGGGGCACGGGGTCGGCCGGCCGGGGGGCGTAAGCATCGCCACAGGAGTGTCCTCTACCCCGAATGGATGCCGTGCCGGGTCAGCCAGTCCAGGAGAACGGAAATTTTCGCCGTGGCCAGGGCCATGCAGGCGTCCGCCGCCCCGTAATACAGCCTGAGTTCGTCTCCCTCGGCAACCCATCCGCAGGGGAAGACCACCTTGTCCACATCCCCGGAGAGTTCGTAATCCTTTTCCGGCGCAAAGACCCACTCGTCCGATCGGGCGATTACGTTGCAGGGATCTTCCAGGTCGAGCAGGGCCAGGCCCAGCCGATAGATGGAACCGCTGGCCGTTGTTCTAACCCCGTGGTAGAGGATCAGCCAGCCCCGGTCCGTCCTGAGAGGAGGCGGGGAAAGCCCGATCTTGTTCGCGTCCCACCAGGCTCCCCTTCTCGCGGCGATGAGCATCCTGTGATCTCCCCAGTGCTTCAGGTCCGGCGAGAAGGAGATCCAGATGTGGGCCCCGCCCGCCGGATGTCCCCCTATCGTCACGGTTGAGATGATCGGGCGGTGAATCATGGCCCAGCGTCCCCGAAAACGGACCGGGAAGAGGGCCGCATCCTTGTCCTCGGGAGGCATGATCGGTCCGTGGCGTTCGAAACTGCGAAAATCCGTTGTCGTCGCCAGTGACACGAGGGGCCCGTCTTCGGAGTAGGCCGTATACGCAACGGCGTATTCGTCGCGCTCTTCGAGATAGGTGATCCGGGGGTCCTCGATTCCCCACAATTCTTCGGGATGGCTCTCCGGGTCGGGCATGATCGTTGGGGCCGGATCGATCCGCCAGTCCGAGATGCCGTCCCTGCTGCGCGCCGCGGTCAAGTGGGAAAGGCCCCTCCTGTCTTCGACCCGCATCAAGAGCAGTGTGTCGCCCGCAACCTTTGTCGCTGCGGCGTTGAACACGGTGTTGGCCGGGTAGGGCAGATCGGCGCCTGTAATGATCGGATTGTCTGGGTGCCGCTGGAAGAGGTCCCCGGAGTGGATTCTTTCCATGGCGCGTGTTCTCCTCTCCTCTAAAACTCGGGATCCAGGACGACGGGCGCGCCGGTCCTCTTGGCCCCCCGCGCCAGCGCGTAGGCTTGGTTGTATTGTCTCGCCACCAGAGTCCAGGATACGGTGTTGTCCAGATATCGCTTCAGGTTTTCTCCCAGCCTCATGCGAAGGCCCTCATCGCATGCAAGCTCAATCACCTTTTCCCTGAGCATCTTCTTGGTCGTAAAGAGCAAGCCGCCCTCGCTTTCCAGGGTCTGAGCGGTGAGGCCCTCCATGGGGGCTGTTGTAATATAGGGCTTGTTCAGGGCGATGATACGCGCCAGGGTCCCGGATTGCGTTTCGTCGATGGAAGGCAGGACGATGAAGTCGCAAACGGCCATGGTTTCATAATAGATCTCGCCTCTCGGAATGAATTCATAGTAATGAGCGATGCCCCTGCGCTCGAGCTTGAGGGCTTCGGCCTTCCACTCCTCGTAATCCGCCAGGTGATTCGGATCCCGCACCGCTCCGGCCGCCAGGAGGTCCCACTGTTTTCCGCTGCGCCTGCGGATCTCTCCGTGTATCTCGGGCCACATGGACAACAGGATGTCCCAGCGCTTGTTGGACTGGATCCAGCCGATCATGCCTACCAGATGCTCCGCCAGATCCGGCCTGTCCAGTCCGAGCTTCTTTTTCAGTTTCGGGATCTCGTGTATCCCCCAGCGCTTGTCGGGCCTGGAGCCGTGGGGGACGACCATGATATTCCTGGGCGTTTCCCAGCCGTACCCCGGAAAGATCCAGTCCAGCCGCCATTTCTGGTAGTGACACTTGAACAGGACGACATCCGCCCTCTGGCAAAGCTGGTAGAGGAAATTCGCCTCGGCGTCTCGAAGCCGGCCGTGTACGGTGTGAGGCTCCACAACGATCGGCAGGTGCCCGATCGCCTCCAGGAGCGTGAGGAACCCCTCGTTCCCGTCTCCGAGCCCCCGCTCGTCCAGGTATTCGTACAGGCCGTATTCGTGTTCTATGTGGACCACGTAAGGATCCAGATCCGCGATCTTGTCGGCCACGGGCTTCCACCAGTCGCGACGCTTCATGTCGATCAGAGGAAAGACCCCTTTGCCTTTCCCGTCGGTGTGGCTGACCACGAGAACCTTTCGATCCGGGTTGGCCTTCTGGATGAACTCGCGGGCCTCTTCGGCGAAGGTGGCGATACCGCAGAGCCGAGGAGGATAGGAACTGACCATCACGATGGGCTTGTGGTGCATGTTCGGGCCCTTTCTCGCATGGGTGTTTCCGGTCAGTGCGCGTCTCCGGGCAGGGTCTTGGGCTCGTTCAGGCGGTGGATCTGGAGCAGGGAGATGAGCCAGGCCAGGGTGGACTCGGCGCCCTGGTTCTGGTTCGGCCCGTCCGCGGTGAGCCCGTCGCAACAGCCCCCTGTCTTGAAATCGTAAAGGGACCCGTTGAGGTCGTTCTTGCCGAGGAACCATTCAAAGCAGCGCCTCGCTTCAGAGAGCCACTTTTCGTCCCGGGTTACGAGATAGGCCTCCGCGCACGCCTCGGTCATGCTTTGCGCCTCGATCGGCTGTTGATCGAACCTCGCCGGCTCCCTCCCCCTGCGAAGCCATCCGTGGTTGCCGACAGGAACGAAGTGCCCCTTCGGATCGGTCTGGACCCTGAGGAGCCACGCAAGCGAGCGCAACCCGGCTTCGATCATATCGTCACGGAAAAGCCATTTCCCGGAGAGGAGCAGGGCCTGGGGGATCTTTCCGTTCGCATAGGTCACCTGATCTTCGATCCACGGCCAGTCGTCCGATGCGTTTGTCTGGTAGAGCTTCATGAGCTTGCCGGCCAGCACCTCCCGTACCCTCCTCGCCTCGCTGTCCCCGCTGAATTTACGAAGATAGGCGTGCGTGCCGACGAGGGCGAAGGCCCATGCCCGCGGATACTGAAAATGAAGGAGCGCCGGCAGGGCCCGCTCGAAGAGGCTTGCCGCCGAGTCCGTAATGCCCTCCCACTTGGACAGGGCGACCGCCGTGCCGAGTCCCCAAATCGCCCTTGCGTGGCTGTCCTCCGAACCCTTTTCTTCCATCCATCTGCGCCCGTAATCCATGAAATTCCGGAACCGCCCATTGTCCCGGTTGAAGGCGTGATGGAGAAAGCTCAAATACCGGCAGGCCAGATCCCTCAGGTGCTGGCCGTTGGCAACGTATCTCTGGCCCATCAGGACCGCGATGAGGGCCCGGGCGTTGTCGTCCGTGCAATACCCGTGCGCCCGGTCGGGCACCATGTAATTCGCGTGTTGCAGCATCCCCACGTCATCGGTCATGCGCACCAGATGATCGAATTTGAGCTGAGGCAGCTCCGGCCGGGTGTTTTGCAAGGTCCGGATACTGTATATGCGCCGCGGTCGCAGTTCCCGCTCCCTCTTGACCTCCTGGAAGATCTCCAGGTATCTGCGCGCCACCTCCTTCCAGACCATGGACCTGCAGAACATGTAGGCGCGTTTTCGCATGGCGTGGCGATCGACCTCGTTGTCCAGCAGATCGATCAGCTGCTCGGCCAGGGCCGCCGGGTCCTTGAACGGGACGATTCGCCCCCTGCCTTCCGCCAGCATCTCCTCTGCATAGCGATAGGGAGTGGAGACGGTCGCCTTGCCGGCTCCCAGGGCGTATGCGAGGGTGCCGGAGACGATCTGGTCCCGGTTCAGGTAAGGGGTCACGTAGATATCGGCCGCGCCGATGAACTCGCAAAGCTCCTGCAGCTCGACGAAGCGGTTGTGAAAGATCAGATGGCCCTCGACCCCCAGGTCCTTGGCCCGCCTCTGCAGGGAAAGCCGGTAGGCTTCCCCCTGTTCCCGCTTTACGTTCGGGTGGGTGGCGCCGAGAACGATGTAGGTGACATCCGGATGAGCCCGAATGATCGCGGGCATGGCGTCGATCATGTTTTCGATGCCCTTGCCGGGGGAAAGCAGGCCGAACGTCAGGATGACCTTCCGTCCTTCCACGCCGAATTGATCCTTGTAGAAATTGGGATCCACGAAAGGCACGTCCGGGATGCCGTGGGGGATCTGAACGACCCTGTCCGCGGGTATGTCGTAGGCCTTCGAGAGGATCTCCACCCCCCGACGGCTCATGACCACCATCCTGTCCGAAAGGCGTGCCAGGTCTTCCATGACGGCCCTTTCCGTTTCGGAAGGGTGCTCAAGGACGGTGTGCAGGGTCGTGACGACGGGTATGCGTAGATTTCGAAGGAGTTCCAGGATGTTGGCCCCGCTTCTGCCGCCGAAGATCCCGAATTCGTGCTGAAGACAGACAACATCCACGCGGTTGATATTCAGGAAATCAGCCGCAAGCCGGAAATCGGCCAGGTTTTTGTAGTTGATTTCGAAGCGGACTTCATGAGGATAATTGTACCCTTCAGGGATATCGTTCATGACCACTGCCCAGCAATCCCTGCCGCTTCCTTCCCGGGCAAGCGCCTGGAGCAGATCGCTGGTGAACGTAGCGATCCCGCACCTGCGCGGCAGGTAGTTTCCCACCAGGGCGATGGCTGGCATTTCCCCTTGACGGAAAACGCTGGAACTCATGGCGGCCTCGACTTTTTCCTGCACCCGGCTCTAGTCGGTTTACCCCTCCCTTTCTCGCCGTGTCAAGAAG
>WFRX01000053.1 GCA_015486285.1 bacterium
GGAAAGGGAGGGCGCGGAAGAGATCTCCCTCGAGGTTACAAGAGAGGGGCCCCTCTTGGAAGCCTCCTACGCGGTTCGCCATGCGGTGTTCGTGGAAGAGCAGGGGGTGTTCCGGGAGACGGATCGTGACGAGATGGACGCTGTGTCATGGCATATCCTCGCCATGAAGGACGGGGAGTAATGCGGACCGTCCCGACGCACTCCCCGTCCTTCATGGCGAGGATATGCCATGACACAGCGTCCATCTCGTCACGATCCGTCTCCCGAAACACCCCCTGCTCTTCCACGAACACCGCATGGCGAACCGCGTAGGAGGCTTCCAAGAGGGGCCCCTCTCTTGTAACCTCGAGGGAGATCTCTCCCGCGCCCTTCCTTTCCGCCCGGTGCATGGAAAGGGCGTCCTGGTAGTCCGGAAGGGCCGAGCATCCCCGGCAACGGACACATCCCGCACGCACGGCCCGCCAGTGGATGTTGTGCCTCTCCAAGATGCGGGCCCCTTCCCGGTAGATCTCCCGGGCGACCTCCGGCCGGACCGGCTCCCGGTGTTCCAGAGGGGTTCCCGGAATCGGCCGGAAGGGGACGAGATAGGGGTAAACCCCGATTCCTGCAAGCCGTTCACATCCTTCCAGAAGGGTCCGGGGGTCTTCGCCCAGCCCCATCAGCAGGTAGGAGCTGACCTGATTCCGTCCGAAGACGCAGACCGCCTCCTCCCACGCCCGAACGTACTCCTCCATGGGAATAGACGCCTTGCAGGGCGCCATCTCCTTCAAGACGGCCGGGTCGAAGGACTCGAGATGAATCCCGATGCTGGTCACGCCGGCCTCTCGCAGCATCTCCAGCCGCTGGGCCGCGACCGGCGGCATGAGCTGCACGTGTACGGGGAGGCCGCTGGTCTCCGTGATGGCGCGTGCCGCTTCCAGGAAGAGCCGCCATTCCGCACAACGATCCCCCGTGCTGCCGGCCGTCAACGTCACATGTTTCGCGCCCGCCCGTTTCGCCTCTGCGGCCACCTCCGCAAGCACGACCGGATTTTTCTTCCTCTCCGTCCTTCCCGCCTTCCACGAAAGCTCCACCCCGCAAAACCGACAGGCCGACTCCGTTCCCCAGTAGCGGCACGCCTGGAGGACCGTCGACGCAAGGCAGTCGATCCCATGCATGAGGGCGATCTTCCGGTACGGCACACCGTGGGCCGTCGACTTCCGGTAAAAGCCCGGCACAGGCGGCAAGGCCACCTGCACATCGACCCGCCTCCCTTCCCGGAACAGGGCCCAACCCTCCCCGATCTTCGCCAGGTGAAAGGGAGAGGCGGCCACAAAGTCCGAAGATACCGGAACCGACGCAGGGCTCCCTCCGAGCACCACCGTGGCCCCCTCCGCAGGCCCGGCGCCCCCTTCGCGAATGCGGCATTCCCGCCCGCCTGCCGGGCGAGAAATGCGAACGCCCAGAGACTGTACTTCGCTCTTCAGTTCTTCGATCCGGACTAGAGCCATATCACCCTTGTCTGCTCATCCAGCGTGTGTGCGATGACATCCTCGGCAACGGAAACCCCCTCGATCAGATCCTCTTCGCCCAGGGAGTACAGACGCATCGGGGCCGCGCACGCCTGGACCAGAATGCCTTCCCGGATCAGGCCCCGGACCTTCGATTCGAAGTCTCCCACGGTCCGGCTGCCCCTGCCGACGCCCCGTTTTACGCAGAAAATTCCATCCCCATAAAAAATGACCCTCGTCTCCAGGCCCCTCTTGCGCGCGGACGCGGCATAGCGGAGTGCCGTGTAGGGCTTCAGGGAAGAATAGGGCGCCTCGGACACCATGATGACGAATCGAGATAGGGAGGCCATGCAGTTGCTCTCAGCCTTTGGACCGCTTTCTTTTCGAGACGGGCGCCTTGTGGCGAACCGCTTCCGCAAGGGGCTTTTCGGTCGGCTTTTTCGTACGGAGCGTAATGGTGGCATTAATTTCGACGCTGAGGTCATTCAGGAGGGCCTTGACCAGACGGGTCGCATCGATCCTGGAAAAGAACCAGTGCATCTCCCGCTGGAGGTTGGCAAAGAACTCTTCCCTGCCCCGCTCGCTCTGCTTGATCAAATAGTTCACCGCCTCCCGGGGAAGGTTGAATTCCGACAGGCTCTTGCGGACACCCTCTTCCGTCATGAACAGCATGCCGGCTCCCGTAAACAAGGCCCGTTTCACGGTGTCGGGCACATAGGCCTCGAACAGCTTGCCCAGGGAGATTTCGGACGATTCGTCGACATCGACAGCGGATGGCTTCTTCTTGTCCACCATGTTTACACCTCTCGGAAGAGTCGGAAGGTGGCTGTTCTCCTCCTCGCCGGAGCAAAGGACCGAACCCAACGCATTTATCCTACAGGATGCGTATGCCCCTTATCAAACCTCCCGGGAAGCGGTCATCGCGTCATACCCTCCCCGGGCGTCAATCGTCGGTCCCTGACTGCTCTGTCCCTGTCACGTCTCGATCTTCCCGGGTTGTGTCTCACCTCCTGTCTCTTATACA
>WFRX01000054.1 GCA_015486285.1 bacterium
ACGCAATGAACCGCTTTGAAAATCCGTTCCGGACTTGATAGGAATGGCTGACCGATCCCACTCTGAAAAGAAAGAGAGGAACCGCTGATGAACCACAGGGAAGCAAGCGGAATCGCCTTCGTCTCCTCCGGATGGCCCCTGGACCGGGCCCGGCCGACGATGATCTTCATCCACGGCGCCGGCGGCTCGCACGTCCTCTGGCAGGCACAGCTCGAAGGGCTTGCGGGAGCAGTAAACGCGGTCGCCATCGACCTGCCCGGCCACGGGGAGAGCCCGGGAGACGGCATGGATACGATCGAGGGGTATGCACGGGCCGTGGCCGATTTCATCCGGACCATCGAGGCGCCCCGCCCCATTCCCTGCGGCCTGAGCATGGGCGGTGCGATCACCCAACAGCTCCTGCTCGATCACCCCGATGTCTGCCGGGCGGCCGTCCTCATCTCGACCGGCGCGCGCCTCCGGGTGATGCCCCTGATCCTGAAGACCGTCGAGGAGAATTTCAGCGGGTATGTCGACTCCTTTCTCGCCTTTGCGGCCTCGGAAAAGACGGATCCGGAACGGCTCCGGCCGATCTCGGAGGCAACGGCCGAGTGTAGGCCTCATGTGGTCCTGGGCGACTTCAAGGCCTGCGACGCCTTCGACGTGATGGAGCGTCTGCCCTCGATCGAGGTGCCCGTTCTGGTGATCACGGCGGAAGAAGACAAGCTCACACCCCCCAAATACGGCATCTTCCTTGCGGAGAAGATCACGACCGCATCGCGGGTCCACATCCGGGACGCCGGGCACCTGTCCCCCGCGGAGAGGCCCGCAGAGGTGAACCAGGCGCTCCTAGATTTCCTGGACGGGGCGGCGATCTAGCGGTTCGACGGGAATGGTAAGGACCGGGGCTCCCAACTTCAGATCGAAATCAAGGAACGCGAGAGGGCGAAGGAGGAACCGCGCCTCTCGGCCGAACGGTGGCCGCTATCCGCTGTGTCCTCGTCCCTTCCCGGCCATGCGCACGAGCTGCACGATGTCCAGAACCTTGAGCGGAATCTTGTTCCGCCTCACGTAGGTGTTCATCGTCCTTACACACTGCTGACAGGCGGTGACGACTGTTTCCGCCCCTGTCTTCAGGACCTCATCCACTTTCCGGCCGGCGATCTCCCCGGCGAGGTCCGCATCCAACATCTCCAGGTTGCCTCCGCCGCCGCAGCACGAACAGTTCTCCCGGTTGGCCGAAAGCTCGACAAGCTTGACGCCGGGTATGGAGCGGATGATCTCCCGCGGCGGTTCGAACACCCGGGCGGCCCGCCCCAGATCGCACGGATCGTGGTAGGTCACGGTCATGGCCACCTCGCCCAGGGGCAGGCGCCCCTCGGCAAGCAGCTCTTTTAGAAACTCGGTCACATGGCAGATGGAAAAGTCCCGTGGATAGTGTTCACGCCACATCTGGTAGCACGAGGGACAGGCAAACACGACCCGGCTCGCCCCTTTCCGCCGGACCGCCTCGAGGTTGTGGTCGATATACTCCCTCGCCCGGTCCCGAAGGCCTGCGCCGAGCAGGGGAAACCCGCAGCACCACTCCTCCCCGCCCAGCAGCGTGAAGTCCACTCCAGCGCTCTCGAGGATCTCCGCGAGGGCGATCGGGATGTTCTGGGCCATTGGAAAGTAGGCGGACACGCACCCGGTGAAGTAGACGATCTCGGCCCGATCCTTGATGTATCCGTGCTCCGGGGCGTCGGGCATGTCCTCCACCCAGTCGGCCCGCTCCTCGTTGTCCTCGGCAAAAACGTTGTAGCTCTCCTGCAGGTTCTCCCGGATCCTGTCCACCTTCTTCGGGTATGCCTCGGAATGGACGAGATCCTGGCGTAACGAGACCCAGATGTCCTTCAAAGAAATCCCGGCCGGGCAGACCTCCTGGCACCTCCCGCACAGGGTGCAGCGGTAGACCGTGTCGCTGAATGTTTTCAGTTCTTCGAGGCCGGGTGCCCGATGTCTGAAGATGCGCCGCAACAGTCCGGCCCTCGAGCGGTTGATCCTTTGCAGCTCATCGAGCCGATACACGCCGGAGAGGCGTCCGTCCCGGCCGGCCGAGGCCGCGGGACACACGTCCGAGCAGAGGGAGCAGCCGGTGCACGCCTGGGCCTGAATCAATTCTTTTATGCTGTAGTCTCTGATGGACAACCTTCACCTCTCCGCCACAGGGGGAGACATCCTACATTTGTGGAACTTTCGAGACGCAGGCTGCGCCGCGTTCCTTCGTCCCCGCATTCAGGGCCAGGGAGATCGGAGCCGTAATCATGTGCACCATCCTGCTGAAGGGCAGATAGGCCACGAAACACCCGGTGAGGATCGCATGGGCATACCACACATAGCCGTACAGGCTTGTCAGATCAGCGGCGGAGAAGGCCCGACTCAACCCATAGCCCACCAGCGCGAACTCCGTGCCCGGCGGGCGGCCGGTCATGGCGATACGCATTCCCTCGAGCGCGAACCCGACGAGGACGATGCCCGCCAACAGCCCATCGGCCGCCCAATCCGGCCCCGGCAGCCCGGGCAGGTTCTCCTCCGACGGCCTCCGTACCCTCCTGCCGACCGCGAAGACGATGCCGAGCACCACCATGGCCCCCGTCAGATCGAAAAAAAACGCAGTAGCCGGATGGTTCCTGTCGAGCAGGATCCAGGTCCCCGGCCACTCCGGGAAGCGCAAAGAAGCGAAGAGCCCGACCACACCCCAGCCAAACCGGAACACAAAAGGCAGGAAGATCAAGGCATGAATCGCCCAGCGTGCCTTCGACTGTTTGAAGAGCCGACGCTGCAGGAGAGCATCCAGGACCAGTGCCTTGATGACGGAGAACAGCCGCGGCGAAAAGGCGGCGCCCAGGACGGCCTTGGCGATCCCCAGGATCCGGTTCGCTTCTTTCCGCTCGATTCCTACCGCGAGGCTTCCGGCAAACCACACGGACACCACGCCTATGAATCCCACGGCAAAGATCAACAGGGCCGCGATCGTTGTCGTATCGTTCACCGACAGCGTGGCCGCATGGCAGGGCATGCAGATCACGCTCTTGGCCGGAAGCACCATGGCCGCAGCGCCCAGAGCGTTGCCTTTCACGTGGCATCGCCTGCACCCCTCCTCCCCGCCTTTTCCCGCCTCGGCAGGGACGCCGCCCGCCTGCCCCGATTCCCGGTCGATCCGCCACTGAATCCGGCCCGAGGCCGGATCCTTGACCGGAATGACGCCCCGCAAATGGCACGCCCGGCACGAGACGCTCAGGTGGGCGTCGCGGGCGACCTTGTCGTCGTGGCGAACATGGCATTCAAGGCAGGATGTCTGATCGTCAACCGAATCGTGGACCCCTTCCTCATCAATCAGCAACCATGCCCGAGCCGTCGGCATGCAGGAGAAAAGGAGTGCCGCGACGAGGATCAGCAGAAAGAAGCCAGGGAATCTGAAGGATGACATTCCGTTTGATCCTCGGTAACCGGGGATTGAGTGCCGAGTCACCCGAACTCCTTGTC
>WFRX01000055.1 GCA_015486285.1 bacterium
GTATTCAATGGTAACTATTCAACATATATAAAAGAAAAGACGGAAAGAGACGAAAAGAGAGACGTCGATTACGAGGCGCAGCAAAAGGAACTCAAGCGGATCGAAGACTTCGTGGCCCGCCACCGGGTCCGGAAGGCCCATGCCCGCCAGGCCCAGAGCCGCCTCCGCCGGTTGGACAAGATCGAGAGGCTCGGCCCCGTGCGAAAGCAGAAGAGGGTTCAGTTCCCGATCCGCGTCCCTCCGCGGGCGCCCAGGATCCTCGTTGAACTGGTGGACGTGACCCGGTCCTTTCCCGGAAGGGTCCTTTTCCAGGGCGTCAGCCTGAACGTGGAACGGGGGGAGCGCATCGCCGTGGTGGGCCCGAACGGAGCGGGCAAGTCCACGCTGCTGCGAATCCTCGTGGGGTCGGAAAAGATCCAGGGTGGCGTGCGGGTAGCGGGAGACCGTGTGTCGATCGGCTACTACGCCCAGGACGAGGGCTCCTGGTTCCGGCCCGGGGAGAGCCTGCTGGACGTCATCCTGTCTGTGTCTCCGCAGTTGACCCAGGGCGAGGCGAGGTCCCTCCTGGCCCGTTTCCGATTCCGGGGGGACGATGTGTTCAAATCCGTGGATGCCTTGAGCGGCGGGGAGCGCGCCCGGCTTGCCATGGCCAGGGTCTTCCCGAAGCGCCACCACCTGCTCCTCCTGGACGAGCCGACCAACCACCTGGACATCGTCAGCCGGCAGGCCCTCCTGGACGCCCTGAGGGCGTACGGCGGGACCCTCGTCTTCGTGAGCCACGACCGGTACTTCATCCAGGAGATCGCCACCCGTGTCCTGGAAATCCGCGACGGGAGGGTTTTCAGCTTTCCGGGATCCTATGAGGCCTTCCTGGCGGCCCGGGCCGAGGGGCGGGTTGTTCCCGTGTCGGCGGGATGCGGCGGCGGAGCGCCGGAGCGGGAAGGGCGGGTCCGGGAGGAGGAGAAACAGCAGAGGCTCCGGGAGCGGGAAGAGAGAAAAGCGGAGCAGCGCCGCAGGGAGAGGAGGCGCAGGCGAATCGAGCGCATCGAGGAAGAGATCGGGGAACTGGAGGAGACGCTCAAAGAGGTCGAGCGCGAAATGGAGAACCCGGGCCTCGCCAGAGACCACGTTGCCCTGGCGCAGATCCACGACCGGGCCGAAAAGATCCGCCAAGACCTCAAGGAACGCTACACCGCCTGGGAAGCCCTCCACGAAGAAGAATAAAGCAAGCCGTGTTTATACATCGCAGGCCGCTGGAAAACGCCCATATGCAAGGCAGGCAAAATCTCCGCAGGATGGACGCGACATCCGTTGGCGGGCTTAGCAGGGCGCTGGAAAATGTCCATATGCAAGGCTTGCGAAATCCTGAGGCGCGAGACGTACGTGTTTGTACGTCGCAGGGCCGCAGGATGAGCGTAACGCAGCAGATGGGCGTTTTCCAGCGCCCTGCTAGATCCAGAGGCCGCGGAGAGGTGCCGACTGCATCACAATCTTCCCCTTGCGGAAGATGCGGACCGTCCGGGTGGAGGAAGAGACCGTAATGGCGATCGCCTCGGTGTACTTGGATATCGCCGCCGCCGCCAGGTGTCTGGTGCCAAGGCCCCTGGGAAGGCGGATGCCCTTGGCCGGCGCATCTATATACCGGCCGGCGCTCAGGATCACCCCGTCGTCCCGGATTACGAAGGCCCCGTCGATCTGGGCGATCTCCTTGATCGTTTCCACGAGGCCGGGGTCGGTGATCCGTTTCTCATCGTCACTGTAGCCTCGAAACGGGTTGAGGATCAGCGGCCGGGAAACCTCGAGGACCTTTTGCGAATCGCCGAGGACAAAGAGGCTCCCGACCGGGTTTCCCTCTCTGCCCTCACGGGCGATCTCCATGGCGACACCGACCACGGCGCTCAGAACCGCACCGGGAACGGTCTCGGAAAGACGGGCCAGTTTCTGCAGCGAAACGAACTCGGTCTCTTCCTTCAACTGGAGAATGCTCAGGGAATTGATCTCCGAGCGGGAGGCGAGGGGAAACAGGCAGAGCAGCCTTTCTTCCCGGTTGATCTTTTCGAGCCGCAGGGCCTCCTGCAGGCACCGTTCGAGCCACTCGTGGGGGGTCGTGTCCGGCAGGTCGAGGACCAGCGTGTCGATCCCCTTGAGCCGCGGGACGTGTTTGATCTTGTTGCCGAGGCAGAGGAGGATCGGCGGCGAAGCGGGAACGTTCTTCAACGGCTCCCAGTGGATCGCCCTCGGCGTGACGACCACGATCCGGTGGATGCGCTGCGCCCGGGCGCACGCAAAGGCGGTTTCCAGCAGAAAAGCGCCGCTCGTTTTCTTCGCTGGCGTCTTGGTCATGTCTGGAGGCAGCCTGCGTCAAAAAGGGGCATGGGTCAGTGGAATCTACATGTTACACATATTTCGGCCAAAGCGAAAGAGTTTCTTGAGATATTTTCTCTTTTTCCCCGGATTCGGGCGGATTTTTCTGCTCGAGCCGGGTATGGCCAAAGAGGCTTCGGCGGGAGAAGGGCCTTGGCGAGAAGGGGGCGGAGCGAGGAC
>WFRX01000056.1 GCA_015486285.1 bacterium
ACTTCCTGTACGTTGAATGACGAGGGATGAAGCCGAACGCCTTGAGATGGGACTTTTTGGGCAGCCGCCTAAGCGGCTTTGGTGACCTTCCCGGTACGAATGCAGCGTGTGCAGACGTTTTTCCGGAGGACGCGCCCGCCCTCGACTACACGTATCTTCTGGATGTTCGGCCGCCAGATTCGCTTGGTCTTCCGATGGGAATGGCTGACGTGATTTCCGACGATCGGCCGCTTGCCGCACACAGAACAGATCCTTGACATGAAACCGTACCCCTGTCGCTCTTTCCTGATCCCAAATGCTTTCACCTGAATAACGTCCGCCCAACTCGAATCCCTCATTATATCCGATTCCAGGTCCCTTGTCCAATCGCCGTCCGGGGCCCTAACGCCAGTCTACCGGGGGCTTTCCATCCTCGCCGGCCAGAACGCTCCCGATGCGGAACGCGCTCTCCCCCATGTCCTCCAGGCGCCGGATCATCGAATCCGCGTGACCTTCCCCGGTTACGACCACCATGCCGATGCCGTAGTTGAAGGTTCTGAGCATCTCCGGCAGCTCGATTCCTCCGGCCTGTTCGATCAGCCGGAAGATCCCGGGGCGGGGCCATGCATCCAGATCCAGGCTCGCGCGGCATTCGGGGGGAAGGACGCGCGGAACGTTTTCGATCAGGCCCCCGCCGGTGATGTGCGCCAGCCCCTTTACGGGAAGGGCCCGGATGAGTTCCAGGACGGGCTTCACATAGATGCGGGTCGGCCGAAGGAGTTCTTCGCCCAAGGGGACCGGTAGGCCTTCGACAGGCTGGTCCAGGCTGTAGCCCCTCTCCGGAGAGAAGAGGCGCCTGGCGAGTGAATACCCGTTGCTGTGCAGCCCGCTGGACGCGATGCCGATCAAGACGTCTCCCGGCCGGATATCCTTTCCATCGATGATCTGGTCCCGGTTGACGATCCCGACGCAGAACCCGGCCAACTCGTATTCCCCCCCCGGGTAGAAGGAGGGCATCTCGGCGGTTTCCCCCCCGATCAGCGAGCACCCGGAGATCCGGCAGCCTTCTGCAATGCCCTGAAGCACCCCTTTCGCCCGTTCCGGATCGAGTCGGCCCGTGGCGAAGTAGTCGAGGAAGAAGAGCGGTTCGGCGCCCTGGACGATGACGTCGTTCACGCACATGGCGACCAGGTCGATCCCGATGCTTTCGTGGCGGTCCATTTCGAAGGCGATCCTGAGTTTCGTCCCCACGCCGTCCGTGGATGCCACGAGCAGGGGCTGGGGAAACCGCTCCATGTCCACGGCGACGACACCGCCGAAGCCGCCGATGTCCATCCGGACTTCCTTGCGGAACGTCGACTTGGCCAGGGGCCGGATGAATTGTACGAGGCTGTCCGCTGCGTCGATATCCACGCCTGCTTCTTTGTATGTCTGGGGGGGCTTCATGGAGAATCTTCCGTTTGTCGTTAAGGGGTTGTCTTGCCGTCCGTCGGGTCCCGCGCCCCGGGTAAAAAAAGTCTTGATCCCGTTCCGCAGGTTTGCTACGCTCTCTCCTCGGCACAGCTCATGAAGACGCACAATGAGGACGCAACTTTGCTCGCAGAGACCCGCAAGTCCTTACCCGTTCTCCACGTTGCCATCCCGTCTTATCTATCGTCCCCGCGGTCTTTCCCTTGTGCCGGGCACCGGATGGTATCACATCCACCGGGGGATGAAAAATACCCTGGCGGGCCTGCCGGCGGCAGCACGTGCCGATTCCCCAAGAATGGAAAAAGATTGGACACCTTACATGGGTCCGGAGGGGACTTCCCATGGCGGCCGCCCGAAATAATGATACGATAATTTATAAATATAATCTATAAATCTTATGGGGTTAGGGGGAGATATATAAGAAGTAACTTTATGTCTATTTCTTCTGGTTCCGGGCTTGGTATCCGACTTGCTACACCAGGCGGGCAGTGCCCCTTAGCCTTTCCTCCAGCGAGCATCAAGGGTAGCAACCATCATGGCGGAAATCATTGCATTCCCGACCCGCGGCATGAGGGTCCCCGCGGACCCGTCCGACCGAGAACCCCCGTGGCATCCAGCCGGAGGAGGATACCCCGGCGGCCTGTTGTCCGCCGGAGGCAGCAAGCTCGACCAGATGATGGCGGAGATCGCGGATCTGTACGACGATCCCTCCGTTGTGGACAACGCCTGTTGCCGGGTCGATCTCCGGGACGGCGGTGACGGGAAGCTCCTGGAAATCGATTTTTCATCCCTTACCGAACTGGTCGTGTTCAGCCCCGAGATCCAGCTGAACGGCGTCAACGAATCGGAAGCCCCGGGGGCGGTCCGCTGGGGGGACGTGTTTGTGAAGCACGGTGACGAGTATCTTTTTCTCTTCACCATGTACACCCGGGATTACGTGAGACAGCAATGGATCTCCCGCGGTGAGAAGATCCTGCCTTCCCCGAAGGACGTCATCCTCCGGAAAGGACATCTTTCCGCTCCGGACATCATCCGGGCCGTGATCAAATGGGCCAACCTCTATGGCCCGCATTGCCTTGGTAGACGGGTTCGCCTGGAGAGCGAAACGGTCCTGCGGGATCTCATATGCGAGCCGGGCATCGAGGTGATGGTGCGGGAACCGTCCTGACTGTGTGTGCCATTGCCCTGTCGCGACTCGGTTTGTTCGGGCTCCTCTCCCCCTCCCTCGGAAGTCGCCCTTCACAAGCCTCGTTCGCGACAGGGCAATGGCACGGGATGCCCCCCGCCGCCGGCCTTTTCCCCTGGGTGCCGGCTTATGTGCGTCTCCTACGGGCAGCAGCCATGCCGATCCAGCTCAGGAGCAAAGCGCAAAGGACCGCAAGGCCGACCCATTGCGTGGCCGCCAGGTTCCAGGGGGAGTGGCGTTGCAGGTCGTCTCGGAGGAAGTCGATTGCGAAACGGGATCCGGCGTAGAGAATCGCGCCCAGGAGAAAGCGGCTCCCGGGCCTGTTCTTGAAGCGCGACCCGAAGGCGAGAAGAAGGAAGAAGATGAGGAAGCATGCCATTGCGGAGTAGAGCTGGGTGGGATGTACCGGCAGGGATGAGGCAGCATCCGGAGAGATCCAGCCGTGGCCGAGGTGGCGGTTGTAAGGAAAACTGCCTTTGGGAAACGACACGCCCCAGGGCAGGTCGGTCGTCTTGCCGAAAGCGGTGCCGTTCAGGAAATCGCCGACCCGGATGATCCCGATCCCCAGAAAGGCGTACGGCGCATAGACGTCGAAGTATCGCGACAGGGGCTGCCTCTTCAGCAGGAGATACCCGAGGCTGCCGAGCACCCCGCCGATCGCGCCCCCGTAAGTGCCCAGGCTGCCTTCCCAGAGCTTGATGAGCCGGAGCGGGTGGTCGATGTAGAATGCCGGGCCCTCGAAAAAGGCATACAACCGCGCTCCCAGAATGACGCCGATCAACCCGAAGAAGGTCATGTTCAGGGCGATCTCGACCGGCAGGCCTTCGTTCTGCGCCGCCCTCGTACCGAGGTAGATCCCGAGGACCAGAGCCACCGTGATGGAGAAGAAGACCGAATAGATCAAGATCGTGGTGCCCGTGAACGGAAGGGGGATGGCAAACAGGACAGGATGCATGGGGCGGCCCTCGGTCTTCGTGTGGCTCATTGTTCCGAATCCCATCCCCCCTTGTCAATGCAACCCGTCCCAAACGAGGTTTACGCCGGGCGACTTGAGAGGGAGAGGAGCCCAAGTAAATCGAGTCGTGAGAACGGGCAAGGCTGTATGATTGCCTATTGTATTGTATGGTTCTCATCCCCGGCACCAAGGAGGAAAGGGCCGGGCGGCAAGGGGCACCGGGTGCAATTCCCCTGTCCCGAACGAGGCTTGTGAAGGGCGACTTGAGAGGGAGGGGGAGAGGAGCCCGAACAAGCCGAGTCGGGACAGGGGAATTGCATGGAATTGCATGGCATACTTGAGCCCCCGGCCATTACAGGATATGCTCAAAAGGTTTTGTCCTGGGGTACGTCCGCCCTGTTGCTGAGAAGGAAAGGATGCGATGAAGAAGTACACGGCGCCCGAAACGAGGGTCCCGGAACTCGTGCAGGGGATGAAGCCCTTCCTGGCCATGGAGATCATGGAGAAGGCGCAGGAACTCGAGGCCAAGGGAAGGCACATCATCCATCTGGAGATCGGAGAGCCGGACCTGGAAACACCGGCCTGCGTCCGGGAGGCGTGTATCCGCGCCCTGCAGGATCAAAAATCCAGGTACACCCACAGCCTGGGCCTGCTGGAGCTTCGGGAGGAGATCTGCAGACAGTACGCGGAACAATACAACGTTGCCGTCACGCCGAACCGGGTGCTGGTCACATCGGGTACCAGCCCGGCCATGCTGCTCGCCTTTTCCGTGCTCTGCCATCCGGGCGACGAGGTCATTCTTTCGGACCCCCACTACCCGTGCTACCCGAATTTCATCCGCTATGTGGGCGCCCGGGTCAGGGCCGTCCCGGTGTACGAGGCCGAAGGGTTCCAGTATTCCCTGGGTGCCGTCCGGGAATACCTGGGGGCGAAGACCCGGGCCATCGTCGTCAATTCGCCGGCGAACCCCACCGGGACGGTCGTGTCCGCCGAGACCCTGGAGGGACTTACGCGGCTGGGCCCGGCCGTCGTTTCCGATGAGATCTACCACGGGCTGGTCTACGAAGGGGAGACGCACAGCGCCCTGGAATACTCTCGGGAGGCGTTCGTGCTGAACGGCTTTTCCAAGCTGTACGCCATGACGGGATGGAGGCTCGGTTACCTCATCGCCCCGGAGCCGTTCATGCGCTCCCTGCAGACGCTTCAGCAGAACTTCTTTATTTCCGCCAACTCCTTTGTCCAATGGGGGGCGATTACGGCGTTGCGCGAGGCGGGGGAGGAAGTAGAGGCCATGCGCCGGATCTATGACAGCCGAAGAATCCTCCTGATCGAGGGGCTGCGGAGGCTCGGGTTCGGCATCGAGGTGGAACCTACGGGCGCCTTTTACGTCCTGGCGAACGCCGGCAGGTTCTGTACCGATTCCCGGCGGTTTGCCTTTGAAATCCTGGAGCACGCGGGCGTGGGCACCACGCCCGGGATCGACTTCGGTCCGAACGCGGAAGGATACATTCGATTCACCTATGCGAATTCGAAAGAAAATATCGAAGAGGCCCTGGACAGGATTCAGGGGTTTCTGGAAAGTCGATGAAGATCACCTCTGTCGAACTCGAGAAACGATGCCGCGATCCAAGAGATTTTCCCCGCTTTCCGCTTCCGGAGATCGCCTTTGCGGGGAGATCGAACGTGGGGAAGTCCTCGCTCATCAACACGCTGCTGACGCGCAAACGGCTCGTGGGAGTCAGCGCGACCCCGGGCAAGACGAGATCCATCGATTTTTTCCGGATCAACGGCCGGTTTCGTTTCGTGGACCTGCCCGGCTATGGGTACGCGAAGGTTCCGCAGGGGGTCCGGGAGGCCTGGAAGGAGTTGATCGAGGCGTACCTGATCGATCGGGAGACCCTCGTGAGCGTTGTCTGGATCCTGGACATTCGACGGGACCTTACCGAACTGGATCGGATGCTCCACGACTGGCTGCGCGCCTATTCCGTTTCCTATATCCCTGTCTGCACGAAGGCGGACAAGATGTCTCAGCGGGATCGGGCGAAGCGGAAGGAGGCCTTGCGGCGGTCCCTGGGAGGGGAAGCGGAGCCGGTGCTGTTCTCCGCCAGGACCGGGCTGGGAAAAGACCCGTTGTGGAAAAGGGTGCGTTCCGCCATGTCCCGGCCGGCATGATCCATGGATTGCCGGCAGGGGAGCGGCCGGAGGCCGTCCATGCGGTGTGAGGAGGAATTGTTGCCGATGAACGAACAGCCGATCGGGGTCTTCGATTCTGGGGTCGGGGGCCTGACCGTTCTTAAACAGCTCGCGTTGTGCTTGCCCTACGAGAGGCTCATCTACCTGGGGGACACGGCGCGGCTGCCCTACGGGACCAAGTCCAGGGAGACGGTGCTGAAATACTCGATGCGAAATGCCTCCTTTCTGCTCGAAAAAGGGGTAAAATGTCTGGTGGTGGCCTGCAACACCGCCTCATCCCTGGCCCTGGAAGAGATGAAGGAGCGTTTTGCGATGCCGGTGATCGGCGTCATTCACCCGGGGGCGAAGAAGGCGGCGGCTGCGTCCCGGACGCGTAAGGTGGGTGTGATCGGTACGCTCGCCACGGTGCGCAGCAGGGCCTACGAAACGGCCATCGAGTGCTACGGCGCGGACATCGAGGTGACCTCCGTGTCCTGTCCGCTCTTCGTGGCGCTGGCGGAAGAGGGATGGGTCGATGACGAGGTCACCTACCGGGTGGCCGAGCGTTACCTGCGGCCGGTCCAGGGCAAGGGGATCGATGTGCTGGTACTCGGGTGCACCCACTATCCACTCCTCAAGCCTGTCCTGTCCGAGGTGATGGGCAAGGAGGTGGCCCTGGTGGATTCCGCGGAGGCGGCGGCGAACGAAGTGGCCGTCTCCCTGCGGGCCGAGGGTCTGGCGGCGGCGGCGGAAGGCGCCGCGGCGGGCGGCGCCCCGACGATTTGCCTGACGGACCGCTCGCTCCACTTCCTGGAGCTGGGGGAAAAGATTCTCGAGCGGCCGCTCGGCGAAGTGGAATACGTGGATTTGGGGTAATCATGATGCGCCCGAGCGGCCGAAACAATGGGGAGAAGGCGGTGCGCAACCGGAAACGCCGGGCCGTGCGAAGGGATCCATTGAAGCGGGAGGAAAGGTGGGCCAACCCCTGGCGGGCCATGCATGACCGGTATGGGCTCCTGTTGAAGGCCTTTTTCAGGAGGTTCTTCCGGCCGATCCGTTTCTCGCCCTGGCAGGAGAGGCGGCTCAAGGAACTCAGCGAGGCGGGCCACGTGATCTACGTCATGCAGAGGACCAGCCTCCTCTATTACCTGTTCCTGAATTACACCTGCCTGCGGCTTCAGCTGCCCCTGGCCACTTACGGGAACGGGATTCCCTCCTTTTTCCTGTTTCAGCCCGTGGGCAGGGCGGCCGCCGTCCTCTGGGCAAAGGTCCGGAGAAGGGCCGGGCCCTCGGGAGGGAAAGCCGGGAAGGGGCCGGAGGGCGACCGGTGCATGGTGCTCTTCCTCCGGCGATATCAGCGGTTCGGCAAGAGGCGCTATACCGAGTCCAAAAAATTCCTGGAAGCGCTCGTCCGGTTCCAGGCCGCCTCCGAGCGTCCCGTGTTCCTGGTTCCCCTGGGGATTCTCTGGGGCAAGAGACCGGAGAAGGTCAAGCGGGGGCTCCTGGATGTGTTCCTGGGACGAAAAGAGGCGCCGGGGCGCATTCGCCAGGTCCTCATCCTGTTGCGTTACTCCCGGCACTCCATGGTGACCATGGGCCGGGTGATGAACCTGCAGGAGTACCGGAAGGAAAACAGCCACCTCGAACATGAACTCCTCCTCAAGAAGATCCGGTGGAATCTCCACCGCGAACTGGACCTGGCGAGGAAGCAGATCACCGGTCCGAGCATCAAGCCCCGGAAGTATATCCTGGAGTCCATCCTGAGCAGCCGTACCCTGCGCGACCAGGCGAGGGAGATCGGCCGTGCGGAGGGGAAGACCTTTGAAAAGGTCATGAAGGAGGCAGAAAAGTACGCGGACGAAATCGCCGCGGATTACAACATCACCTACATCGAAGTTCTCAGCCTGCTGCTCACCTGGGTCTGGAACAACATCTACAGCGGGTTCACGGTTGACCAGAAGGGACTCGAAAGGGTCAAGGCGGCGGTCCGGAAGGGCTCCGTCATCCTCATGCCGAGCCACAAGAGCCATCTCGATTATCTCGTTCTTTCCTACATCTTCTACCACAACGATCTGCCGGCCCCCCATATCGCTGCCGGCGTGAACCTCTCCTTCTGGCCCCTGGGACACATCTTCCGCAAGGCCGGGGCGTTCTTCATCCGGCGGACCATCCGTGGGCAGAAACTCTATGCAACCGTGTTCAGCACCTACCTGCGAAAGCTTTTGCGGGAGGGGTACGTCCAGGAATTCTTCCTCGAGGGGACCCGGAGCCGGACAGGCAAGCTCCTGCAGCCCAAGCTGGGCATGTTATCCATGGAACTGGATGCCTTTGCGGCAGGGGTTTCGGAAGACCTCCAGCTGGTTCCCATATCGATCACGTACGAGAAGATCGTCGAAGAGTCCAGCTACACCAAGGAACTCGGAGGCGGGCACAAGGAAAAGGAGGGTTTTCGGGGACTCCTGAGGACGCGGCGGGTTCTGAAGAAGAAATACGGCCGGGTCTATCTGCAGTTTGCCCCGCCCCTGTCGGTCCGGGACTATCTCAAGGCGAAACAGATCGATCTGGCCGGCATGGACGGGCTCCGGCGGCGCGGTCTGGTGGAGGACCTGGCCCTCCGTGTGAGCTACGCTATCAACGAGGTGACCACGGTAACGCCTTCGGCCCTGGCCGCCACCGTTCTGCTGAATCACGCGAAGCGGGGGATCGCGCTCTCCGAGTTGACGAAACGCGCCTCCTTTCTGCTGCGTCTCCTTGAGGACGTGGGCGCCAGGAAATCGCTGGTGCTCGAGAACCTGCCGTGGGCCATGGACGAGGCGCTGCAGGGCTTTGCGGGGGACAAGCTTGTGCAGCGGTGGGACGATCCCGGCGGGCCGATCTTCACCCTGGACGACAACAAGCGGATCGTCCTGGACTATTACAAGAACAATATCCTGCACTTTTTCCTGCCCTTTGCGCTGGCCGGGAGCGTGTTTCGCCTGCACAGGACGGACCGGCTTCCGGAACAGCGGTTTCTCGCGGGGCTCGGGCTCTTTATCGAACTGTTCTCTCATGAGTTCCTGTTTCCCCGGGAAGACCCCGTAGGGTCGGAATGGAAGGTCGTGCGCCGCCACCTGGTGGCGGAGAGGCGATACCTGGACATGGACGAGGAGGGAGGTATCCGCCTGCGGGAACCCGGTCCAGTGGGATACCTGGCCGCGCTGCTGACGAACTATTTCGAGTCCTATTACATCTTTCTGACCGGCGCGGAGAGGATCCTCGGCTCGGGGGAGTGCGACGAGAAAGAGTTCTTCAAACAGATCCTCCGGTGGGGGGACGGACTCTACCGGAGAGGAGACGTTTCGAGGCGGGAATCCCGCTCCAGCCCTGTGTTTCGAAGCGCCCTGGCCTGCATGGTGTCCCGGGGCTGCATCCGGAGGACGAAGGCAAAAGGCGGCGCGATGCTGGGGTTTGAAAAGGGCGGCCGCGAGAAATGCGGCAGGTACGAGCGCGCCTTGTCCCAGCTGTTGTCGCCGGACGAGCCGGGCTGAAGGACAGGCGGCAAGGCGGAGGCGAAAAAGGGCGAAAAGAAAAAGGGGGAAGAAAAGAAGAAAAAGGGGACGGACCTCTTTTCGAAAAACAAGAAGAAAAAGGGGACGGACCTCTTTTCGAAAAAGAGAAAAAGGGGACGGACCTCTTTTCAGAAGAAAAAGGGGACGGACCTCTTTTCGAAAAAGGAAAAAGGGAAGAAAAAGGGGACGGACCCCTTTTTCGCCTGACCCCTTTTTCGCACTTTTTCGCCTTTTTCGCCCTGCGTCCCCCTTTTCGCCTTGGCTTTGACAGGGAAACGGCCGGGGTGGTAGCTTTTTCGGATACGCAAAAATCGATTCGGCGACAAAGGATCATCGGAGATGGCGAAGGTATCCATAGACAGAGAGCGCTGCAAAGGCTGTCATTTCTGCATCGAAGTGTGTCCGAAGCAGATCATGGCCGTTGAGGACCGGTACAATCAAAAGGGGTACCCGACGGTCCGCGTTACGGACATGGAGAAGTGTACGGGATGCGCGCTGTGTGCGGAAATGTGTCCGGACGTGTGCATCCGCGTGTGGCGGTAGACGATTTCGGGAACGCGCGGAAGAGACCCGGGAGAAGAGAGCGTCGTGATGAAAAGAAAACTTGTCAAGGGAAACGAGGCGGTCGCGATGGGAGCCTTGGACGCGGGCTGCCGGTTCTACTTCGGCTACCCGATCACTCCGCAGAACGAAATCCCGGAGTATCTGTCCCAGGAGCTGCCGAAGATGGGCGGCGTGTTCGTGCAGGCGGAAAGCGAGATCGCCTCCATCAATATGCTGCTCGGCGCCGGGTCGAGCGGGGCTCGGGCCATGACGTCTTCTTCCAGTCCGGGGATTTCCCTGAAACAGGAAGGGATCTCTTACATGGCCGGCTCGGAGGTTCCGGGCGTGATCGTCAACATGTCCAGGAGTTCGCCCGGGCTGGGCGGGATCTCGGCCTCCCAGGGAGACTACTGGCAGGCGGTGAAAGGGGGAGGGCACGGGGACTACCGCGTGATCGTGCTCGCCCCTCACTCGGTGCAGGAGCTGTACACACTGACCTGCCGGGCCTTCGATTATGCGGACAAGTACCGGAACCCGGTGATGGTACTCGGGGACGCGGTGCTCGGCCAGATGAAGGAGCCCCTGCTTCGCGAGCCGCCGCCGCCGATGGATTTGCCGGCCAAGGATTGGGCGCTTACGGGCAGGGAAGGGGGAAGGCCGCAGAATGTGGTCAAGTCCCTCTATCTCGGGGAAGGGGAACTCGAAGAGCACATCTGGAAGCTGGTGAAAAAATACGAACAGGTCAAGCAGGAGATGGTCCTGGTCGAAACCAACGACATCGATGATGCGGACCTGATCCTGGTGGCCTTCGGGACGGCGGCCCGGATATGCAAGACCGCTCTCAAGATGGCGCGTG
>WFRX01000057.1 GCA_015486285.1 bacterium
GATTACAGATCCGAGCGGCAGGCTCTGGAAGGGGGCCTACCATCCCGCGCAGGCGATCGAGACCCCGGACGGCAAATTCCGCCTCATCAAAGATATTGCATGGGTCGAGGTGGACATGAGGCGAGATCACGGGTCCACGCTTTGCGGCCCGCACCGGGAGGGGACGTATCGAACCATATTTTCGAAGGGGGTGGACCCGATGCTTTTCACGCGATCGGGGTTCGTCAAGTTCTGCCAGTGAGCTTCCTCGGGGAGAGGCTCGCGTTCCTGGAAGAAGGTGCGTCGGCTTCTCTTTTTTTCTCGACTCTGTCGTCGTTTGGGGAAGGGGATGGGGCTGTGGCTTGACTGGAAGAAAGGTCATCTGTGATACTGTGAGCGGTCGTTGTACGGTTACGCCAGGAAAAGGATCTCCCGAAGGTGGGGGGGCCGGGGACATATGAGGCCGGATACGAGGAGACAGGAATAATCCAGTACCGTCGATACGCTGACCCATTTCGGGACCCAAGGGGGGAAGAAAAATGAAGATATTCCTAGATACGGCGAATGTAGAACACATCCGAGCGGCCAATGCCCTTGGGCTTGTTGACGGTGTGACGACGAACCCGAGCCTCATTGCCAAGGAGGGCAAGGATTTCCGGGAGGTCGTCAACGAGATCTGTTCCATTGTGGACGGGCCGATCAGCGCCGAGGTCGTCAGCCTGGAGGCGGACGGTATGGTGGCCGAGGCGGAAAGCCTGTGCAAAATCCACAAGAATATCGTTGTCAAAATCCCGATGACGGCGGAAGGCTTGAAGGCGGTGGCGGCATGCAGCCAGAAAGGGATCAAGACGAATGTGACGCTCGTATTTTCCCCTTCCCAGGCCCTGCTGGCCGCCAAGGCGGGTGCCAGCTTTGTTTCTCCCTTTGTGGGCAGGCTGGACGACATCAGTCATGTGGGCATGGATCTGGTCGAACAGGTGGTGACCATCCTTGAAAATTATGCGTACGAAACAGAGGTTATCGTCGCATCCGTCAGAAACCCCCTCCATTTCGTGGATGCGGCCATGATGGGGGCGCATGTTTCGACGTTGCCGTACAAGGTCCTCATGCAGCTTGTCGAGCACCCCCTTACCGACATCGGCTTGAAGAAATTTCTGGCCGACTGGGAAAAAGTACCGAAGAAGTAGCCGCGGCTTCGCCCGGTGTTTCCTCGCCTCTCGGGAGCCTCTGCCTCTTCGATAGGCGGCCCTGTTTCTGACATTGAGCCCTTGTTTTTTTTGGGTGATCCTCGAGAAGAATAGAAACTACAAATTTGTCTCGTATTGCGACTAAAAGAAACATATTTGTTGTATTTTCTCTGGGGAAATTCCGTATGGCAGATGAAACCACCTGATTTCCCTTCGTGAATGCGGGATTGTTTTCTGGCACAGTTATTGCCAATGAATCAGGAAGGATGAGGCGAGGCCGCTGAACGACCCGGGCCGGGAAGGCCCTGTAACAACCATCTATCTGAACCGATGAAGGAGAGAGCGACGATGCGTGAACTGAAGAGCCCTGCAGATGTTGTCAAATTCATCAAGGAGGAAAATGTCGAGATTGTGGACCTCCGTTTCATGGACTTTCCCGGTCTCTGGCAGCATTTCTCGGTGCCGCCGCGAGAGATCGAGGAAGATACCTTTGAAGAGGGCGTCGGGTTCGACGGTTCCAGCATTCGGGGATGGCAGGCCATCAACGAGTCGGATATGCTCGTCAAGCCCGTTCCGACCACCGCTTTCCTCGACCCTTTCCTGGCGGCGAAAACCCTTACGATGATCTGCAACATCTGCGACCCCGTCACGGGTGAGGACTATACGAGGGATCCGCGAAATATCGCCCGCAAGGCGGAGAACTATATCAAAAGCCTGGGCATCGCTGACACCGCCTTTTTCGGCCCGGAGGCCGAGTTCTTCATCTTTGACGATGTCCGCTTCGATCAGAACGAGCACGAAGGGTACTACCACCTCGATTCGACGGAAGGGAGATGGAATACGGGACGGGATGAATCCCCCAATCTCGGCTACAAGCCGCGATACAAAGAGGGCTATTTCCCGGTTCCGCCTACGGACAGCCAGCAGGACATCCGCAGCGAGATGGTGCTCACCCTCGAGAGGATCGGTATCAAGGTCGAGGCGCAGCATCATGAAGTGGCCACCGGCGGGCAGGCTGAAATCGACATGCGCTTTATGCCCCTGGTCGAAATGGCGGACAGCCTTCTCATGTATAAATACGTGATCAAGAACACCGCCTGGAAGCACAACAAGACCGTCACTTTCATGCCCAAGCCCCTTTTCAACGATAACGGGAGCGGTATGCACGTACATGTCTCTCTGTGGAAGGACGGGGAGAACCTGTTTGCGGGGGACAAGTACGCGGGGCTTTCGGACATGGCCCTTTACGCGATCGGCGGCCTCCTGAAGCATGCGCCGTCCGTACTCGCTTTTACGAACCCGACCACGAACAGCTACAAACGGCTCGTACCCGGGTTCGAGGCGCCGGTGAACCTCGCCTACTCGAGACGAAACCGGAGCGCGGCCATCCGTATCCCCATGTACTCCACCTCGCCCAAGTCGAAACGCCTCGAATTCCGCTGCCCGGACCCGAGCTGCAACCCCTATCTCGCCTTCTCCGCCATGCTGATGGCGGCCCTCGACGGCATCCAGAATAAGATCGATCCCGGCGAATCGCTGGACAAGGACATCTACGACCTGCCCCCTGAAGAGATGGCCAAGGTTCCGCAGACGCCCGGCACGTTGCGGGATGTGCTCAACGCGCTCGAAGCCGACAATGCCTATTTGCTCAAGGGGGACGTGTTCACCGAGGACGTGATTGAAACCTGGATTTCCTACAAGATGACGAACGAGGTGCAGGCCCTCGACCTTCGCCCCCATCCCTGGGAGTTCGCGCTGTACTACGACGTATAGCAGCAGGGGGCCGGGGCGCGGTTGTCCCCGTCAAGGGACGAGTTCGATCTTTGCCCGCTCCGCTCGGATCCGTGCCAGGGCCTTCGTGTACGCCTCCGGCGGATTCTTTGCGAAGTCCGGATCCGTATACATCATGGCGTCGGAGGCATCGTTCGGATCGAGGGAGGCCTTGATCTTCTGCTGCCAGTCGTCGTAGTGCATGCAGGCGGGGCTGTAGAGCAGGTGGTTCGGCGGCCCGATGGCGTTGATCGCGTCCCCGCAGGTGTAATCGATACAGGTCAGGTTGGTCTCCAGGATGAAGTCGAGAGCCGTTCCCGGCAGTAGGCATCCCGGGGATCGTACATGGCGAGCTCTTCCAGGTGGGAGTAGGCCCCCCATCGAGGTGTGGAAGCTCCCCCCGTACTTGAAGGCCCCCCGCATGTTCATGCCCGACCGGAGCATCGCCTCGTAGCAGAGGGCGCTGATGTAGTCCAGGCCCTTCCACCCGTACCGCCGCACGTCCCGGAGCAGGAGCCTTCCGAACCCCGGCAGGGACCTCAAGACCGGCCCGATCCCCGCATGGCGAGCCACGGCGGCCAGGGCCCGGAACATCCAGTAGGGCTTGTCCAGGGAGCGGCCGCTCATGATCAGCCCGCCTCCCAGATCCCGGACGATCTTCTTCAGGGCCTTCACCCGGTACCGGAAGTCCTCCGCGTCCCGGCCGAGGAGCGTGAACATGAAGGTGTAGTACATCTCGTGAAAGAGGGGAATTCGGTAGATCTCCGCGAACTCGTTGTTGTCCACCGTCAGGACCCCGGAAA
>WFRX01000058.1 GCA_015486285.1 bacterium
GACTACAATTGCAGCATCAAGGACGACATGGAGATCATCCACAAGAAGATGCTCGAAGCGGACGGCATCCTGCTCGCCGCGCCCGTGTACATCGCCACGATCCCGGGCCAGATGAAGACCTTTATCGATCGGTGCCGCACCTTCGTACACGACTTCCGGCTTCGCGGCAAGGTAGCCGCGCCCCTGACCGTTGCCTTCTTCCGCAATGCCGGCGAGGACACGGCCCTGCAAATACTGACCCTCTCCCTGCTGGCCCTCGGGCTGACCCAGGTCTGGGTCGGCGCCTCCGCGGTTTCCACCAAGGATGGCTTGGGCATCCCGATCCGTGAAACCCGGCATGCGGTCAAAAAGGATCCGGTCGGCATGACCCTGATGAGCATGGCGGCCAGGGAGGTCGTCCGAACCGCCCTTCAGTTGAAGGCCGGCAAACGGGCCCTGGAAGAAGCCGGAATCGCCGTAAAATCCGGAAGCTGGGCACTGTCTCCGTAAGGCCCCACATCTTCATCCCAGACGAAAAAAAATCACGGCCCACCCTCCGAGGCCTCCAGAGCGGGCTAGACCAGATGGATCCGGGTGCCGCAAATGATCACATGGTCCTCCGTGTGCTCGCATCCCCTCTCTTCGGCCGCGGCAAGCAACCGGGCTCGGCCCACCACCTCCAGGTCGAAGGCCCCGACTCCCGGGCCGCGACCATCGGCGGCGGGCACAAACCGCAAGGTTCCGTTCTGAAGTTGTATCTCAGCGCATCCGCAGGGACCGGTTCCCCTCAAGGGAAGTCCCAGAATCCGCGCCCACAACCTCGCCAGAGCCTCCGGGTCCTCTCCCTGCAGCTCCACGCCGGCCAGACGGCTCACCACATCGGTCCGAACCGCCTTCTCCCAGTCCGGGCCGGCCGGTTCCCACATGCACATTCGCTCTGTCGGGTCCGCCCCTGGAGCCACCGAATCCACGGAAAGAAGGATGCCGCCTGTGTCGCGTGGATGGAAATGCGTGCAGCAGTATGCAGGATTGTCAAGCGTGAAGACAGCACGGATGCCGAGTGCCATAATCCGCTCGCGCTCGGCCCGCGCATCCGCACACTGCAACAGCACCATGTATCCCCCGTTTCCCCCTCGGCGTTCGAGAAAGCGCCCGGCAGCCGTATTCTCCCGCACCGGAGCCACCACCTCGAGGAAGTCCCCGTCCACGGGCATGACCGCGTTCTCGAGGCCGAAATAAATCACCAGCGGATCCCGATAGGCGACAACCAGGCCCAGTACCGCGGTAAGATCCGACAGGACCGGCTCCAGCTTTTCGGCCACCAGGCATACCTGTCGCAGTCTCATGCCTCCACACCTTCTTTCCGATCGGTCGTTCGAAGCTCAGAATAACAAAGGGACCGGCGGGCCGCAACGGCCCCTGTATCGCTCGCGTGCGGCGGCTTCACGAGGACAAGGAACGGCCGGGTAAGGATTTCTTCTTCCTTTGGCGATATAGCGATATAGAGATAGATAGATGGGGATTGCCTCTCGCATGATTTGCCCCAAATGTGGTTTTGAGCAACCCGATGCCGTCGAGTGTATACGCTGCGGTATTGTAATCGAGAAATACCGAGGTCCGAACGAGGCCGTTCCGTTCCAGCCGGCAAGCACGGAAAGCAGACCCCTGAAGTCCCGTCCCGCCTTTGGCTGGCACTCGCTTTTGCGTCTTACCCTCCTTGTCGGCATGGGGCTTTTCGCGATCTCCTATCTCCTGAAAGACAGGCTGCCCGACAGTGACGAGATCCTCGAGGATCTTTATCGGAATCCTGTCCAGACCCGGGTAGACCTGCCTCCCTTCCAAATCGAGGCGGGGAACATTGTCTACACCATCATTCCTCTGTATACGTATGAACTCTACGGCCTGGTCGTTTCCAATCATGATTGCGGGGCCTGGTGGGATATCTACCACCACGGCCAATGGAAGGACTTCATCAATGTCAAGGACCTCTGCGTGCTCTGGGGAGGCAACCTGAAGGGGGAACTCTACAAAGAGATGAGATTTACCAGCGATTCATGGACCTGCACCTACTATTGGCCGAATGAGGATGTCGGATCGAGATTCAACCACACCTGTCTGTCGAACAATCACCTGCTGTCCTACGATGAATCGATAACCCGGGCGCTCCAGGACACGGAAAACGGAGACCAGATCTACTTGAGCGGCTACCTTGCGGAATACACACACAGCAGAGGTGAGTTCTACCGCGGCACAAGCACCACGCGAGGGGATACGGGAAACGGCGCCTGCGAAACCATCTATGTAGAAGAATACAAAATCCTGAGAAGAGCCCACCCCTTCTGGCGGATGGTCTTCACGGTCTCAAGGTACGTAATCCTCGGCAGCCTGCTCCTTCTCGTCATCCGTTTCTTCCATCCGGCCGTTACGCTGAATCAGCCATAGCGTCCTTGAAGGTCAGGGGCCCCCGCCTCTTCAACCACCCCCGGGCATCGCACACCCTCCCCACCCACACCGACAAAAAGGGCTCCCATCCATGGACTGGGAGCCCCTTTT
>WFRX01000059.1 GCA_015486285.1 bacterium
GCCGAAGAAATCGTGCTGAGGGTAGTATTCCGCTTCGTGGCAATCGCAGCATCTCTTGCCCGTCGCCCTGACCAGTTCCTCGCCCTTTCGATGGTAGCTTCGAGGCGCAATCTCATAGATCATCCGGTTTTCTTCCGGGACATGGAAGGCCGGCGTCCTCTGTCCCGCGATTTCCCGCTCTCCCGCATCCCCGGCGGCGGCCCGTGCGACTGTCCCCATGAGGACGCAGGCCGCAAAAAGGCAAACAGACAGGATCCGGACAAATCTCCCGCTGATGTCCCGCACCCCCCTGCCTTGCCCGTTCGCAGGCTTCTCCATTCTCGTGGGGCCCTTTACATCCAGGTATACCCTCGCGAGGGTGGACCGGAAGTTCCCCCGCGTCCTGAGCTTCTCCCCGGACGAGGGTGTCGCTAAATGGAGAATCTCCACCTTTCCGTCATTCCTGCGGAGGCAGGAATCCTGTTGCTTCAGGTGCTCAGGGATCCCTGCTTTCGCAGGGATGACGGCGAAGAGGCATTTTTCGACACCCTCCCGAGGGAAGAAGGATTTGCAACCGCGCTTTCGCCTTTGCCCTTTCATCGTTTAGCCTGTTTGACCTCCAGCATCGGCAGCGGCGAGGCCCGCACATAATCGTCCTTGACAGCATGGTAATGGCAAGCCTTGCAGTAGGACATCTTCGGGCGGTGAGCAAACCGCCGCGACTCCCGCTCGTGAGAGATATTCCGGTGGCAGTCGGTGCAAAGGCAGATCCCCTTTTTCAGGTGCCAGCCGTACATCAGCTGCCCGAGTTTCCATCGGTACACCTCGGCTCTCGCCCCGGAATCCGGATCAGCCCGGAGCCGAACCTCCACAATCTTGTCCAGCGGTCCCTCTTTCAGGACGTTGCGGTGACATCCGACGCAGTTCGGATTGACGGTCTCGGCATGGGCGGAAAAGGCTCCGCAGCGGCCCTTCCGTCCCGGCAGCATCCCGTGACACTGCCCGCACGAAATACCCGCCGCATGTCGATCCGAGGCCTCCCACATCAGAGCAGGTCCGGTGGTACGATGGCACCGAAGACAGTAGCTTCGATTCGACCGGGTGATGAGCACCGTGCCATACAGAAGATTGGCGCCCAGGATCGCCGCCACGAGCAGGCAGCAGAACACGAGGAATCGTCTCCTTCGCTGCGCTGCGCGTTCCAGGGCTTCCTTGTCTTCCTGCCCGGCGTCAGCCCTCTCACCGGTGTTTCGATCTGTCTTCATCGCCTTCTTCAGCCCGGATTCAGATTCGGGTTCTCGCGGATGAGGCCCTGCCTCAACCGTTACTCTTCCCTTCCGCCCGCGTGACGGTCACGACCGTGTCCATCCAGCCCGGGGCCTCCCGATGGGGATCTTGCGGCCAGGGTATAACCTGCCTGGCATTTGCGCCGTACGATTCATTCCCCCACCACCGCCGTCCGGCCCTCTTTGCCGGCCTCGCGCCGCCCGCGCCGCCCGCCTGTAATCCCCTGCTTCCCGCGACGGCCGCCATGCCCACCGCCTCCGGATGGATCCCTTCCGTAAGCCGCACCCGTGTCCTCACCGATCCGGCCGGTCCCTTCACCATCACCCAGTCCCCGTCGGCCAGGCCCAGCCCGTCGGCCGCCTTCGGGTGGATCAGAACGGGATCGGCATGGTCGATTTCATCCACCCAGTCGCACCGTGCCCCTCCCCGGGTAGCGGAGGCGTACAGGATCAGGGTCTTCTGCGCTGCATCGGCCCGCTTTCGTTCTTTCGCACCATTCGCCGCGACAATCCGGGGTACGCATCGAGCGAGCACGGACTGCACACGGACCTTACCCTCCACCCTGCCGCCTGGTTCCGGGACCATGACAAAGCCTTTCTTCGTCGCCTCCTTGAACCCTCGGTACGCAGGGCCTCCAGCGAGGCTCCCTTTCAGGAGCAGCCGGTAGAATTCCTCCACGCCCTTGAACGGAAAGGCCTTCTGCAAGTCTCCTCCGAGGTTCCCTGCAATCTCCAGCAGGAGTTCATCCAGGGAACGGGCCTCATCTTCCGCCCGGAGCACCGGCCGCCTCAGGCTCACCCAGGCCGAAGGCCCTGCTCCGGCACACGGCTGGTGAACGCCCCAGGACTCGAGGAAGGTAGAGGCGGGCAAAACGAGATCGGCAAGCTCGGCCGTCTCATTCCAGCGGCTCGCCAGGGCCACGTGGAAGGGCACCCGGCTCGGGTCCTTCAAGGTCTCAACGGTCTTTCCCGCATCCGGATCCGTCACCGCCGGGTCGGCACCATGGCTGAGCAGACATTGGATCCGCCGGTTCCGCGTCTGCAGGTCCCAGAAGAGGGTACCCCATTGCACGGGGACCTTGCGTGTCTCGGGGGGCAGCGGATCAGGCTGTCTCCACCTGAGGCCGTCGTCCTGCCGGCAGCCTCCTTCGCGGCCGATGTTCCCCACCAGGAGGTTCAAGAGGAGAATCGCCTGCGCATCCTCCAGCCCCCCCCTCCGGGCCGTCACACCGCTGCCCAGGATGGCCACAGGCCTGTCCGCCGTTGCAAAGGCCTCGGCAGCCTTCCGGATCCTCTCCGCCGGCACCTGACACAGGGAGGCGGCCTTCTGGGCCGTCCAGGGGGCAAGGATCTCCCGGAGTGCGTCGAAATCGACATCCGTCTTTCTCTCGAGGAAGGGACGAACCAACCCATCGTCCTGCACGATTTGGCGGGCCACCGCCAGCGCGAAGGCCCCGTCCGTTCCCGGCCGCAGGGGGATCCACC
>WFRX01000060.1 GCA_015486285.1 bacterium
GAACCGCAGATCCCGGCCATCCCCTTCCCCTATGACTTGAGCACGCTCGTGACCCGACAGGACCAGCAGGTCCAGACGATGACTTACAAGCATGTCCGCCCCATGGGCCCTGGCCGCCGGCGCCTCGTCGAGCGGGAAGGGCTCTGCATCGGCTGCCACCAGCATTACGGCACCCCGGAGTGGGACGCCCTGCGGAAACGGGTCGGACCCGCGCGGACAACCCGAGAGCACGCGGAGATGATGGACAAGGCGGTTCGGACGCTCATGGGAACCGAAAGCCGACATTGATCCGGAGAACGAGAGAAATGCGCCGCCCGATTCGCTTCACCCGGATTTCGCTGTTCCTCCTCCTGGCCGGGTGTGCGGCCCACGGGGGCGGTCTGAACCCGGCCGCCCCCTACCGGGATCCCGCCGGCCTCGCGAAGGGCCAGATCCTCCACATCGCCACCGGCAGGATCCTTTCCGAAAAGGAGCTCCTTGATTACCTCTCCTGCTACCGGGTCGTCTTTGTCGGAGAAACCCATGACAGCCTCGACGACCACCGGGTCGAACTCGCCGTCCTGCGGGGCCTCTACGAAAGGCATCCCCGCAAGCTGACCCTCGGCCTGGAGATGCTGCCCTGGAAGACGCAACCCGCGTTGGATGATTATATACAGGGGAAGATGGATGAGGAGTCGTTCATCCAGGTGTGGACCCGGTCTTGGGGGGAGAATTTCCCCTACTACCGGGAGATCCTCCACTATGCGCGTGCCAACCGGATCAAGGTACTGGCTCTCAACACGGATGACGACCTGAAAGAGGCGGTCCGAAAGGCGCCGCTGGAGGACCTTGCCCCCGATCTCGCGGCCCGCCTCCCTGAAATGGACTTGAACGATTCCTACCACCGGGCCATGGCCATGGCGGTCTTCGATGCCCATCCCATGGGCGTCCGGGACAAGGAAGCCCTCTACCGGGTCCAGGTCCTCTGGGACGAGGCGATGGCCCAACGGGCGGCCCGCTATCTCGCGAGCCCGGAAGGAGAGAAGAAGCAGCTTCTGATCTTCTCCGGCGGCAATCACGTTCGTTACGGCCTCGGGATACCCAGGAGGCTGTTCCGCAGGGTCCCCGTTCCGTATGTCATCGTCCTGCCTTTTGCGGTCGAAATCCCGAAAAACAAGCAAGACCGGATCATGCACGTCAAGGAACCGGTCCTCCCGATGCCCCCGGCGGATTTTCTCTGGGCTGTGGGCTACACAGACCTGGACGACATCAAGAAGAAGCCGGGCCCCTGAGGGCGGCCTCCGGGGAAACCTTCCCCGGAGGCCGCCGGAAAAAAGAGGTGCGTCCCCTTTTTACTTTTTATTGTTCTTTTCATTGTTTGCAACATTTTGATTCAAATTGTATCATACAGGCAGTGAACCCTTCATCAGTTGCAACGTTCCACTCGCTAGAGCGGAAGCCATCATGAAGATCCGGGACTGCTTCGAAAAGGCTTCGTCCTGCATGGGAAAAGAATGCCCCGCCCCCTGCAGGATGGTCCTCGACAACGTCGCCGACGGGATCGTTGCGATGGACAAGGGGGGATCGATCGTCTGGTTCAACCGGGCCGCCGAGAAGATCACGGGTTTCAGCAAGGAAGAGGTGCTCGGAAGGCCGTGCAGCAACGTCCTGCAGACCGATCTGTGCGGAACCGACGCATGCCCTCTGCAACAGACATTCCGATACCATAGAAACGTGGCGAACCTCGAGGTGCGCATCACGAACAAATGGAGACGCGAGACCCCCGTATCGGTAAGCACGGCCCTGATCAAGGACAACGAAGGGAACATCCTCGGGGCGGTCGAAACCTTCCGTGACCTCTTCATGGCGGAGGCGCATCCATTTGGAATCGAGGAACAATCCTCCTTCAAGAACATTGTCACGAACAATACCCGCATGCTCTCCATCCTGCATCATCTCAGGGACCTCGCCCTGAGCGATTCCCCGATTCTCCTGAGCGGAGAAAGCGGGACGGGGAAAGAACTGCTTGCCCGGGCCATCCACGAGCTGAGCCGGCGGAAACGCGGGCCCTACGTCGTTGTCAACTGCGGCGCCATTCCGGACACCCTGATCGAGTCCGAACTCTTCGGGTACAGAAAAGGCGCCTTTACAGACGCAAGACAGAACAAGCCCGGCAGGTTCGCCCTGGCAGAAGGGGGAACGCTCTTCCTGGACGAAATCGGCGACCTTCCCCTGGAAACGCAGGTAAAGCTCCTCCGGGTCCTGCAGGGTGGGGAATATCAGCCCCTGGGCGGTACGGAGACACTCCGGGCCGATGTCAGGATCATCACCGCCACGAACAAGGTCTTGCTCGATCAGATCAAAGGGGGACGGTTCCGCGAGGATCTGTATTACCGGATCAATGTAGTCCAGATCGACATCCCTCCCCTCAGGCAGAGGCGTGAGGACATCCCCCTCCTGATGAGACATTTCCTGGAAAGGCTGAACCTCAAGCGCGACAAGACGATCGGCGGCCTGTCCCCGGAGGCGGAACGCATCCTCCTCGATCACAACTACCCGGGCAACATCCGCGAACTGGAAAACATCCTCGAATATGCGACGATCGTCTGCAAGAGATTCCAGATCGAACCCCGCCATTTCCCGCCCTATCTTCTCCAGGCGAAAGAGAAGTCCCCGTCCCCAGGCGAAGCAGCGCCCCCCCATGCCGGCTTCGACATGGCGGAGATGGAAAAGGAGGAGCTTCTCAAGGCCTTGAGGACCCATCGATGGAACCGCCAGGCCGCTGCGAAGGCCCTCGGAATCAGCCGGACAACCCTCTGGCGAAAGATCCGTAAATTCCAGATCGTCTCCTGACACCCCCATAAGAACGGAACATTGCGTTTCAATAGTTTCGCATTGTTTCAACGGGGAAAAGTGCCCGAAAATAGAGGGCCATGCCATCGAATTGTTTCATATCGTTGCGCCCACAACGGGGGGCATTTCCGGGCCGGAGAGGCTTTCATGCCCATAACCCTGTAAATTTACAACATAAAATTCCCAGCACCCAGGATGGCATCCCTTTTGCTGCAACATTCAGCTGCCACGTGAAACACGGGACGGACGGATGAGCCAACCCATGAATCCCCTTCAGATACTCGAAAACATTCCTGAAGGAGTGTTCGCCATCAACCGGGACTGCCGCATCACCTATTTCAACCAGAAGGCGGAAGAGATCACAGGGTACAGCCGCGAACAGGCAATCGGAAAGACGTGCCACGATGTGTTCCGGCCGGAGATATGCCAGCCGGCCTGTTCGATCCGTCGATCCATGGCCACGGGCAAGGAATCGTTCGACCAGCAGGTCAATGTCCTGAATCGGTTCGACACGCCCCTTTCGATCCGTATCCAGACCTCTCCTCTGCGAGACGAAGGGGGCTGTATCGTAGGGGGATTGCAGACCTTCCACGTAATCGACCGTCCCGCCCGGGAAATACGCACGGAACGGGTCCTTTTCGAGTTGAGAAAGAAGATGGGCAGAGACCGGAGGCTCGGCCGGGTCTTCTCTCTGCTGCCCGACCTGGCGAAAAGCGATGCCCCCGTGCTGCTGCAGGGGGAACCGGGAACCGGAAAGACGCTCCTGGCCGGCGCCATCCACAGGCTGAGCGGGAGGGAATCCGGGCCTTTTTTTCACGTTTCCTGCAAAGAGAAGAGGGTCGAGAAGCTCTCCGAGGAGATACTGGGCCCCGGCATTCACCTGGAAAGCGATTATGGGTCCCGGGCAAAGGGCATTCTCGAGAAGGCGCATGGCGGCACGATCTTTCTCGACGGGATCGGAGCCCTGCCCTATTCCCTCC
>WFRX01000061.1 GCA_015486285.1 bacterium
CCACATCAACCATGCAGGGGGGGCGGCCAATCCCAAGGTGACCGGGCGGCCTCCCCTGGCGCCTTCGCCGTTCACCTGCGCCCGAACGGGCATAACGGCCGAACCCCTTTCCCAGGAAGGCATCGAGGCCATTATCGAGGGATTCAGAAAGGCGGCCCGCAAGGCGGTCGAAGCCGGCTTTGACGCAATCGAGCTTCAGGCCGGTCACGGCTATCTCCTGGACCAGTTTCTGAATCCTGCCATCAACCAGAGAAAAGACGAATACGGCTCCGATCGCCTGCTGTTCGCAAGGCGTGTACTCCAGGCGGTGGCAGAGGCCGGACAGGGGCTCACCCTGCTCCTGCGCGTTTCCGGAGAAGGAATGACGCCGGGAAAGGACACGCCGCCCGCGGATATCGACCGGGCAATCGGCATCGCCCGGGACACAGGTTTCGCGGCCGTGCACGTCGGCATGGGCGCGAACTGTTTCTCCCCGCCCTGGTACTTCCATCACATGTCCCTTCCCGAGGTGCCCCAGGAAAGGGCCCTGGCAAGGATCAAACAAAATGCCGGCATGCCCGTGATTGCAGCGGGCCGCATGGGCTCCTTGGACAGGGCCCGGCGGATCGTGCAGGAGGGCCTAGCCGACATGATAGCACTGGGCCGTCCCCTGATCGCCGATCCGGACCTCATCGCCAAGTGGTCGGGTTCGGATCCGAGACCGATCCAGCCGTGCGGATACTGCCTGCAGGGCTGCCTGGTCCATGTAGCGGACGGTTCCGGGATCGGGTGTAATTTCAACCCGGAACTCGCTAGACCTGCCCTCGAACCGTCGAAAAGCCCTCTCTCCATTTTGGTGGCAGGCGGCGGTCCTGCAGGGCTGAGCGCGGCCCTGTATCTGGCCGGCCGCGGGCATGAAGTCACGCTTGCTGAACGATCGCAGGACCTCGGCGGAAAGGCCCTGCTCGCACCCCTCGCACCGGGCAAGGGCCCGATGGAGAAGGCGATCGCGGCCCTCGCCGTAAAGGCCGAGAAGGCGGGCGTGCGGATCCTCCTGGGAAAGGAGGCGGATACGACGCTGGTGGAACAGATCGGCCCGGACGTGCTGATCTGGGCCGTGGGCGCCGGGCCTAACGAACCCCGGATCGCGGGCATGGACGGGCTCCACGTGATGAGCTGCCTGGACTATTTCACCGGTGAAAAACAGGTGAAGGGCAAGCGGGTGCTCGTCATCGGCGCCGGCCGTAACGGGCTCGAGGCGGCGGAAAGGCTGGGACAGGCAGGCTTCGATGTGGTGGCGACCAAAAGAACGGATACGCTGGGAAGCTTCATGGAGCCTGTTTCCAAAAAGCTGTGCCTGGCAAGAATCGAAAAGATGCCCAACGTGACCCTGATGCCCTTGACCACTGTTCTGGGGTTTGAACCGACGGGGGTTCGTATACGAAGCGGGGAGGAGGAGAGGAAACTGCCTGCTTTCGACACGGTCATCCTGTGCGCGGGCATGATCCCCGGGGGCGGTCCTCCCCCGGAAATCGCTGAAAAAGTGGATCGGGTTGAAGTGCTGGGCGATGCCCTCGAGGTGAAGGACATCTACTCCGCGGTACATGCCGGCTATGAATTGGCTTTGAACCTCTGAGAGTGTAAGAATGTGCACATCGGGAGAAAATCCAGCCGCAGGAGCAAAGAATCCTGGGGGAAAGCTCCTTCGATGCAATCCGCAACAAGCGCTGAAATCCGGAATCGAACGAAACACGCCCGCCTGCGGACCTGTTCCCTAGGCCTCCTTTGCGCCGCACTGGTTGCCGGGTCCTCCGCTGGACAGGCTTACGGGCAGACGGAGAAAACCGCCGTAAGCAGACCCGCTTCCTTCGCGGAGAGCCACCCGATCAACGCCCGTTTCGGACCTTTACACCTCCGGGGACAGTCCCCTTTTCAGATGCTTCGCCTGAGCATGATCCCGGTGGGCGCCGACCGCATCGAGCGCGCACGCTGGCTCCTGACCGGAACGGCCACCTGGACCAATCGATGGGCGTGGAAAAAGAACAAATATCTCATCGACGGCGAAATCTGGCGTTTGACCGTCTCGGCGACCTACGGGGTGACGGACTGGATGCAGCTCCGGCTCGAAATCCCTTTTTGCATACGGGGGGGAGGGATCCTGGACGGGCTGATCATGGGCCTTCACGATACCTTCGGACTCGGCCAGATGGGCAGGGATCACTTTTACAAGAATCAGTTCCATATCGTTTTCCACCGGAAGGACGGAACCATCTTCGATATGGACTCCTCCAATTCATCCGCCGCCGGCATCGAAGACATTGTACTTACGTCGACCTTCCGTCTCACCCAGGGCACAAAGTGGATCCCCCAGACCTGCCTGACGGCTCACCTCAAGTTCCCCACGGGGGACGAGGAAGAACTCTTCGGGTCCGGGAGCCTGGATGGCGGCCTGGCCCTCTGCCTTGCCAAGCGGATCTGGAAACTGTACGCCTACCTGGGCGTCCAGTATACCCGCTTCGGCGGGGATGAACTGGCCGGCATTCCCATGCGCCAAGATCAGGTCAGCGCGCTTTCTGCCCTGGAATATCCCTTGAACAACCGCTACTCCCTGCTGCTGCAGTATCTTTTCAATACGGGGGCCGCTTCTGATTTTTATGAGTTTTCCGAGACTACCCATGAAATTACCGTGGGGTTCAAAGGTGAAATCTTCCGGAATACTGTTTTTGAATTCGGGATGATCGAAAATATGTTTCATTTTGATAACAGCCCCGACTTCGGATTTCATTTTGGTCTGTCTCGCAAACTATAGGAGGCAATATCCCATGAATCCCGACTGCGAACGCCTCGAAGACGAAATCCGCAGGCTGGAGGCGGAGATCGAAGAACAAAAAAGGCGGCTCCCTCCCCACTCTGTCAAGCCTGCAATGCTCATGGAACTGGAGGAACTCGAGGCCCGGCTGGATGAATTCAGGGCCGAACTCGCCCGTTGTCGGTCCTCCCGCACGTAAGGCAGCACTCCTTACAGAGAACGGAAGAGGCATGAAACCCCTCATGCGAGTTGGGAACGCGCAAGGAACCCGGCGGAGAGATTGTTCTCCCGGCACAGATCATCTCTCCGGCGGGAAATCATCGCGGCATTCCCTACAAAATAGATCGAAAAACAAAACGTTCAATCATCGCGCCCAATCATCTTGTCTCCTGGCCGGTTACCGGCCTGGAGACAAAAATAATTTTCTTTCGGTATTCCGTGTAACCTTTTTCCCAACTCTCGCTCTCTACGTCTGCATACTTTTTCCTCCAAAGAATGGGCAGGGGCGGGACACGCCCTGGCCTCTGCCCTTTCCTTTTTTTGCGATCCTCGCAAGAGAGACACCTCAGCGAAGAGGCTCCTCTTTCCCTACCAGACCAGCGAGCGAGTCCTCCAGGCGTATCGGCTTGTCTTAACGCCCCTCGTCCTGTATTTTAGGAAACAAGTTTCCGGGGGAAACGGCCGGGGCGCCGAAACGATAGGCCTGCGAGCGGATTTCCTCCTCTCCTCTCCTCAACGGGATGCGATGCGATGCCCCTTACGGACGAGGACCTGGTCAGGAGGTACCAGCAGGGAGATGATCAGGCCTTTGATGAAATTTATGAAAAATATTACGCGCCTCTGATGCGCTTCATGACGAGGATGTGCGGGAATACAGAGGACGCCAAAGAAACGCTGCAAGATGCCTTTCTGTCAATTTTCCGATACCTCGGCGAGTTCCGCGGCGAAAGTTCCCTCAAAAACTGGATTTACAAGATCGCCGCCCGTGCCTGCTGGAAGAGCAAGGCCAAGGGGAACCATGCCGTGCAGAGCCTGGACGACCCCCACTCCCAGGATCCGTCCCGTCACATCCAACCCGGACACGAGGGGACCTACGGACCTGGAGGGGTGAACGCATGGCAACGGAGTCCGGAAGAGAATGTCCTCCAGGAAGAACTCCGGCGCCATACCCGCGAGGGTGTCGCTTCCATGCCGTATATCTATAAGGTTGTACTCAATTTAAGAGATTTCGAAGGCTTTTCCACCCACGAGGTGAGCCAGATCCTCGGAATCAAGGAATCTACGGTGAAAGTGAGACTCCACAGGGCCCGGTCCTATCTTCGTGAATGGCTGAAGGAGGCATCCCTCTTGCCCGAATAAGGCCCCGAGCGGCCCGGGGAGGGGTGAAACCTTTCCCGACCGTCTCGCCTCTCTAAGAAAAAAATCTTTTATAGGAAAAGGCCACGGGATGACTGACTGCGATAAGGTGCTCAAAAACCTGTACAAATTGTTGGAGGGAGATGGATCCCTCCCGATCTGCCGCGTCCTGCAGGAACATCTGGACGCCTGCGAATCCTGCGCACGGTTTTACAAAGAAATCAAAGAAGTGGTGGAACTTTGCCGCAATTTTCCGGAAGAGCCGATATCGGAAGAACATCACAACAAACTGAAGGAATTCCTCCGCAAAGAACTCCATAAATAAGAATCAAGCCGATGCCGCCGGCTCAGTTCGACTGGATCCTTGCCTGGACGTTTGGAAAAATCGACAAGTTGGTGTGGGGAAGGAACATGGCGGCGACATATTCATCCATATACCCCGGATACACGCTCAACTCCAGATAGGTCATGGAGCGACTGATTTCGCGCGCCTTCTCCAGGTAGCTGGCGCAGAGCAAGGCACGCCGGGCCCCTTTGAGAGAAGAATTGCCCACGAACCGGAAGCGATCCAAGGGAAGGTCCGGCAGAAGCCCGATCAGGACAGCCTTTTCGATGTCCAGATAGGTTCCGAAGCCTCCGGCCACCAAGACCCTGCTGACATCCTCCAGAGTCAGGCCCGTCGCCCCGAGCATGGTCATGGCGGCTGCATAGACCGCCGCCTTGGACCGGACTACGTTCAGGATGTCCTCCTGGCCGATCGTAATCTCTTCCCCCGAATCGGTTTCGTCCCCGAAGGCGATCACGTACGCGCCGACACCGTCCCGCTGCCGCCACCTCTCGCCCGCCCGGTCCGGGAAGAAGCGGCCCTGCTGGTCAATGATTCCGTTCAGCAGGAAGGTGCCCAGGATATCGATCAACCCCGACCCGCAGATCCCTTTCGGATTCGCCCCTCCGATCGTTTCGTAGTGCAGGTCCATGCCCGACCCGTTCAGGGA
>WFRX01000062.1 GCA_015486285.1 bacterium
GCCTACGATGCCCTGGGTCGACTCATCCGCGTGACGGACGCATTGGGAGGAGAGACTCTCTACACTTACGACGCCGTGGGCGACAGGCTTACGCAGACCGACGCGAACGGGCATACGACGTCGTTCACCTATGACGCCCTGGGCAGACTTCTGACCCGGACCCTCCCCATGGCTCAGAGCGAGAGCTTCACGTACGATGCGGTGGGCAACCTCGTCGAGAAGACCGACTTCAACGGCAATACGGTTGCCAGCACCTACGACTCCTTGAACCGGTTGATCCGCAAGCAGTATCCGGACACCTCGGAGGTCTCGTTTACGTACACCCCGACGGGAAAGCGGGCGACCGCTACGGATGCAAGGGGGGTCACAACTTACACGTATGACCTGAGAGACAGACCTGTGGAGGTGGAAAGCCCCGACGGAACCAGCATCGCCTACACCTATGACGCGAGGGGAAACCGAACCTCGGTCACGATCGATTCCGGGACGACGGCCTATGTCTACGATGCCCTGAACCGGCTCGAGAGGGTCACCGACCCGGATGGAGGGTTGACCGAGTACGCCTATGACCATGTGGGCAGCCGGACGGGTGTCCTCTATCCCAACGGGACCGAGGCCGAGTACGTCTACGACAGTCTGAACCGCCTGATCTACGTGGAGAACCGCAAATCCACGGGCGAGATCCTCTCGAGCCATGCCTACACCCTCGGGCCGGCAGGTAACCGAATCCGGGTAGAGGAGCACACGGGGCGAGTCGTGGATTACACCTACGATAGCCTCTACAGACTCACGGAAGAGGACGTTACCGACCCGACTCTGGGTGATGAGACCATCGGCTACGCCTATGATGCCGTGGGTAACCGGGTGACCCGGACCAACGGCGAAGGGACGACAACGTACACTTACAGTGCCAACGATCAACTCCTCACAGAGACGAATCCTTCCTACAGCCGAAGTTATGGGTACGACAACAACGGCAATACCACGAGTCGAACGACGGGGAGTGATACGGATCTTTACGAGTACGACTATGAGAACCGCCTGATCGGCGCCCAGACGACGGCGGGCGTCTCGAGCTACCAGCACGACGTGGACGGGAATCGCGTGCAGGCAACCGTGAATGGTGACGCAACCCGCTATCTGGTTGACCGAAACCGACGGTATGCGCAAGTGCTGGAGGAGCGCGACGGTGCCGGCGTCCTGATCACCGATTACGTCCACGGCGACGATCTCATCCGGCAGAAGCGAGGCGGGGTCTCGAGCTACTACCACTACGACGGTCAGATGTCGACACGGACCTTGACGGATGCCTCTGAAGCGGCGACTGACAGCTACGTCTATGATGCCTTCGGCAACCTGCTGAACAGAACGGGGACAACAGAGAACCCCTACCTGTACACCGGTGAGCAGTACGATCCGAACCTGGGATTCTACTACCTCAGGGCGAGGTATTACGATCCGGACAGCGGCAGATTCATCACCCACGACCCGGAGACGGGCAATCCCTTCGACCCGATATCCCTCCACAGATATCTCTATGGGAACGCCAACCCGGTCAACGGTATTGACCCGAGCGGCCGGTTTACGCTCATTGAGCTCATGACAGCCGGTGCAGTCAGGGCATCCGCGATAGCCATCCGCCTATCCACTCTTGAGGCAGTACTGGGAGCATTCAATATCAGATTCGCCCGGGTCCAGGCCGACTACATCCTTGCACCTGCAAAAAGGATCCGCGATGAAGCGCTCTTTGCGAACATCGACTACAACCTGCCGGAGGATCTTGTGTATCGAATATTGACCTGGGCCCATCAAGCAATGATGGTAGGCAGCGGGTCGGTGGCGTTTAATGTGGAGATTCCTGACCCCGGTTACCTCACGGCCGCTTTTGTCGAGCCGCCCCTTCGACGATTGGCGGACCGGATGGAAGAGGAGCGTGACAAGGTCAGGTCTTTGTTTCTGAGCCCCCCCCCTTTCGATTTGCTGAGGGCGATGAGTGATGCCATCGACAAATGGCGGAATTTCTGCGGACTCCCCGGGGCTATTCCCGGAAGGGATCTTGAAGACATATTCCCATTGGGTCTTCCGCCTTATGTGCGCTCCGCATGGTATTGCCACGAATGATCAGGATTGCGCTTACGGTTGGTCATTCCGCTGATGCATGGCCCGGGACGATACGGATTCGAGACCAAGAGAGGCTCAGTCGGCAACGACATCGTGGAACTTGTTCGCCTCTGGTGCTTTCATGAGGCTTTGATCCATACCACGGCAGGGGCTATAGCACGGACAGTTTCACCTGGACGGCCTCGCTGTTCATCGACACGGCTATGGATGCGCAGGCCGCCTGCCTGACCCCGGTTACATCGTTGTGGATGGCGGGAACCGCAATCAGAAAGTCTGCGAACTCTCCCCCTGGGTCCGCCCTTGATGTCAGAAGAGGACACTCTTCTCCCCATCCGATTCGAATCTTGGCTGACGGGCTAAACCCGCTTCCACAGGCGCCCTTTCCAGACGGCGCGGACGCTTCGAGATAGCGAACGGCACCACCCTGTTTCTCGATGAAATCGGCGAACTGCCGCCGGATCTCCAGGGGAAGCTGCTGCGGGTCCTGCAGGAGTCCGTCGACATCGAAGCTGAAAGGCGTGTAGCCGCCGCCATGCCGCCCCAGGTATTGACCATTCAGCCAGACCGTGGCCTGGTAATCAACGGCGCCGAAATGAAGGAGGGTACGACCGGGCGTCGCGGGCAGAGCGTCTCCGAAACGCTTCGCGTACCAAACCACCGGGGGAGGGTCAAGATCCTCGATCCCCGAGGCCTCGGACTCCACGCAAAAGGGCACGGTGATCATTTTCGAGAAGACGGGGTTTGCGTTCCACCCACTGGAGAGTCCGACATCTTGGGCGTCGTAGGCGAAATTCCATTCCCCTTCGAGGGACTGGAAGCTTGGTCTCCAACCTGAACCCTTCTGCGCCATGGTGCTCGCCGTGTTCGCCGGGACCCCACATGATCGTGAGAGCCTTTCTTCTTGACACGCCATTCGGCTGCCTGCTATCCTCTCGCCGTCTGAAGGCACGCTCCTGCTATGTGGGCAGTTTCGTGCTCGATGTCATACATGCGGCTGCCTATCGAGGAGGGCGAATAGGGGGCATGCAATCGGCGCGCAACGCAGCCCGTTGGGATGGATCCGGCCTCCGAATGCGGTCGCGTCTATGACACCGACTACCAAGGAGGACCGATCCCTGTTGCTGACATACGGCGGGTCCCCTCTCCTTTTCGTATCCGTTCCCAGACAAATCCATCGAGCGGGCCATTGCGTCTGTCTGCCGGGCAGGCCTCGCGGGATGGGAAACGGGGGGACCGCCAACGACGATTCCTGCTGCGAAGGAAGGAGACGGCATGATCCAGGTGACCGAGCATCCGATCGAGACGGACGCACTCTTCGAACGGCTGTGCCCGGAGGGCACGGGTTCGATCGTGGTTCACGTCGGCGTCGTCAAGCCCGTCGTCGAAGAGAGGAAAACGCAGGGGATCCGGCTGATCCCGGACGGGGACCTGAAGGGGGAACTCGAAAAGATCGAACACGATATGCGGGAGAAGTGGAACGTCCTTGACATCCTCCTGATCCGCCGGATCGGCGAGCTTCGTGTTGGAGAAACCATCCTGGTGGCGGGGGTTACGGCCGCATCCAAGGAGCAGGCCTTCGGTGCGTGCCAGGAGGCCGTGGGCATGCTCAAGAAGAAGCGCGGCCTGAAAAAGGAAGAGTTGTACGAATCTTGATGCCCCGTTGAAAGGCGCTAATGGCCCGGGCGGCCGAGCAAGACGTCGATCGCGTGCGGCAGGGCCTCCCGGACCGCTTCGAGGGATTCGATCGCGCCCTTCCTGCTCCCCGGCAGGTTGATGATAAGCGTGCGGCCCCGGATACCCGAGATGCCGCGGGAGAGGATGGCCATCGGCGTCTTTTGCGCACCCGCGGCGCGCATCGCCTCGGAGAGGCCGGGGGCCCGCTTTTCCAGAACCCCGAGGGTTGCCTCCGGGGTGACATCCCTTTCGGCGAACCCGGTTCCCCCCGTGGTCAGGATCAGATGAAGCTCCCCTTCGTCGCACCACTGGCGGAGCCTGGAGGCGATGATCTCCTTTTCGTCCGGGACGATGTCATATCGCTCCACGGCCCAGCCCATCTCGTCCAGGATATCACGGAGCGCCTTGCCGGCCGTGTCCTCGCGCTCGCCCCTCGAACCAAGGTCGCTCACAGTCAATACGCCCACGCGGGTCATGGATCATCCCCCTACCTCGACCATCCACTTGTGGTTCGCAGAGAAGGTCGGTTCCGTGTGTCGGGGCTTGGACCGGATGGCGGTCTCGAAGGCATCCCGGATTTCCTCGTCCCCGCATCCGGCACGCATCCGGTCCCGGACGTCGATTTCGTTGTCGCTGAACAGGCAGTTGCGGAGCCTTCCGGCCGGGGTGAGCCGCAGGCGCGTACAGGCATGGCAGAAGGGATGGGTCATGGGGGTGATCAGGCCGATCCGGCCCAGGCTTCCCGGGATCCGGTACAACCGGGCCGGCCCCGGCAGCGGCACCGCAGGCGATGCCGGCTCGAGGGGGCCGAAAACGGATTCAATCCTGCGCCGCACTTCGTCGCCCGCAATTCCCTCTTTTTCCCAGAGCCCGCACCCCCGCGTCTGCGCCCGCTTCCCGAAGGGCATGCGCTCGATGAACCTCACCTCGATGGGGCGGTCCACGCTCAGGCGTGAAAAATCCACAATCTCATCATCGTTTACCCCTCGCATGACCACCGTATTGATCTTCACGGGCGCCAGGCCCACGGCCAGGGCCGCTTCGATGCCCTCCAGGACGCGGTGCAAGAGGTCGTGCCCCGTGATCTTTTCGAAACGTTCCCGCCGGAGGCTGTCCATGCTGACCGTCACCCTGTCCAGGCCCGCCCGCTTCAGCCCGCCGGCGAGGTCTTTCAACAGGACGCCGTTCGTCGTCAGGCAGCAGTCCAGGATCCCTTCCACCGCCGCGATCGAGGAGACGAGCCGGGTGATATCTCTCCGGACAAGAGGCTCCCCCCCGGTGAGCCGGATCTTCCGGATGCCCAGAGCGGTGGCGATCCGGACCAGGCGGAGGATCTCTTCGTACCGGAGGATCTCCCCGGGTGGAATCCCCCGTATTCCCTCCGGGGGCATGCAATAGACGCATCGCAGGTTGCAGCGGTCGGTTACCGAAACGCGGAGGGTATCAACAGCATTCAATTCCGTCTCCCTTCCGGATTTTTCCCCCTTCAATCACCTCGCAGAAGATACCTTCCCGGGGCATGACACAGTCGCCCACAAGCGCATAGACGGCACACTTGGCATGACATTCCTTTCCGATCTTCGAGACGCGAAGCTCCACCCCAATCCCGATTCTCAGCCTGTCCCCGATCCGGAGGTCTGTCAGGCGGACTCCTCGTGTGGTCAGATTTTCCGCGTAGATGCCCGGGACGAGATCGACTCGCCGCCCCTTCGCGCCTTCCTGGATCCCGCCATGCGAGGCCTTCTCCACCGCCAGGCGCTGCCTCTCGATGGACTCCATCATGAGCAGGCTCACCTGTCGGTTCCCGGGCCCCGCGTGGGCATCCCCCGCGAGGCCCATGCCCGCAACGAGTTCCGCCTCGTCCACGGGATTCTTGGGCACTCGCTTCCGGTCGCTCGTATTGATCGAAAAGATGGTTCCCATGGTCTTCGACTCCTCTATTTCTCGCCCCGCGGAGGGGCCCCGCGCCTGAAATCCCCGGACCGGCCGCCGGATTTCCGCTCGAGCCGTAAATCGGTGATCTCCATACCGCGATCCACGGCCTTCGCCATGTCGTAGACCGTCAGGGCCGCGACCGACGCGGCGGTGAGGGCCTCCATCTCGACCCCGGTTCTCGCCTTCACCCGGACCTCGGTCCGGATCACCAGTGCCGCCTCCTCGAACGTGAATTCCACGCCCGCGAAGTCGATCGGAAGGGGGTGACAGAGGGGGATGAGTTGATCCACCTTCTTGGCCGCCAGGATGGCGGCAATCCTTGCCGTGCCCAGCACGTCACCCTTCTTCAGGGCGTTCTCCCGGATGGCCCGGACCGTCTCCGGGAGCATGTGGACCCTGACCGACGCAGCCGCCCGCCGGGTCGTGACCTGCTTGCCTCCCACATCGACCATTCTCGCCTTGCCCTTCTCGTCCAGGTGCGACAGCTCGCTCATTTCTCCTACCTCAGGTACACGATGTCGACGATCGAGCCCGTGTCGAGCACGGTCGTGTTATCCGGGACGTCCACGAGTACATCCGACTCGACCATGCTGCGCAGGACGCCCGATTCCTGCCGGCTGAAAAGCCGAACGTACAGTCGGCCCTCCGTCTCGATGAGACGTCCGCGAAGGAATTTCCGCCTGCCCGGCTTCAGTTTCGTGCCTTCCAGGAGATGCGCCCGGCCCCTGGCCGGACCGAGTTCCCGCCTTCCCAGCATCGCCTCCAGGACCGGCCGCGCGAAGAGTTCGAAGGTGACCATGCACGAAACCGGGTTGCCGGGCAGCCCCAGGACAAAGGACTGGTCGTAGGTCCCTGCGAGAACGGGCTTCCCGGGCTTCATGCGCACCTTCCAGAAGATGCGCATGAGGCCCATCCCGAGGAGCATGTCCTGGACGAGATCATAGTCTCCCACACTCACCCCGCCCGAGAGGATCAGCATGTCGAATCGGCCTGCACCGCCGATCTTCTTTTCAAGGGCCCCTCTACGGTCGGGTGCAATGCCCAGGAACCTGGCATCGGCCCCCCGTGCCGCGGCAAGGCCGGTCAGGGAATACCCGTTCGAATCGTAGATATGCCCGGGCCTCCAGGGCCGGCCCGGCGCCAGGATTTCGCTTCCCGTGGAGAGCACGAGCACCTTGGGCCGGATACCCACCGTTACCTTGCTACGCCCCGTGGCGGCGATCATCCCCATCTCAGAGGCACGGATAACCGCTCCCGCCTTCAGCACCCGCTGCCCCTTCCGGACGTCCTCTCCGGCGCGTGCGACGTGGGTGCCTTTCCCCACTTCCTTGTGGATAAGCACGCCGCCCTTCGTCCTCTTCGTGTACTCCACCATGACCACGGCGTCCGCCCCCGGAGGCATCGGCGCGCCCGTCATAATACGCGACGCCGTCCCCCTCGTAACGCGGTGTCTGCCGACCCGACCCGCGGGAACGTCCTCGAGGACCCGGAGTTCGACAGGCGACTTCTCTGAGGCGCCCGCCACATCGGCCGACCGGACGGCATAGCCGTCCATCGCGGACTTGCTGAAAGGGGGGATGGAAAGGGGGCTGACGATATCCTCCCGCAAGGTCCTCCCCAAGGCCCTGCGTACCGGCACCTCTTCCGTTCCCAGGGGCCGGGCCTTCTTCAGCAGTCTTCGGGTCGCTTCCTCGACGGAAATCATGCGATTGTTTCCTCCCTTCATCCTTCTCTACGTTTCCCGGCCCATCGGATTCCGAGCGCTTCCGCCATTTTTCCGCCGCCTCTCGCGTTGGGATGCCGGAAGACGGTCCAGCCGACAGGAACCTGTGCCCCGCTTTCCTCCCAGTCCCTCTACGAGTCAAGAATCTGCACCGCCTCAGGCGGCACCACCGCAACAACCCGGCCACCCAACCGGATTCCTCTCTTTTCCACCTCTTCGGGGGCCATTTCCGCCCGCAGGCCGAGTTCCCCGGCCACCCGCAACCGAACCATTCTGCCCCGGATCTCCATGCGGGTAACCGTGCCCTCGTATCGGTTGATCCCTTCGCCGCCTCCCGGTGCGGCCGCGATATCGATGCTCGCGGATGGAATCATGAAGCGGATCGCGCCCGGCGGGCAACCGGGGACGGCGATGCGCGGGCCGGACCGGAGACGGATAAAATTCCAGCCGTTTTCGTGCTCCCCATGGCCGCTGAAAAGGTTGTCCATTCCTCCCCTTACAACCCTTCCCGCGGACATGTGGATCACCCGGTCGGTCAGTCGGTAGGCCTGGGCGAGGTTGTGCGTGGAAAGGATGATGCTGGCCCCGAGCTTCGCGCTGACGTCCTGGATGAGCGTTTCGACCATTTCCACCCGGGCCGCGTCCACGCCTGCCGTCGCCTCGTCCAGCAGCACCACCTCCGGACGAAAAACCAGGGAACGGGCCAGGGCGACCCGCTGCGTTTCTCCTCCGCTCAGCCCCTTGACAGAGCGCCTCTCAAAGCCCTCGAGATCGACCAGCGCCAGCGCTTCCCGCACCCGGCCCTCCCACTGGCTTCGGGGAACGCGCCGGATCCGCAGGCCGTAAGCCACGTTTTTGAACACGGAGCCGTGGAACAGCAACGGGGCCTGGTGAACCATGGTCACGATCCTGCGAAGGGCGACTTCGTCCCCCGCCTCCACCCGTTTACCCCGGAAGACGATCTCCCCCTCCTCGGGCCTTACGAGAAAGGCGAGGATCGTGAGCAGGGTCGTCTTCCCGGAACCGTTCGGACCCACAACGGCGGTCAGGCTCCCCTCGGGAATTTCAAGGTCCTCGATGTCCAGGACCAGCCGTCCGTCCGTTACGACCCGTTTGATTCCCCGAAGGCGGTAAAGGATTTCCTCGCTCATGATCTGCGTCCCAGGAACGTATCGACCATCAGGTTGATCGACAGGGCGACCGCCATCAGGACGGCGCCCAGGGTGATGCCGAGAGCAAAATTCCCCTTGGCGGTTTCCAGGGCGATCGCCGTGGTCATCGTCCTCGTGTAGCCTCTTATGTTTCCCCCGACCATGATCGCAGAGCCCACCTCCGCGATGACCCGTCCGAATCCGGCCACCACGGCTGCGATGATCCCGAGACGGCCTTCCTTGAGGACCATCCAGGCGGATTGGGCCGGGGTGGCCCCCAGGGATTCGGCGGTTTTCCTGACCCGCTCGTCGACGCTGCTCGTCGCCGCATAGGTCAAGGCGGTGATGATCGGCAGGGCGAGGATGAACTGTCCGACCACGATCGCCCGAGGGGTGTACAGGATGCCCAGGAACCCGAGGGGCCCCGACCGGCTGAGCAGGATGTACACGAGCAGGCCCACCACGACAGTGGGCATGGCCATCAGCGAGTTGATCACGGCCACAAGGGTTCGCTTTCCACAAAACTCGCGGACTGCGATCAGGAAGCCTGCGGGCACGCTCACGGCCGTTGCAAGTGTCGTCGCCACCAGGGACACCCGGAGCGAGACCCCCATGATGTCGAAGACCTCAATGCCCAGCGCTTCGCTGCTCATGTGCAACTTTCCCTGTCGCAGGCACCGCCAGCGGATGGAACAGGACCTCTCCCCCCACCCGGAAGGAGCCGATCCGGGCCTGCCCCTCAGGGGAAGTGATCCAGGCGATCAGGGTCATCGCCTCCATGTAGCGGACGTAAGGATGGCGGGCCGGATTTACGGCGATGATCGAATACGGATTCCGGAGCCGAGGGTCCCCCTGGCAGAGGGGTACGAGATCCATGCCCGTCCCCATGGCCAAAAAGGTGCCTCGATCCGTCAGGGTGTAAGCCTTCTTCTCATCGGCGATCCTGAGCGTGGCCTCCATCCCCTGACCGGCTTCTAGATAGCCGTCTCCGGAGGGCGGGCCTCCCGCCAATGGCCACAGGGTCAGTTCCTTCTTGTGGGTTCCCGAATCGTCTCCCCGGCTGATGAACCTGGCCCCGGATGCCTTGATCCGCTGAAGGGCCTCGGCGAGCGAAGCCGCGTCCTTCAGCGAGGCAGGGTCCTCCGGCGGACCGACGATCAGAAAGTCGTTCACCATGACGGAGCGGCGGTTGACGCCCCAGCCCGCCTGGACGAAGGCCGATTCAGCCTTCGGCGCGTGAACCAGAACCACGTCCACGTCTCCTCTTTCAGCAAGCTTGAGCGCCTTGCCCGTGCCCACCGCAATCACGTCAACGTGGAGGCCCGTGGCCTTCTCAAAGGCGGGCAGGAGGTAGTCGAGAAGCCCGGAGTTGTCGGTGCTGGTTGTCGTGGCCATGCGCAACCGCGGCGCCTGCCCGGCAACAGCCTCTGGAAAGGGCACAATGAGGCAGCCAAGGACCGCGCAAAGGAGAAGGAGAGGGTTCCTCTTCTCTTGGGATCTCATGGAGCAAGCCTCGCTCTTCCTGTGTGAGAAAAAAAGAACGCCGACCCCGTGCAAGGATCGGCGGTGAGCTTGCTCAACAGGCCGGTTCTCCTTTCCGAACACGGGAGGCGCGGCCGTTTCCAGCCGGGCCCAATGGCTTCGCTCCGTAGGCCGGACGGCCGACAGGAGCAGAAGCTCGGAGTACCTTCTCTTTGTACCACGGAAACCCCGGCCGGGTCAATCAGGACC
>WFRX01000063.1 GCA_015486285.1 bacterium
GATCATGACCAACGATGAGGTGGAGGAGATCTACCAGGGGTTCTTCGACAAGGTGGGCTGGTAGCTGCCGTTGGCCTATTCCCTGCCGTCGTCCATCTGGAAAAGGGTGATCAGGGCCGGCAGGAAGGTCAGGACGGAGATGGTTACCAGGAGGATTGCCAGCGAATTCACCAGGGCGAAGTTCCGCAGGAATTCGGTGGTCGAGAAGGTGAGCACCAGGAAGCCGCAGCACGTGGTTGCGTTCGCCGTGATGATGGCCTTGCCCACATGGCCCATGGTTTCCAGGAGGGCGGATTTCCCCTCCGCTCCTTCCCGCCGCAGCCCGTGGTAGTAATGCAGGAAGTGGATCGAACCGTCGACCCCCAGGCCCACGACCAGGGCCCCCACGAGGGCGGTGCCGAAATCGAGGGGGATGCCCAGCCAGCACATGAGCCCCAGGATCGCCCCCAACGGGACGAGTACGCTCACCAGAGAGATCAGCCCCCGCTTGAATGACATGTGGGCCAGAGAGACCAGCAAGAAAACGATCAAAGCAGCCAGGATCAGGCTTTGAACCTGGCTGGCGAACACCAGCTCGTCCATGCGGCGGAACCAGTCCGGGGCCCCGGTCTGGTCGAGTTCCAGGGGCTTGGAATCACGGATCGCGCGGTCCACGTCCGGAATGACCTCGACCTGGGAGCGGAAGAAGGCAGGGGCGGGGGCCCACAGCTTCCACAGCACGCCGCCCGCGCGTTTGCGGAAATCCTTCTGTGTCCTGAGCGCAGGCGTCAGAAGGGGATTCAGGGCCGCCCGCAGCGTCTCGGCCCTTTCCAGGCGAAGCGTAGCCTGCGCTCTCCTGATGACTCCGGAGGCCGTAGACTCGGCATCCTCGGGGACCATGGCCCCTGAGGCGATAAGGATATCGGCGATCTGCGTCCGGAGCCCGTCGGCGTTCGGATCGCCTTTCCGCCAGGCGGCCTTCATGCGGGCCAGGATCCGGTCGATCGTCCCGGCGGAGAGAACCTCGACCGCCTCTTCATCCAGGTAGGTCCGAGTCGCCTCCCAGACGGGGGCCGGATCGACCGCCTGATCCAGGCCCGGGAATGTCTCCAGAAGCCTCTTCCGGAAATCATCCGGGTTGTAGTGTCGGGGCTTGTCGTAGCCCTGCGCCAGCCAGGCGAGTTGACGGGCCGCGTCGGCGAGCCGGAGGTCCCGCAAGGCGCTGCGCCCCTCGGCGGAGAGCCGTTCCGGGTCGATCGCCACGACCCGATCCGAGGTGCGCCGCTTCAAAAAGGCGGAGACAGACCGCGAGAGGCCCTTCATGACCCCCGTGTCGGTTTCTTTGATCATGGCGGTGACCAGGCTCTGGTTCCGATTGGCATTGACAAAGGTCTTGAGGTATTCCTCCCCTTCGAGGAGAAGCCAGAGATTCGCGACGCCCTGCCTGGTCTCCGGTACGGCGTACACGCCGTTCATCAGCCAGTTCTCCTCCGCCACGAGCCCGCTGATCGAGGTGAATCCGGAGAGGGATGTGTAGGAGCGTAGATAGTTTTCCAGATAGTTCTCGATTTGCATGACGGCCGGGTCTCCCAGGTCCCCCCGAAGGTACAGGGAGAGCGGGTAGATGCCTCCGAAATGATCGCGGAGGATGGCGTGCCCCCGCCGTGGAGGACTGTTCGGAGGCAGGCTTTCCACGAAGTCCACGTTCGTGGTGAAACGGGTGAAGCCCGCCAACATGACCACGAGGCCGACGCCGGCGGCGGCCATGATGAGCCGTACATGGCCCTGCACCCATCTCCCCAGCCTGATCAGCACCCGGGGGAGCCATTGCTTCTCCCGGGCCGGTGTCGCGGCGGCCGGTGTCGTGCCGGCCTTCAACATGTAAATGCAGGCGGGAAGCAGAACCAGCGAAAGCAGGCATGCCGTTGCCAATCCAAAAGCGAGTTCAAGCCCGAAGAACTGCAGAATGGCGATCCTGGTGGTGGCGAAGGTTAGAAGCCCGGCAACCGTGGTGACAACGCTCATGACGAGCGGCAGGGCGATCTCCGCGGCGGCGATTTCGATGTTTCCCCGCCTGAGGTAGTGGTTGTAGAGGTGAACCGCGTAGTCGGCTCCCATGGCGATCAGCATCACCACGACCGCCGGAGTGAGAATGTTGACATACATGCCGAAGAGGGCCTGCAGGCCGAAGGTCCACACGATGCACAGGAGCACGAGGCTCAGGGGCAGGAGCACCCCCAGGATGCGGCGGAAGCTGACGGCAAGGATGACGACCATGACGGCCAGCATGACGGGAACGAGCACCTCGAGGTCGTGGTTCATGTACATGTCCATGTACACGAGGATTGCGGGATCGCCCCCGAAATAATAGGGGTGGTCTCCGGCCACCTCCTTGATCGTATCCAGGACCTTTCGGGCGGCCACCCCCTCGTCGACACCGCCCTCGATGTTGGCGACAAGGACCGTGTATTTCGCATCGCGGGAGATCAGCGTATTGACGTACATCTCTTTTGAAAGAACGTATTCCTTCAAGGCCTCGAGTCCCGTCCCGGTTCGCGGGATCTCGGGGATGAGATCCCCCACCTCGACCCCGTAGTCTGTTTTCCGTATGTCCACGACGTTGGTCAGGCTCGTGACGTTGAAGATCTCCGGGATGCCTTCCAGCGCATCGGTCATCCGCTGGACCAGGGCAAGCGATTCCGGGGTGAAGGTTCCCTTTTCCCGGAAGTCCAGGACGGCAAACACGAGGGCATTCGCCCCGAACTGCTTGTCCACCAGCTTGTAAAGCATGGTGACCCTGTCGTGCTCCGGAAACCAGGTGTCATAGTCGTTGTTCACGGTGAGGTATTTCGTACTGTAGGCGAGCCCGGCGGTGATCAAGGCGAGAAGGAGGAGAATCAGCCAGCGAAATCGAATGATTCCCTTGCTGAAGGATGCCGTCAGAGATGCAAAATTCATGTTTTCCTTTGCAGCGTCTCAGAAAAAGGCCTTCAACAGGAGATAAACGATGTCACTGTCCGAGAAGGCACCCATTTTGGTGGATGTAGCTCCGTTGAAAGCGATGTAAGCCATCTCGATACTGGTTCCGTCAAAGGGGATGAATTTGACCTCGGGTGTGAGCAGCCAGGTGGTGTTGTCCGCGAAATCTCCGTAATCCGCGACCTCGAGCAAGAAGCTGAGCTTCACCGTCACTGTGTCACCCAGGAAGGAGTACTCGAGATAGGTGAGGTAGTAGTCATCGAGCTTGCCCAGGAATCCGGATCGCTCTACCCCCAGTATGTCGTCTGCCTCCTTAGTGTAATGGAACTCGTCGTAAAATCCCCGGTTGAACTGGGTGTTCCAGTACAGGCCTTCGCCTACGCCGAAGGTGTAATCGAACCCGATGGTGAACTTCGTGTACGGACGGTCCAGCAAGGGAAAACGGTCTTCCATGTCGCCCAGCGGAGTGTGGACGAGGACGACGGTGTCCTGCTTTTCCGGAATGTAGACGCCCACCTCGGCCCAGATGCCGACAGAGTAGATTTCGCCGGCGAGGTCAAAGCCGACCACGTCCAGATGGGGATACCCGTAGGAGCCGGTGATGGAGGGGATCTCCGTGGTCAGGTCCGTTACGATCGTCTCCGGCAGGGGCAGGGTTTGAAAGCCGTGGAAGTAGCTGAGCCCGAGATCGAAGTTCAGAATGTTGCCGCTCAGGCGGATTCCGAATACGCCGTTTTTGATGTTGTAGTCCGGAACGTCCGCGAGTTCCACGTGGGAGGTGCCGGGAGGAAGTCCGAGCGGAGCGGTCCGGTTATCCAGGGCCTGTTGTTGCTCCAGGGCCATATAGGATTCGAACCCGTCGGGCAAAGGAGAAGGCTTGAAAGAGATAAAGTACACCCCCTGGATCTTCAGGTCGAAATCAAAGGGGAACAGGTACTCGAGGACAAATCCGTCCATCGGTTCGTGCCGCACGAAGTAGTCCGGGTCAAAAGAGTAGAGATTGGCGTAATCCACCGGGTTCAGGTTGTCGATCACGTTGTAGTCGTCCGAGGTGCCCCAGCGCACGCGCTGGCGTCCTACGATCAGGTCGAGGCCCGGGACCATGAGATCCATCACCTTGAACGAGGCCTCCCGGAAGTCGAGGTCGAAGTCCTGCACCTCGGACGAGAATCCGGTCCCTGCCTCGATGTCGGCGATACTGTCGTAATCCGTACCTGCCGTGTAAATGAGATCCACCCGGGCCCGGAAGCTGACATTGTCCGAGGCGTATCCGTTGAGCTTGAGCCAGAGTGCGGTGCGGGTGAGGGCGAAGTCGCCCGCGTCGTGTGGGAGGAAGCCGGCGCCCTCGCCGCTTTCCGTGAAGACCGATGTGTAGAGTTTGACCGTTCCTCCGAGCCGCACATAGGGTTCGGCCCGGGACCCGGAGGTCGGAAGGGCCAGCAGGACGCCGAGCAGAAGGCCCGCGCAACAGAGTGCCGGCTTTCTAATCAACCTTGACCCTCCTCTTCAAATAGCGCTGGGTGAAGGTCTTTTCAGGCAGGCCCACATCGAACCGGATGTCTTCGATGGTCATGATGGTTTTGTGTCCCTTTTTGACGTCCGTCATGGTGAGGCCGGTCATGGCCCAGTAGCCCTGGATCTTTTCGTATGTTCCCTCGAAGGTCTTCCAGAGCTTCCCGCTCTTGTCGAAAAGCTCCATCCGGGGAATGGTGAAATTCTCCTTGTTCACCCAGACGATGGACTTGGGATAGATGCGGTTCGAACCGGGTTTTCGGGTGAGTTCGAGCACGTAGTCCTGTTCCGTTTCTTTGGTGATTCTTGCGGAGTAGTGGTCCACGTACTTGCCCGTTGAGAGGTCGTCGTTCGAGAGGTCCGAGCCTGCGAAGCTCTCCTTGCGGGCATGGGAGGCGATCCGGCGGACCCGGTCGAAGGCGGGCAGGTACAGGTACATCTTGTCATCGGCCAGGCTCAGGAAGCCCAGATCCCGGACCTCGGCGGGTGAGACGAATTTCGTCAGGGACCAGTCGTCCTTGTCTTTGAAATAACGTGTCCACATCTTCAGCCGGCGTTCCTTTTTGTTCCCGTGCTTGTCGACAAGGACCATCGTGGCCTTGCTGGTGCCGTCGGTCGGCGCCGACAGGACGGCATCCACCCGGGCCAGCACCTCGTCCCCGGTGAGGGCGGCGGCCGGCCCCGCGGCCAGCAAGACGAAGAGGACGATGATGATATATACTGCCTGCCTCGATCCGTTCATGTCTCCCTCCCATCTACATATTCTTTGCCCTTTACCCGTTCATCGTTCGGCTGCCGATTTTCGGTCCGTGCCCTCGCCCGCCCGGAAAAGGGTGACCAGAGCGGGCATGAAGGTCAGCAGCGAAAGGGTCACCAGGGAAATCGCCAGCGCACTCACGGTCGCGAAGTTCCTCAGTATAGCGGTTCGCGAGAACAGGAGTACGAGAAACCCGCAGCAGGTGGTGGCATTGGCCGTTACGATGGCCTTGCCCACGTGTCCCATGCTCATCCGGAGCGCTTCCGTGCCGCGTATACCCTTGCGTTCGAGTTCGTGATGGTGATGCAGGAAGTGGATCGAGCCGTCTACGCCGAGACCGATGATCAGCGCGCCGAACAAGGCCGTGCCGAAGTCGAGTGGAATGTGCAGCCATCCCATCAGGCCCAGGATATAGCCCAGGGGAACGAGGACGCTCAGAAGCGAGATGATCCCCTGCCGGAGGGATCGCTGCGTGAGGGAGATCATCGCGAGGACGACGAGGGCGGCCAGGGCGAGGCTCTGGATCTGGCTGATGTAGATCAGATCGTCAAAGCGTCGAATCAGGTCGGCCATGCCGGTCTCATCGACCCGGAGCGGTTTGGCGACCATCCCTGTTCGGTCGTTCGGCGGGATCGATGCGATCTGGGAGGTGAAGAAGACAGGGCGTTTCGCCCAGAGCCTCCACAGCACCCCCACGGTACGCTTGCGGAAATCCTTGTGATCCGCAAGGTTGGGACAAACGAGACGGGCCATGGCCGCCTCCAGAGCGGAGGCGCGCTGGATGCGAAGGACCGACCCGGCCCGCTTCAGGACTCCCCTGGCCGTGGACGTGGCATCCTCGGAGTCCATCGCTCCGGCTCCCGTGATGGCCTCCGCGAGCCGCTTCTCCAGTTCGGGCGTGGGCGGTCCGGGTCCGTTGCGTTTCAGGGCGGCTACCAGCCGGTCGATGAGTGGATGCGGCAGGATTTCAACGGTTTCTTCTTCGAGATAGGCGCGGCTCGCCTCCCACACGGGTTCGAGATCGAGGTTGCGGTCGATCTCCGGCAATCGTTCTTCCAGGCCCTTGCGGAAGCGCGCGGCATCGTACTGTTTCGGCTTGTCATAGCTCTGGGCCAGCCAGGCCAGCTGTCGTGCAGCCGCGTCCAGTTGAAGCCTCCTGAGCGCCTGCAACCCCTCCGGAGACAACCGGGCCGGATCGATCTCTACAACGCGGTCTGAAACATGGCTGTCGAGAAAATCCCAGACAGACCGCGAGAGGTCCCACATCACGTCGGACTCGTGTCTCTTGATCAGGGCCGTGACCAGGCTCTGTCGCCGATCCGTTGATACCAAGGTCTTGAGCAGGTCCTGCCCCTCGAGCAGGAGCCACAGGTTTGCGATCCCCTCCCGGGTCTCCGGGACGGCGAAGACCCCGTTCATCAACCAGTTCTCCTCGGCGATCAACCCGTTGATGGACGTGAACCCGGAAATCAGATCGTAGGAACGCATGTAGTTCTCGAGATATTCCTGCATTTGCATCAGGGCCGGGTCTTCCATGTCCCCCCGGAAATAAAGGGTGATCGGGTAGGCGCCGCTGAAGTGGTCCCGGAGGGCATTGAGGCCGATCCGGGGCGGCGATTCCTTCGGCATGAGTTCGGCATAGTCCACGTTTGTGGTGATGCGAAAGATGCCGAATCCCATCACGACCATGCCGGCCAAGGTGAAGGCGAGCGTTCCTTTCGCGTGGCGATGCACCCACATGCCCGTCCCCGCCAGCGTCCGGGAGAGGAGGGGCCCTTGCGTGCCCTGTCGGTGGTCCACCGGGTCCGGCTTGGCCCGGACGAGGTAGATGCAGATCGGGAGCAGCACCATCGAAAGCAGGCACGCCGCGCCGAGCCCGATGGCAAGGACGAGGCCGAAAAAACGCAGCAGGTCGATACGGGTCAAACCGAAGGTCAGAAGCCCGGCGATCGTCGTACTCGCGCTCATGATGACGGCAGGGGCGATCTGGGCGGTGGCGGCCCGGATGTCCCCCTCGCGCATATAGTGATTGTATATATGGATCGAATAATCGACCCCCATGGCGATCAGGAGCACAATGGTTGCCGGCGCGAATACGGTGACCGGGATGCCGAACAGGGCCTGAAGACCGAAGGTCCACAGGATACCGAGGATGACGAGCCCCAAGGGGAGGATCACACCCCAGAACCGACGAAAGCCCACGGCGAGAATGACAACCATGACGACGAGCATGATCGGCGTCAGCACCGTCAGATCCTGGTTCATGTATTTGTCGGCATACAGGTGGAGCGTTGCCTCGCCCCCGAAATAATACGGGTGGCCCGCGGCCACTTCTTCAACGGTTTTGATGATTTCGGCGGCAACGGCCACCTCGTCCGCATCGCCCTCTATGTTCGTAACGATGACCGTGTATGCCCCGTCTTCCGAGACCAGGGAGTTGACGTACATCTCTTTGGAGAGCACATATTCCTTCAGCGCCTCCATCCCCGCCGTGGTGTTTGGGATTTCGGGAATCAGATCGCCCACCTCGACCCCGAAGTCCGTCTTACGGATGTCGATGATGTTGGTAAGGCTGGAGACATTGAAAAGTTCGTCGATGCCTTCCAATGCATCGGTCATGCGCTGAACCAGCGCGAGGTTATCGTGCTGGAAAACGCCTTTTTCCTTGCAATCGAGGACGACGAAGACGAGGGCATTGGAGGAAAATTGTTTGTCCACCATGCGGTAGAGCTTGGACACCCGGTCATGAGCGGGGAGCCAGTTGTCAAAGTCGTTGTCGACCACGAGGTCTTTCGCGGCGGCGGCCAAAACCCCGGTGATCAGGGCGATGAGGGCGAGCAGCACCCATCGGTATCGGATGATCCATCGGCTGAAAGACTGCATCGGGGTATCAGGTTTCACTATGCGCCGTTCATGGTGCCGGTGTCAGGTTGCACAAAGCCCTCGAGCCCGAAGGAAGCCCGCAGTCTACCTCAGGCGCCTTTTCTCCGTCCAGGCCCCTGAGACGATCTCCTTGCCTGTTTCCTGCTTTCCTTTTTCTTTCCGATCTCGGACGGTTGCGCCGCGTCCGGGGGAACGAGCGACTCCAGTCCGCTGATGACGGACTCGAACACCTCTAGCATGTCCACGCCCCGGGGATCCAGGTACCACTGAATGAACACGCCGTCGAAAAGCGCCACCACGGCGGCCGCCAGGGGCTCTGTAGTCGGTACGCCCGACTCGGTGAGGTGGTGGACGATCAATGCGCGGTATTCCCGGTACATCTCCTTTGCTCGGTCCCGAATGGTGTTGATGAGTTCCGCATCGAAAAGCATTCCGAAGAAGACGGTTCCCAGTTCCGGGTATTGCTCCATCAGGCGGACGTAGTCCTTCACGAGCAGGCGCATCTTTTCCGCCGGGGGAAGGTCGTCCGGGTAGCTCTGGCGGTAACCGGCCTCGAGGTCGCGCATGATGTCGTCGAGGACCTCGAGGAGCAAATGTTCCTTCGAACCGAAGTGCCAGAGGATACTGCTCTTCGCGGTGCCGGCCTCCTCGGCGATCTGGTCGAGCGTTACGCCCCGGAAGCCGGGCTGGGCGAAAAGCATCCGGGTGACCTCCAGGATGTGGTGCCGGGTCCGCTCTCCGCGTTTCGTTCGGGCAACGTGTTTTCGCGCCAAGCCGGCCTCCTCGAGGGGGACGGGAAGGATGGGATGAGAAATAAACTGACTATTCAGTACAATTTGCCAGGGCGTCTTCGGCTTTGTCAAGGAAAATCCAGGAAGAATCCGGGAGAATTTGACCCGTCGGGGCCTCTTTCACTATCCTTAGATGCTTGCCGGTTACGGCCGGGGCTCGACAGCAGGGGCATGGGCATGTGACGGACCGAGTGGCCGTGGCCATACGCACGCGGGGAGGGATCCGATCATGGAGATTCGGCCGGGGCTGCACTTTCTCAAGGTGGAGAAAAAGGGGGTCGTGGATTCCTCGAGCCTGGTGGTGATCCGCGACGGCGAAGGCCTGATTTGCCTGGAGGTCGGAGGGGGAGGGGATGAGAACATCCGGCAGACGCTCGGCCTCTTCGAGCAAGAGGGGTTGAGCGTTTCGGACATCCATACCGCGATTATTTCCCATACCCACGCGGACCATATGGGTGCGATCGCCTATTTCCGTGAGCGCCTTCCCGGCCTGACCGTTGTGGATCACGAGGTGGATGCCCCCTATCTGCGGGACAATACGCTCCTGAACCGGGCCTTCGACGCCGATCTGGTGGCCGAGCACTTTCCCGGCGAGCGGTTCGACATCCTGGAATTCTACGCGGCCTTCTGCCCGATTTCCGAGACTTCCCCGGACCGGATCGTACGCGAGGGGGACGTGCTCGGCTGCGGAGACTACGCCTTTGAGGTGATCCACACGCCGGGGCACCATCCGGGACACATCTCGCTGTACGAAGGGAACGAGAAAATCCTGTTCGTGGGGGACATGGTGGGGATGGAAGTCCCCTTTTACACCCCGAGTTCGGGCGGTGCGCTGGGCTATCTGGCGAGCATGGAGAAATACCTGGCCCTCGAGGTCGATCTGATGATTCCCTCTCACGGGGATCTCATCGAGAATGCCCGGGAGGCGATCGAGGGCGCCGTCGGGAAGGTGAGGCGGCGTGAGGAACGCTTGCTGCATGCGCTCGAGGGCCCCCCGAAGACCTTCAATGAACTCCTTCCGAACCTGTTCCGCAGCCCGGCCCAGTACATGTTCCCGGGTGCGGCCGTGCTGGCCAGCCACTTGGAGAAGTTGAAAAAAGACGGCGTCCTCGGGGAAGAGGAGGGCCGGTACCGTCTTGCCGGATCCTGAGGCTTCGTTTCGATCACTTTTGTATTCATGCGTCACCTCATAAGAAAAAGCGACCTGTCGGGGCTTGGCCGGACCCGGCTTCCGCAGGCACGCTGTCAGGAGGAACGGTAATGATTCGCTTTCCCCGCCCAACTGCCGGTCTTTGTTTGCCGGGCAGGATACTGCTGATCGGCACGCTTTTGGGGCTTGCCGTGGCCTTTACCGCCTTCGGCCAGGAAAAGAAGAGCGGAGATCCTGCATCGTTGACGATCGAGGAGGTCAAGAGCCTTCGCCGGCAGATCGAAGGGACAACGGGCCTTGAAGAAGGGCTCAAGGCGAAGATCCTGGAAACGTATGACAAGGCCCTGGGGCAGCTCAAGGCCGCGGCGGACTGGTCTGCCAAGGCCGCCGCCTTCGACAGGGCCCGGGAGGAAGCGCCGAAGGCGGCGGAGGCCCTCGCCAGGCAGCTCAAGAAGCCTTTGCCCGCGGACAGGAAGCCCCTTCCGAAGGATGCGTCGCTGGATCTGCTGGAACAACGACTGCTGGAGGCGAAGCTCGACCGGGAAACGGCCAACGAAGAGGTGAGCAAGCTGGAAGCCGAGGTCAAGCGGCGGCTGGAGCGGCGAAAAAAGGTGCCCGAACTGCTGGGAGGCGCCAGACAGCGTCTGCTGGAGACGAGGGAACAGGTGCTTTCGCACGAGACCGGGGCCGGTCCTCCGGAGCTGATCAATGCGCAGAAGATTCTCTTGCAGGCAACGATCCTTGCTACCGAGGCCGAGATCGCGGCTCTCAGGAGAGAACTCCCAAGCTACGAAGCCCGGCGAAAACTGCTTGCCTTGCGGGTCGACCGGGCCCTTCGCATCCAGGCGGCACGGGAGAAGGCAGTCCGGGTGTGGCAGGAAAAGGTCACGGCGCGACGTCGCAAAGAGGCTGAGCGGGCGGCACGGGCGGCGAGAGAGGCCCTCCTCGAAGTGACGGACGCCAGCCCCGGGGTTCGGCGGTTTGCCGAAGAGCTGGCGACGGAGAATTCAGCCCTGGCTGAGCAGCGTACAGGCCCTGCGGGAATTTTGCAGAAGATCGAGGCCGTCTCGCACCAACTCGGAGAGACGACCCAGCTTTTGAAGAAGGTTCAGACGGATTTCTCGAGCGTCAAGAAGAGGATCGAGGCGGGGCGCCTGAGCGCTCCGATCGGGGTCATGCTCCGCCAGCAGCGGGCGGACCTGCCCGACGTGGCGGACCGGAAAAGCGATATCCGGGCCCGGCGGCAGGCGATCGAAAACGCGCAGGTGAAAATCATCGAACTTCGGGAAAAGAGGCTGGCCGTTTCCGACGTGCAGGGGATCGTGTCCGAGAAGATGAAGGAGGTCGACCCTTCCCTTCCCGATTACCAGCGAAGGCGCATGGAACGGCTTTTGCGGGAACTGCTCTGGACCAAGCGCGACTCCCTTCAGGCGCTCGTGGACGACTATACGAATTATTTCGAGAAGCTGATGGCCCTTGACGCCAAGGAGCGTGATCTGGTCGATACGGTCGAGGAATTTGCTTCCTTCATCGATGAAAGGATTCTGTGGATCCGGAGTGTGCAACCCTTCAGAAC
>WFRX01000064.1 GCA_015486285.1 bacterium
ATGTAATAGGCCGGACGGTCTTTGACCGACCCGCCCGGATTGTTTCCCTCCAGCTTGGCAAGAATCCTCACCCTGGGATTACCGTTCAGGCTCTTCAACTCCACGACCGGCGTGTTGCCGATGGCGGCGACTACGCTCATGGACACTGTCCTCCCATCCGCATTCAGGGCTTCCAGGTCGTTGCCAACTCCTCGCCCATGGTGATGATCTGCATTTCGGCCGTGCCGGCGCCGATCTCCAAGAGCTTGGCGTCCCGTGCCAGCCGCTCGACGACGTACTCCCGCATGTATCCATAGCCGCCGAGGATTGCGATCGCCTCGTTGGCCACCCAGGTAGCCATCTCGGCGCAGTAGAGCTTGCCCATGCAAACATCGAGCTTGGTCTGCCCTCCGAAAATCGCCTGTTGCATCGTACGAAGGAAAAGATTCCGGACGTTCTCCATGGCCACGTACATGCGGGCAAGGCGGTTCCGGATCAGCTGAAACTCGATCAGGGGGCGACCGAACTGGACCCTCTCCTTCGCGTACCCCACAGCGATCTCGAAGCAGCGCTCAATGATCCCCAGCGCAATGGTGGGTATGGCGCTGCGTTCGTTGCTCAACCCCTCCTTTACATGGTCCCGGCTCTTCGCGGCCGTCTCCCCTCCGATCAACCGGTCCTTCGGGATACGGCAATCGTCGAAGAACACCTCGCTCGTCTGTGATGCCTTCATCCCCATCTTCTGGAAGGGTGTTCCCGTGGACAACCCGGCGTCCTCCCGGAGGACGATGAAATTCTGGATCTCCTTGCCCGCCCCGCCCCTGTCCAGCTTGGCGTAGACGACGAAGATATCCGCGACCGGTCCGTTCGTGATGAAGGTCTTCGAGCCATTGAGGACATAATGGTCCCCGTCTTCCAAGGCCGTGGTCCGCATGCTTCCCAGGGCATCGGAACCCGCACCCGGTTCGGTCAGGCACCAGGCGCCGATCTTGTCGAGCTTCATGAGCGGCCGGCCGAACGCCTCTTTCTGCTCCACCGTCCCCTTGGCGAGGATCGTCCCCCCGGCAAGGCCGGTGCACACGCCGAAGGACATGGCCGCTCCCGGGCTTACACGGGACATCTCTTTGATCAGAAGATTGCCGGCGACTACTTCCATGCCCTGCAGGGGATCATCCGGGTCCGGCCTTCGCTTTTCCGGCGAATCGCCGCGCAGGGGTTTGGACAGGTCCAATGCATCCATCTGGGAACGAATTCCCAGGGTCTCGACCATCTTGCGCAGCGGCTCGAACAGAGGGATCTTACCGTCCTCGATGTCGTCGATGATCGGCTCGATTTCGTTCATCATGTACTGACGAAACATATCCTGGACCATCCTGTGGGTATCGTTGAGTTCGAACATGTGTACACGCCTCCTTTCGAATGGACCGGACCCGGGCTTCGGCAAGACTCTGTGTCTTTACCATACACGCCATCATACGCACCATCAATCGAGCGGATGGGACAGCCTGGAAATATCGCTGTGTTTCACGCGATGTTCGCCATCCCGTGCAGTTCCAGGTCCCCTCTCCGATTTGCTTGGGCTCCATCTCTCCCTCCCCCGAAGTCGCCCGGCGTAAATCTTCGAGGGGACCCGGAACTGCACCCGGCCGCTCGATCCTTGGAAGAAAAACATACCGATGTTTGCAAGTCACTTCTTTCGTCACGAGTCTGCTCCCTCACCCTCCGGCAGGGACACAGCGTACGCCCCCGGTCCCGAGTGAAAGCGGTCCCAGACCGACTTTGCAGCCTTTTCGTTCATTCCCCGGACGGACTTCAGCTCCTCGATCGAGGCCGCCCGGATTCCGTTCACGTCACCCATTGCATCCAGGAGCGCCTTCTTCCTCGCCGGGCCGATCCCGGGGACCTCGTCCAGCTCAGAGCGCGCCATCTTCCGAGACCGCAGCTTCCGGTGGTACGTAATCGCAAACCGATGGGCCTCGTCCCGCACCTGCTGCAGGAGATGCAATCCCCTGGAGCGGGCCGAGAAGCTCACCGGGTTGGCCCGTCCCGGGACAAAGACCCGGTCCGCGACCTTTTCGACCGCTCCGGCCGGATCTTCCGGGTCCGGTCCACGCCTCCGCCCTTTCGCGATCGCAGCCGCACACACGCCTTGAATGCCGAGATCTTCGAGGACCCGAAGCGCCACCCCGAGATGCCCTTTTCCCCCGTCGATCAGGAGCAGGTCGGGCAGCGTCTGCTCCGCCGGACCCTTTCCGAAGCGACGCTGGAGGATTTCATACATCATGCCGTAATCATCCGCCCCTGTCGGCAACCGGATCTTGTACCGTCGGTATTCGTCCCGCAGCGCAAGGCCCCCCAGGAATACCACGCAGGAGCCCACGGCCAGTTCTCCCCGAAGGTTCGAGATATCGAAGCATTCGATCCGGTTCGGCGCCTTTTCCATGGCCAGCTTCTTCCGGATTTCCTGCAGCACCGCGAACCGGCGCCGATCCTCCCTGGCGTGTTCTTCGTACAGGCTCTTGGCATTCAACTCGGCCAGAGAGACGAGCTGCCTTTTTTCGCCCCTCTTCGGCGTCTTGAGCGCACAGGGCGCCTCCCGCAGGTCGCTGAGGATCCCCGCCACCGTCTCCTGGTCCTCCATCTCCAGGGGCAAGAGGATCTCCGGAGGAACGGGTCGACCCGGCTGCGAGTAGTACTGCAGCAGGAAGGAACGCAAAAGCTCGACCCGGGATACCACCGTTTCCGGGAAGGAAAACCTCCTCCGCTCGATCAGGTTTCCTTTCCGGATCAACAGGAGGGCGATTTCCACGTGTCCGCCTTCTTCGTAAAGCCCGATCAAATCCCGGTCATCCGCCCGCCCGCCGACGACCCGTTGACGTTCCATGGTCAAGCGGATGGCTCGAATACGATCCCGGATCTCCGCGGCCTCTTCGAATCGCATGCCCTCCGATGCCTCCTTCATCCCCCTGTCCAGGGCCTGCACCACCTCATCGCTCTTCCCCTGCAAGATGAGAATCGCCTGGTCCACCAGCTCGTTGTACTCGCCGGACGAAACGGCGCCCGCGCAGGGACCCGAGCAGCGCCCCATCTGGTACTGGAGGCAGGGCCGTTTCCGTGTCTGGAATTCGCGGTCGCTGCATGAGCGCAACGGAACCATCTTCTGGATCTGCCTCAGGGTGTCCCGCATGGCAGCGGCCGAGGAATAGGGCCCGAAAAGGAGCCGACCCGGCCTGGCCTCCGGCCTCCGAACCGGCACGAACCGGGGAAAGGGATGGTTCCGGTCCACCATCATGTGCAGGTACGTCTTGTCGTCCCTCAAGTTTATGTTGTACCGGGGCCGGTAGCGTTTGATCAGGGTGTTCTCGAGGAGGAGGGCCTCTTTTTCCGTCTTCGTAACGATGTGGTCCAAGTCCTTCACCCTCGCCATGAGGAACCGGACCTTCCGGTCGACCGCGGCCGCGGCGCCCACATACGACCGGACCCGGGCCTTCAGGTTCTTCGCCTTGCCCACGTAGAGTACCTTCCCGTCATCCCCCTTCATGAGGTACACGCCGGGATTGGCGGGCAGGCGGGCAATGCGATCCTCGATCGGGTGCATCTGTCGCTCCTACGCCAGATCCAGTTCCGCCTGTTGAAGCTTCTTGAGCTGATCGCGGATCTCCGCCGCCCGCTCGAACTCCAGCCTGGCGGCCTTCTCCCGCATCTCGCGCGTCAGCAAGCGGATCTTCGCCCTCAACTCCTCGAGGCTTCCGCAGACGGGCCCCTTCTCTTCCACGCTCGGGATCGGCCCATAGTCGGCCTCGTAAACCGAGGTCCGGATCTCATGGATCGATTTCACGACGCTTTCGGGCGTAATCCCGTGCAGCCGGTTGTAAGCGAGCTGTTTCTTCCGCCTTCGATCGGTCTCCTCCATGGCCCGGGCCATGGAAGGCGTTACCCGGTCCGCATACAAAATCACCCGGCCCCGTACGTTTCGCGCCGTACGCCCGAAGGTCTGGACCAGCGACCGCTCCGATCGAAGAAAGCCCTCCTTGTCCGCGTCCAGGATGGCGACGAGAGCCACCTCAGGCAGATCGAGACCCTCTCGGAGCAGGTTGATCCCGATCAGGACATCGAAGGTCCCCAGCCGGAGGTCGCGGAGGATCTCCATCCTCTCGAGCGTTTTGATGTCCGAATGGAGGTATCGGACGCGTATGCCGGTCTCGTGGTAGTACTCGGTCAGGTCTTCCGCCATTCGCTTGGTCAGCGTAGTGACGAGTACCCTTCCCCCTTCCGCTACGGTCTTCCGGATCTCCGCCTGAAGGTGGTCCACCTGATGGGCCGCCTTCTCCACGACCACCTCGGGATCGACCAGGCCCGTAGGCCGGATGACCTGTTCCACGAAGACGCCGCCGCTCTTCTCGAGCTCGTAGTCGCCGGGGGTGGCGGAAACGTAGACGACCTGATGCACGCGCTCCTCGAATTCTTGAAAATTCAGGGGCCGGTTGTCCAGGGCGCAGGGCAGCCGGAATCCGTACTCCACGAGGGTCCGTTTCCTGGACTGGTCGCCGTGGTACATTCCGCTCAACTGCGGGACCGTCAGGTGGCTCTCGTCGAGAAAGACCAGAAAATCCCTTGGGAAGTAATCGATCAGCGTATACGGAGGCTCGCCGGGGGCCCGCCCGTCCAGGTGCCTCGAATAGTTCTCGATCCCCGTGCAATACCCCATTTCGCGCAGCATCTCCAGATCGTAGCGGGTCCGCTGCTCCAGACGCTGCATCTCGAGGATCTGCCCCGCCGCCTTCAGCGCCTGGAGCCGTTCCTCGAGTTCCCTCTCGATCCCCTCGATCGCCTTTTCCAGGCGGTCGGCGCTCGTCACGTAGTGGCTGGCCGGAAAAAGGGCTATCTTCCCGGCCCCCCTGATTGCCCTGCCCCGCAGCGGGTCGATCTCGCTCAGGGCCTCCACCGTATCCCCGAAGAACTCGACGCGCACCGCACGCTCATCTTCATAGGCCGGGAAGATGTCTACCACGTCTCCCCGTACCCGGAAAGTGCCGCGGTAGAAATCATGATCGCTTCGGGTGTACTGAAGTTCGACCAGCCGGTCCAGGAGGGCCTCCCGGGACAGATTCGCTCCCTCCTCGAGGAACAGGAGCATCCGGCGATAGTTCTCCGGGGAGCCGATCCCGTAGATGCAGGACACGCTGGCAACGATAATCACGTCCCGACGCTCGAAGAGGGACCGGGTCGCGGAATGGCGCATCTTGTCGATCTCTTCGTTGATCGATGCGTCCTTTTCGATGTAGGTGTCCGAGGCGGGCAGGTAGGCTTCAGGCTGGTAGTAATCGTAATAGCTTACGAAGTATTCGACCGCGTTGTTCGGGAACAGGGCCCGGAACTCGTTGTAGAGCTGCCCCGCGAGGGTCTTGTTCGGGGCGATGACCAGGGCGGGCCGATTCACCCTTGCCACAACGTTGGCCATCGTAAAGGTCTTGCCGGAGCCGGTGACGCCCAGGAGCACCTGGTGCTCGACACCCCTGTGGATGTCTTCCACCAGGTCAGCGATCGCCTTCGGCTGATCTCCCTTCGGATCGAAGCCCGAGACGAGATCGAATCGATCCACCGGTTCCCCGCCAACGATTCCTGATCTGTTATGTAGTACGCTTCCAGCGTGTGCCGCGCGGCGTATCCTCCAGCACGATTCCCTGGCTTCCCAGTTCGTCCCGGATCCGGTCCGCCGTTGCCCAATCCTTTGCCTTGCGCGCCCTCTCCCTCTCCGCCGTCAATGCTTCGATCGTCTCGTCCGACAGGCCGGTGCCAGCCGCCTCACCAGGCGTGCCCGCCTGCCGGAACCACGGGAGAGGATCCTCGTGGAAGAGGCCCAGCACTTCGCCGATTTCCTTCAGCTCCCTCCGGAAGGCCCGCAGCACACGTTCCCCCCGCTCGGACCGACCCGGGTCGGCACCATCCATCCACCGGTTGAGGACAGTGGCCGCCCGGAACAATTCCCCGAGGGCGCCGGCCGTATTGAAATCGTCGTCCATTTCCGCCTGGAAACGCTCCGTAACTCCCCTCATGGCCTCGAGCGCATCCGGGGCCAAACCCTCCTCCAGCGCCGCTCGGCTTTCCCCCTCCAGCTCGTCACGAGGCGGTCCCGTCTCTTTCCCGCAAACCTCCTGGATCCTCAGCAAGGTATTGTAAAAATAGTCGAGGTTTTTCTTGGTCCTGGCGACGGCCTCTTTCGAGAAATCCACCGGGGACCTGTAATGATGGGACAAGAAAAACATGCGCAGGGTCTCCGGGTGCAGCTCGCGCAGGGCGTCCCGAATGGTGATGTAGTTTCCCAGGGACTTCGCCATCTTCTCCTTCTCCACGGTCAGCAGGCCGTTGTGAACCCACCAGCGGGAAAAGGGCTTGCCGGTTGCCGCCTCGGACTGCGCGATCTCGTTCTCGTGGTGAGGAAAGATGAGGTCTACACCGCCCCCGTGGATATCCAGGGTTTCGCCCAGGAACTTGCGGCTCATGGCGGAGCACTCGATGTGCCACCCCGGCCTCCCATCCCCCCAGGGGCTCGGCCAGGAAGGCTCTCCCTGTTTCGACGCCTTCCACAACGCAAAGTCCAAGGGGTTCTTCTTCGATTCATTCACCTCGATACGTGCTCCGGCAACCAGCTCCTCGGTATTCCGGTGGCTGAGTTTCCCGTAATCCCTCGAGGCCTCGACCGAGAAATAGACACTGCCCTCGGACACATAGGCAAACTGTCGATCCAGGAGATCGCGGATGAGTTCCTGCATCTCTTCAATGGTCTCCGTGGCCCGCGGTTCGTGGTCCGGCCTCGCCACGCCCAGGGCCTCCATATCGTCCCGGAAGGCCTGTTCGAATTCGCGGGCGATTTGCTTCCACGAAACGCCCGTCTCCTGCGCCCTCCGGATGATCTTGTCGTCCACGTCGGTAATGTTCCGGACGTAATGGACACGAAATCCCCGAAACCGGAGGTAACGGACCATAACATCGAAAACCACCTCTTTTCTCGCGTGGCCGAGGTGGCTCAGGTCGTAGACCGTCGGCCCGCACACATACATGCGCACTTCCCCCTCGACCAGGGGCGAAAACGGTTCCTTCGCCCGGGTAAGGGTGTTGTACAGGGTCAACGCTGGAGGCTGCATGAATCTCGCTCCTTCTGAAGAACCGCGACATGACACGGACGGCCGGGCCCCTAGCGGGACCCCTTCGACCGTCATAACCTTACCTGGATGTTGCAAAAGAAGCCGGGAAAAGGCGGAAAGGCGGGCGCTGACGGAGTACCTCCATGGGCGGACCTCATCCCATGAGCAGGCTCTGCATCTCTTTGCGGGTGGTCTCTTCCTTCTGCTGCTTGGCCACGGATATCTCCTTGATCAGGAGATTCTGCGCCGTATCGAGTATTTTCTTCTCGCCGAAGGAGAGTTCTTTCACCCTCTTCAGGCGAAACAGGATCCGGAGCACCTCGGCGATCTCGAAAACAGAGCCGGTCTTGATCTTCTCCGTGTATTGCCGGTATCTGCGGTTCCATGTCTGGTGGTTCTCGGAGGGCATCTCCTTCTGCTTCAGTATCGTGTAGACCTTGTTTACCTCCTTCGCAGAAATCACCTGCCGCAGGCCGACAGAATTGACATTGCTCTTCGGGATCATGATCGTCATGCCGTTGTTGAGAATCCGCATGACGTAGAAGAGTTGCTCGTCCCCGGAAATGACCTTTTTCTCTATGGCCTCGATGATTCCCACCCCATGCCCGGGATAAACAGCCTTGTCACCAACACGAAAGTCCCGATAATTAGCGCAAACAGATGGATTCATGTCCCCCCCCGAATTAGGTAAGGCTTGACGATCCCCGATTTCTCTTCCCTCGGACCATGATCCTGATCTACCGATCACCTCCTTGTCGGCGACGGTTCCGCTTCCGGGCCGTTCTTATGTCTACATTGTTCGTATAACCACAATCCCAATCGACGGCTGTCATGGTACCATCCCCTCGAGCCCTCCGTCAAGGAGCCGCAGGGCTGAGCGGTGCTGCGACTAACCTGCTCGGATGTATTGACGGACCGGTGTGTCTGTGATAGTCATGGATAATTCTTTTTAACAACAAATTCAATGGGTTATTGCAGAACAAAAGGGGCGGCCCTTGACACGAAAACCAAACGGTCCAACCGACCGGGACCTCACAGCCGGCCTCGATTCCGGCAGCACCACGACCAAAGCCGTCCTCCTGGACCGTAACCGCAAAATCGCGGCCTTTTCGATCCTGCCCACAGGGGCGGCAAGCCGCGATGCCTCGACCATGGCCCTCGACAGGGCCCTGGAGGAGATCGGCGCCTCACGGTCGCACCTCGCATTCGTCGTGGCAACCGGATATGGCCGGCAGATCGCCGGTGAGGCGGACGCCATGGTCACCGAGATCACCTGCCACGCCCGCGGGATTCACACCTTGATGGAGCAGGTCCGGACCATCATCGACATCGGAGGCCAGGACAGCAAGGCGATACGAATCAACGGACAGGGGCGGGTCCAGGATTTCGCGATGAACGACAAGTGTGCCGCCGGCACGGGACGGTTCCTGGAAGTCATGAGCCGAAGCCTGGGCGTCCCTCTGGAGGAGATGGGAACACGCGCGGAGCATGCCACGAAGGACGTACGCGTGAGCAGCATGTGCACCGTATTTGCCGAGTCGGAGGTCGTCTCCCTCGTTGCGAAGGGGGAAAAAGTAGAGGACATCCTGAACGGCATCCATCATGCAATCGCCGACCGGGTTGCGAGCCTTGCACTTCGGGTCGGACTCGTGATGCCGGTGGCGGTCACCGGCGGTGTTGCGAGGAACAGCGGGGTGGTGCGGGCCCTCGAAGCAAGGCTGGAGACCCGCATCGCCGTGCCTGAAAATCCTCAGATGACCGGCGCCCTCGGCGCGGCCATGATCGCGTGGGACAGGGTGGAGGGCGGTGATGGCTGACAAGCATGCCGGGACGCCCCGGACGGCGAGGGCCGCGACGGCCCATTTTCAGGTACAAATCTACTACGAAGACACAGACCACTCAGGCGTTGTCTACCATGCCAATTATTTGAAGTACTTCGAGCGGGCGCGGGAGAGCCTGATCGGGACCGACAAACTCGTGAGGATGTGGGAGGAAGAGGGGTTCGGGTTCTCGGTGTACAGGGTCGAGATGGGCTTCTTCGACGGCGCGACCTTCGGAGACCGTCTCGACATACGAACGACCGTCGAGCAGGAAGGGAAATACAGGCTCCTTTTCCATCAGGAGGCCTGGAGACCCGGCGGGAAGAAGCCCGCGGTGACCGCTCTCATCGAGATGGTCTGCGTCGACAGACACCGCCGGCTGAGGCCGATCCCGTCGTTGAGTCTCGATTGAATGGCAGGTTCTTCGAAGGCCTCACATATTCCCCGTTTGGGTCCACCGCTTTCATCTTTCGCTTTCGCCCCGATCCTTTTCTTGTCTTCTAACCGAGGAAGACCGTAAACAGTATCGTCCCGAAGTCGTTCCTGTTCTTCTTCTTGAAGCTCTCGGAACTCTGCAGACCCGCGATGCCATGGTACCTGAGGGAAACCAGCACCCTGCTGAATCCGATACAGATGCCTGTCGAGAGGCTGAGGAACCCGTCATCCCGGTCCGCGCTTCGGCTGTCCTTGAAGGTATTCCCGTCCGTGGGCAGCCACCGCACGACCCCGAAGCACTGGGCGCCCAGGAAAGCGTATGCCTGGAAGTGTTTCCGTGGAGGCGTAACGCCCACAAGGGACTCTTCCCCGCCGAGAAGCGGGGTCACCCCGTAGTTGTCGGGCAGGCGGTATCCAACCCTTCCCATGAGCCCCACGTTGGCCCCGATGTAGTAATTCCCGAGCCCACCGCCGCCACACCAGGAAAAATCGTAGCCGAACCGATCCGGCGGCGCCCTTCTCAGGAGCCGTCTGTCGTACTGGTAGAAGAGGTTCACGATCGGCTCATTCTTCAGTTGTGTATCCCAGCCCTGCGGGATGGGAGACCCGGTGATCTCGTGAACCCACTTTTGCACGTGTTCGGCGCCTGTGGCGGGGCCCACGAGGCCGAGACGGAGGGTGAGCTGATGTCCCCCGATGCGGCTCCTTGACAGCAAAGAGCTGTCCAGGTACAGGACACCCGCGTACGGGTGATCCCCCGGGGGCGGTTCCGGAGACCTGATATCGGCGGGTGTATACACCTCCATGGCTACCACAAACTGTACATAATTCCGGTAGCCGTCCGCGTTCACCGTGGGCAGGAAGGAAAAGGCGTTGGCGATTTTGCGGTTGAGGTTCTTCTCGCTGTACGTCCGGGTCGCGGCCGAGGTCCAGGCGAGACCGTAACCACCCGTATAGTTGCTGTCCTTTCCGCTAAGGAAATCGTTGTCGAAATACAGGGAAACAGACCCGATAAAGGGCTGCAAAGAAGGGTCGCCCGAACCCTGGAACGCGTTCTGGGCGTGTGAAACGGGAACCCTGACGGCGAGGCACATCGCCAGGAAAAAGAGGGCCGCACCCTTCCTCTTGGATGGACGAGCGGTGGCCGCGCCCTGGCAGGCTCCGTCGGGGTCTTGGCCGACCCTGCTCGAATGCAGGGTCCGAGGCTCGTTTCTCACGATTTTCCCGGCCACAGGCGCGCTCCCGCATGCCTTGGGGTGCAGGACATCGAAGAATTGAGCATGTCATGGAACCGAGAGAATGTCAAAAACGAAGCCGCCTTTGTATTCGTTCTTTTGACAACGGTCTTTTCCAGCGGCTATGATTCTTGCGTCCTTTCCACAAGAAGAGGCAGCCCATGTCGAGCAGGGATCCCGTTTCCGATGCTTCGGCCCCGGCCGAGAAAGGCCCGCGGGAACTGCGCGAGGAAGTGCTGGATAGAGGCCTGTGTACAGGTTGCGGCATGTGCCTCGACCTTTGCCCCTACATCGAGGAGATGGGCGAGAACATAGCCTTCATTTCCGACTGCCGGGGAGATCAAGGACGCTGCTACGCCGTCTGTCCCCGAACCCCCACCGACCTGGACGCCCTCCGACGATTCACCCGTTCGGACCACCGGAGCGGCTTCCTCCTCGGCCCCTACGAATCCGTCTGGATGGCCAGGGCAAGGGACGAGGAAGTCCGGTCCAGGGCCCAGTACGGCGGAACGGTAACCGCCCTGGCCCTTTTTGCGATCGAAACCGGCCGCATCGACGCGGCGCTGCTCACGGCCTGGTCGCAGGACCCGGATGAACCGTACGCAACCATGCCCCTCGTAGCCAGGAGCCGAGACGAAGTACTCTCTGCATCGGGCTCGAAATACACGGCAGGTCCGACCTTGAAGGCACTCGACGGCATTCTCAGGGGAGACGCCCGTAAGGTTCTCGTGGTCGGCAGGCCGTGCCAGGTCCTGGCCCTGCGAAAGCGAATGCGCATCGAAGACCCGACGTTCCCCGGGGAGCGGATCGCCCTCGTGGTGGGCCTCTTCTGCATGTGGTCGCTTTCGTACCGCGATTTCGAGGGGATGATCGAACCCCTGGCCGGCGGTCGGAGACTCAAGCGGATCGACGTGCCCAGGGGACGCTTCATCGTGGAGACCGACCGCGAGGCCTTCGAGTTGGACCACGATTCCGTGCGTCCCCATGCAAGGCAGGCCTGCCGGACCTGCTTCGACTTCACCTCCGAGCTGGCCGACCTCTCGGTCGGATCAACGGAATGGAAGGACGACTGGAACACCCTGATCGTTCGGACCGGCGCGGGACGCGACTTCCTGGAGGAAGCGGTCCAAAAGGACCGGATCGAGATCGAGCCCTTCCCGAAGGATCGGCTACGCCTTCTCGAGGAGGCCTCCTTCAACAAAAAGAAGAGGGTGCTGGAGCAACTCGAGCAGCAAGCGAAGACGACCGGCATGGAAGCCTATCTCAGGCTCTCCCGGGAAGAAAAGGAATTTTTCCTCTCCGCCCACGGCCCCGGGAGCGAGGAGTAAGGCATGGACCCCCTTGAAATCGACGAGCCGGGCCGCAGGGTCCTGCTGATGGGAAACGAGGCGATCGCCCGCGGCGCCATCGAAGCAGGGGTGCGCTACTGTGCGGCCTACCCGGGCTCTCCGTCTTCGGAGATCCTCGCCTCCCTCGCCCGCACGGCCCCCCGCTTCGGCCATTACGCGGAATGGTCCACCAACGAGAAGGTCGCCCTGGAAGGGGCGTGCGGCGCGGCCTACACGGGCCTTCGCGCCATGGCCACCATGAAACAGAACGGCGTCAATGTAGCCTCCGATATCCTGACCGCCATGTCGCTGGCCGGCAACCCGGGCGGGCTGGTGCTCGTGGTGTGCGACGATCCGGGCGGAATCTCCAGCACCAATGAGGTGGACACGCGCAACTACGCCCGCCTCGCCGATGTCCCGCTCCTCGAGCCCGCCACCTTCCAGGAGGCCAAGGACATGGTCCGCTGGGCCTTCTCCCTCTCCGAGGAGCTGGAATTGATCTGCATGGTCCGATCCGTCACGCGCATCTCCCACGCAAGGGGGGTCGTGGAACTCGGTCCCATCGAAAAGGTCGCCAGAACGGCGGTCATGAAGCCGGAGCAGCGATACGGCTCCCTGCCGCCCTGCCCGAACCATGCGGAGGTCAAGGACAAGCTTCGCAGGGCCGCGGAGATCTACGAGTCCTCCCCGTTCAACCGGTACGCCGGGCCGGAACGGCCCGAACTCCTCGTGGTGACCTGCGGAACCGGCTGGTGGTACAGCACCGAGGCGATCCGGATGCTCGGCGTGGCGGAGCGCGTGGGCGTGCTCAAGCTCGGCACCACCTGGCCTCTGCCCGAGGCGCTTCTGAAGCGGCACCTCGAAGGAGCATCGTCCGTTCTGGTCATTGAAGAGTCGGACCCGGTGCTCGAATACAATCTGAAGGCCTTGCTGTCCAAGGAGGCGCTTCGGGCCGCCGCCCCTTCCCGCCTCCTCGGCAAGGTGACCGGCACCGTGCGGGGCGCCTACGGTCCCGGCGTGGGGGAAATGAATCCGAACCTGGCCGCAGACGCCGTCGCGCGAGCCCTGGAAATCGAAGCCCCGTCTCTGCCGAAGCCCCTGAGAGAATCGATGCAGGCGGAGATCGATTTCGAGATTCCCAAACGGGAAGTGGCCTTCTGCCCGGGCTGCCCGCACAGGGCCTCCTACTGGGTCATGAAGAACGTGCTCCGCCTCGACGGAAGGGATGGGCTGCTCATCGGCGACATCGGATGCTACACCCTCGGGTTCGGTCGTACCGGCTACTACCTGTCCCGGACGATGCACTGCATGGGCTCTGCCATCGGGTTCAGCTCCGGCATGGCCAAGCTGGCCGGATTCGGATTCTCTCAGCCCACGATCGCCGTGGTGGGAGACTCCACCTTTTTTCACGCCTGTCTCCCGGGGCTCGTGAATGCGCGGTATAATCGGTCGCCCTTCCTCTGTGTGGTGCTGGACAACAGCGCCACCGCCATGACCGGTTTCCAGCCCCACCCGGGCACCGGGAAAACCGCTCTCGGCGAGGAGGCGCCCAGGCTCTCCATCGAATCGCTGTGCGCCGGCATGGGCATCCCTGTTCAGATCGTTGACCCCTTCGACGTCCCGGCCGCCACCCGCCTCCTCTACCGGGCCCTGCAGAAAAACGAGCTGCAGGTGGTCGTCATGAGGCACAAGTGCGCCGTACTCCAGGGCCGCGAGGAGGGATTGCCCGCAAGAAGGGTCTGGGTGGACGCGGAAAAGTGTATCGGCGAACAGTGCGGGTGCAACCGTTTCTGCTCCGCCGCCTTCGGCTGCCCCGCCCTGATCTGGGACAAGGAGAAGGAATGCGCCGCCATCGACGAGGTCATCTGTTCCCGTTGCGGCCTGTGCGCGGAGCTTTGCCCGGGGGGCGCCATCCGCATCACCGAAGAGGAAGTTCAGCCATGACGGCACTTCGCAAAGACCCGTTCAACCTGATCATCGCGGGCGTGGGCGGACAAGGAAACATCCTGGCCTCTCAGTTGGTGGCGCAGGCAGCCCTGGCGGAGGGCCTGAACGCGACGATCGGGGAGACTTACGGCGTTTCCCAGAGGGGCGGATCCGTGATGAGCCATGTCCGCCTCACGGCCGGCACGCCGGTGGGCCCCTTGATTCCCCAGGGCGAGGCCGACCTTCTCATCGGCTTCGAGCCGATCGAGACCCTGCAGGTGGCCATGGATTTTGGAAGCCCGCAACTTCGCGTCATCCTCAATCCGAGGCCTGTCTATCCCATCAGCGTACTGTCCGGGGACCTCGCCTATCCGCCCATGGAGCGCATCCTCGACCTGCTCCGAGGCCATGCAGCCGACCTGAGCACCCTGCCGGCAACCGACATCGCCAGGGAAGCCGGCGAGATCCGGGCCATGAACGTGGTGATGGTCGGAGCCCTGGCATCCGCCGGCCTTCTTCCCATGGACAAGGAGAGCTACCTGCGGGTGATCCGGGACCAGTTCCGGGGCCGCGCCCGCGAGATCAACCAGCGGGCCTTTGAAACTGGGTATGAGGCCCTCCCGTCTGCACACGCCTGAAGGGTATCCCCTCTCGGCGGCATATCACGGCAATCGGAAAAACAGGCCCTCCAGGCATGCCTCCGGCAGCGCAAAAAAGCGAGAACCATCCCTGCGGTGCTCTATGAGAAAGGACTGAACCATGTCGCTTGAGAATGCCGTGCTCGACTTCCGCTCGGACACGTTTACCCAACCTTCCCCAGGCATGCGCGAGGCCATGGCCCGGGCCGAGGTGGGGGACGACGTCTTCCGGGAGGACCCGACTGTCAACAAACTGGAGGAACAGATCGCCGCCCTGTTCGGCCGGGAGGCCTCCATGTTCGTACCCTCCGGTACCATGGCCAACCTCATCGGGATCGCCCTTCACTGCCGGCGCGGGGACGAGGTGATCATGGAGCGCCGCACCCACTCGTTTTCTCACGAAGTGGGCGGGGGCGCGGCCCTGCTCGGGGTCCTGTTCAACGTGCTCGACAGCCCGGACGGGATCATCACCCCTGAGCAGGTACGCCACGTCATCCGTCCCACGGATGTCCACGAGCCGGTCAGCAGGCTGGTCGTTCTGGAGAACACGATCAACCTGGCAGGAGGGCGGGTGGTCTCCGTCGAGCAGGTCCGTGCCTTTCACGCGCTCACCCGTGAGCGGGAGATGCGCCTCCACATGGACGGGGCACGCATCTGGAACGCTTCGGTTGCCAGCGGATCGCCCCTCGCCGAGTACGCGGGAGAGGTCGATACACTCTCGTGCTGCCTCTCCAAGGGAATGGGATGCCCGGTGGGCTCCATGGTGATCGGCGACGACGCCCACATCGAGCGCGCTCGATGGTACCGGAAGATGCTCGGGGGCGGTATGCGCCAGGCGGGCGTACTGGCAGCGTGCGGGCTCTACGCGATCGAGCACAACCTGCCGCGGCTCCGGGACGACCACACACAGGCGGCGGAACTCGCCCACGGGCTGCGCCGCATACTCGACGACCGGCACCGCGTCCAGGAGCCGGAGACAAACATCCTGATGGTCCACACCGACTCGCAGGCGACCACCGAGGAAACCCTCACGGTCTGGTACCGTCTTGGGATCATGGCCCTGCCCCTCTCCGACACCATGATCCGCCTGGTCACCCACATCGACGTACCGCCGGGCGGCGCGGCCGAGGCGATCCGCAGGCTGGAGAAGAATCGGTCGAGCCGAAGAGGCGGGAAAAACATGTAACGGGATTTTTTGCGGGGGGGCCGTGCGGGCCGGGGGGCTCGGCTTACGTCCCGTTCGCATCGCCCGCATCCGGCAAGGACGGGCGCAGCGCCGGCAGAAACGAGATCGCCCTGGAGGCGCCCTTCCTGAGCTGATAGCCGAGCTTGACCATCACCACGCAGGTCACCCCCCAAATGGGTCCCACCAGCAGAGGTGCGCCGGTTCCCGACAAGTATGCGTAGCGGCCCGACGCCGTGCCAAGGGTCTCCAGAAACCCTCCCAGGAGGGTCCCGCAGACAAAAACCAGGAATGTCTCTTTCAGATCGAAATCCTTGAGGATCAGGACAGAGGCGAACACGACGGCAATGACGGAGTGCAGGTCAAGGTATTTCAGCCAGTCGACGCGGATGATGAACTCCCAGGTGAACACAAGTCCGACCAGGGGCAGCACGAACAGCAGGACGACCATCGCCCAAGTCGCGTATTTTCCCCACTTTCTCTCGCCCCTGCCCAGGAGGAGCAGGTTTGAATGAAACACGGCAAGCAGGCAGATCCCCCACAGGAAGATCTCTTCGATAGGCGGCGTTCGGTTGCCGCTGTATGTCCAGACCCCCCGGGTGGTGCCCCACCACTCGAGCCAGTACGCGAGACCGAAGGCGGACACATACATGGGAACATCCGTCCTGAAATCGCTCTTGACGAGATTGAGTACGGTGAGAACAAGGATGGTCCCCGCCCACACGGCCGGACCCGTCGAATACACGCGTACCGTCCGCCCCCATCCTCCGAAAACATAATGGACCACGGTCCAGAGCAGGAAGAGATCGAACAGGGCAGTGCCCAGGATGACGTAATGTCGCTTCAGGAAATCCATCCTCACCCCGTACCGGCCGGAGGCCGGTTCCATGCGATGACGCGGGCCACGGCCCGGGCCAGCTTGCGCATCGAATGGAATACGGGAAACCCGGCTTCGACGAATGTCTCCTGGACGGACAGGAACTCCTTCATTCCCTCCAAGTCGAGAGCGGGCCGCAGGGCGAGCAGGACGGGCTTACCCTCCTGCTGAGCGGCCTTCATCGCCTCGATCGTCGGCTTCAGGAACGCCTCTGCAGAGAGCCAGCCCATTCCCCAACGGCTGATCGGATGGAACCCGAGGTGGTAGACGAACATGTCGATCTCCGGTACCGGGCCGAGGACCTTCAGGGCCGCGGCGATCCCGTCCGCGGTCGCGAGGTTCGGGGTGTCCAGCGGGTTGATGAAGATGCTGCCCGGCACGGGCAGAACCTTCTTCAACGCCTCCTGCACCCCTGTCGGGAACCCCGGCAGACGGAGCCCCTCCTTCTCCATCCCGTCTCCGGCGAGAACGCTCGGCCCCCCGCCCGCGCCGATCAGCGCTACACCGTTCCCTCGCGGCAGGCGACTCATGAAGCGCAAGGCGGTGAGCACATCGACCATTTCGTCCAGGTCGTCCACCTGGATCGCCTTCACCTGGCGGCAGAGGGCGTCGAAGAGGGCCACGGAACTGGTCATGCTCGCCGTGTGGCCCTGGGCGGCCCGCCTGCCCGCCTCGGTCCGCCCCCCTTTGTAGATCACAACCGGCTTCCGGGACGCCGCATTTCTAAGGGCCTCGGCGAAACGCGCGCCGTCCCTCACCCCCTCGATGTAAGCGGCGACGATCTCCGTTTCCGGGTCTTCGGCAAAGTAATCCAGAAGCTCGCTCTCGTTCACGTCGAGGGCGTTCCCGTAGCTGACCACCTTGCTGAACCGGAGGCCCCGGGCGCGACCGTAATAGGCCATGTTCTGCGCATGGCCTCCGCTTTGCGAAATGAACCCGATCGGACCGGGATCCAGGGGATCGTCGAAATGGTTGGTCACGCGGCTCCCGGGCACATACAGGCCCACGCAGTTGGGACCGATGATCCGAAAGCCTCCGGCCCTTGCCTTGACGAGCATCTCCTTTTCCAGGTCCGCCCGATCCCGGTATCCGCTCTCCCCGAAGCCGGCGGTAAAAAAGTGTACGGACCGAACCCCCTTTTCCGCGCACTCATCCAGGAGCTTCAAAACCGATTCCGCCGGTATGTTGACCACCACGTGATCCACCACGCCCGGAATGGCCGTCACGCTCGGGTAGCAGGGAAGCCCCAGGACCTCCTCGTATTTCGGATTCACCGGATAGATCGCAGGGAATCCCGCCCTCTTGAGGGCGTCCACAACCAACTCCGCAAAGCCAAGCTTTGAGGCGGACACCCCGACGACGGCAACGCCCCGCGGGTGGAACACCTCGTCCAGGCTGACTCTTTGCTTCTCCGCGTGATCCTTCATGGTGCCCTTGTCCTGTCTGGTCCGATAATGGATGGCCGGTGCCGTGCCGCGGAATGCTTCCCGGGGGAAAGGCGTCAGCAGCCACCCACCCTAATGACCGGACCCGCCGTATGTCAAGGAGAATGGGCGGAACCCCGCGCAATATCCAAGGATGGTTTCACGGCGCTTCGCTTTCCGTTGACGTCAGGGAACGATCATCTTACCATAATCCCTGTTGATGACCTTTCCGGGCGGGGGAATTCCTTACAACGGCGGGCCGGCGATGCAGACCAGGGCGGACGGCGAGGAACGGGCGGTGCAGGCACCTCGGCAGATCGAAGGCGAACTGACGCATATCGTCTACGCGAACGAAGAAAACGGCTACACCGTGGCCCGCATCCGCCGGAAGGGCCAAAGCCGTCTGACCACCGTCGTGGGCAACCTCTTTTCCGTGAACCCGGGCGAGAACCTCCTCCTCACCGGCCAGTGGGTCAACCACAAACGGTTCGGCAGGCAATTCCGGATCGACACGTACACGGGTCTCACCCCTGCCACCATCGACGGGATCCAGCGGTACCTGGCAAGCAACCTGATCAAGGGCATCGGCCCGGTGCTGGCCAAGAGGCTCACGGACCGGTTCGGCGAGGAAACCCTGGAGATCATCGAGAACGAGCCGGACCGTCTGCGGGAGGTCGAAGGCTTCGGCGACGCGAAAATCGCCCAGATCCGATCGGCCTGGGATGCACAGCGGGAGATCCGGCAGATCATGCTCTTTCTCCAGGGGTATGGCATCGGCCAGGGACTCGCCGTGAAGATCTACAAACGGTACGGCAACCAGGCGATCCCCATGCTCAAGGAAAATCCGTACCGGCTTGCCTCGGACGTATTCGGCATCGGGTTCAGAACCGCGGACCGCATCGCCCAGTCCATGGGCGTGGAACCGAACTCCACGCGCCGGGCCGAGGCCGGGCTCCTTTACGTATTGCGGGAGGCCGCCTCCGAGGGCCACCTCTTCCTTCCCTACCCCGTACTCATGGAACGGGGCCGGGAGCTTCTGGAGGTCGAAGACGTGGAGATCCTCCAGAGGGCCGTCGCGAACCTGTTCACCGCCAAGGAGATCTTCTTCGAGGACCTGAACGAGGACGTAGAGGCCTACGAGGAGAACAACAAGGCCGTTTACCTTCCGCCCTTTCATCAGGCGGAAAAGGGGATCGCCGACAACCTGACCCGTTTTCTCCTGGCTCCTTCCCCGATCCCGCTCCTGGATGTGCAGGACGCCCTGCGCAAGGCCGAGGGGGAACTCGGCATGGAGCTCGTCCCGGAACAGCGCCGGGCCGTGGAGCAGGCCTTGAAAGAAAAATGTCTTCTGATCACCGGCGGCCCGGGCACCGGCAAGACTACGCTGGTGCGGGCCCTGGTGAACATCTGCCGCGCCATGGGCATCCGGTGCCTCCTCGGCGCCCCCACCGGCAGGGCGGCCAAGAGGCTCCAGGAGGTGACGGGCGAGCCGGCCAAGACCCTGCACCGACTGCTCGAATACAGCTTTCAGAAGGGGGGGTTCCAGAGGGACCGGAAGAATCCCCTTGATGCCAAGCTCCTGATCGTGGACGAGGCCTCCATGATCGACGCGGTCCTGTTCCACCACCTCGTCAAGGCCCTCCCCCGGGAGGGGGCCTTCGTGCTCATCGGAGACGTAAACCAGCTTCCCTCGGTCGGCCCGGGGAGGGTTCTCGAGGACCTCATCGACTCGCAGGCGATCGGAGTCGTCCGACTCGCCCACATCTTCCGCCAGGCCCAGGAGAGCCTGATCGTCACGAATGCCCACCGCATCCTGCAGGGCAAATCCCCCTTGACGCCCAAGGACCCCAAGGAAGAGATCCGCGATTTCTACTTCATCGAGGAAGAGGACCCGGACCGCGTAGCCGCCCTCATCCAGGAACTGTGCACCCAGCGGATTCCCACGCGCTTCGGGTTCGACCCCTTCGAAGAGATTCAGGTCCTGAGCCCGATGCACCGCGGAGCGGCCGGGGCCGAGAATTTGAACGCCCTCCTGCAGGGCGCACTCAACCCCAAAGGCCCCGAACTGCGGAGAGCGGGCTGGATCTACCGGCTCCACGACAAGGTCATGCAGCTTCGCAACAACTATGACAAAGAGGTCTACAACGGCGACATCGGCCGGATCATCAGCGTGGACCGGGAACAGAACGAAATCGCCGTACTCTTCGACAGCCGCGCCATCCCGTACGAGGCCCCGGACCTGGACGAACTCGTACCCGCGTACGCGATCTCGGTCCACAAGTCCCAGGGCAACGAGTACCCGGCCGTGATCCTGCCCCTCCTCACCCAGCATTACATGCTTCTTCAGCGCAACCTCGTTTACACGGCCCTCACCCGGGGCAAGAAACTCGTGGTCATCGTGGGCACCCGCAAGGCCATGGGCATCGCCATCCGGAACAACAAGACCCAGGAACGCTATACCCTGCTCCGGCAGCGGCTCGCGCAATCCCCTTCCCTGTGAAGTTTTCTCCCCACCCGGCGTGTGGAGCATGCGAACCGGGGAAGCAGGCCCGCCCCTGAGCAGTACATTCAAGCCTCCCCCCGTCCGCCCTGCAACCCGCGCGGCCGACCTGCCAAGCACCGTACACAATCGGGGCCGGGCCCGTACGGAGTCGACGGGATCGATCCCCCCTCAGCCCGCGCCCGTCCCGGGGATTTCACCCCGTTGGCACCCTTCTTGCGCAGACCCCTCCGAAAAACAAATCACCGGAAGAAAAGGACAACAGGGCCTCCATGCTTCCCAGGAAAAAACGCACCGAATCCGTCCATCCCGAACCCGTCCCATCCCTGACCGCGGACGCCATCCTCAGGCGAATCCATCCCCCCTCTCATGGGCTGTACCCGGTCGTTCGCTTTGTCTTCCAGGGCGGGGGAAAACGCCTTCGTCCCCGCCTCCTCTACCTTTCCGCCCGTCTGCTCGGCGACCCGAAGCCGCACCTCGCCGAAGCGGCGACCCTCGTAGAGACGCTCCACAACGGCACCCTCCTTCATGACGACGTCATGGATCGCGCGAGGGTCCGCCGCAACCGCCCTACCGCAAACCGCCTCTGGGGCGACGGCGTCGCGATCCTTGCCGGCGATTTTCTCCTCGCCTCGGTCATGGATCTCGCCCTTCGGTCGGGAGATCCCTCGATCCCCCCTCTCGCGGTGGAGACCCTGATCGAGCTCGTGGACGGCCAGATGTTGGAGATTCGAAACCAGGGAAACCTTTCTCTGGAGGAACGAATCAGCCTGCAGATCGTCAAGAAGAAAACCGCTTCCCTCTTTGCCATGGCCTGCAAGCTCGGGGGCCTGCTGGGACGTGCCGGGACCGATCAGATCCTGGCCCTCGAATCCTTTGGTCTGCAGCTCGGAATCGCCTTTCAATTGTTCGACGACATCCAGGACTACTCCGCCACGCAGGCCCGAACCGGCAAAGAACCCGGGCGCGACCTCGCCGAAGCGAAGGTCACCCTGCCCGTTCTTGTCGCCTTCCGCCGGGCCGATACGAAAGACAAGAAAGAGATCCGCCGAATCTTCTCCGATCCCCGGCGCAAGAAGCGCCTCGGAACGCTGACGGCCCTCGTGGAAGGCTACGGCGGCTTCGCATACACCCGCGAGAAGGCCAGAGAATCCGTGGAAAACGCCGTCTCCGCCCTGGACCTGTTTCCTCCGTGTGCAGAGAAGGCGGACATGGAGCAGGCGGCATGGAACATCCTCAGGGACAACGCCCCACCACGCTGCGCGCGGGCCTCCTGCCCGCCGCCGCAGGGAACCACGAGGCCCCCCGCATGATCAACCGACACCCGCAGGTCAAACCCTTCTTCCTTCTCTTTTTCTGGCTCGCCCTTGCCGGGTGCGGCAGCGAAGAATCCGGACCCGCCACACAG
>WFRX01000065.1 GCA_015486285.1 bacterium
GGTGCCAGGTATCACAATCTCACAAAAACTCGCAGAGAAGACTCTGTGCCTCAAAGGTGGGCATCGATGGCAGGAGGGTGGGGTCAGGTCGTCATTCTACATTTTGGCTATGGCCAAAAAGCGCTTTCTCCGATCCCAGTAAGCCAGCGTGGCGAGGAGCGGCTTTGCGATAAATGTAAAATGACGACCTGACCCCACCCTCCGGGACCCCCTCCGGACCTGGCGGACGGAAACCGGACCCCGAGAAGATTGATCCTCTTATCTTCTTGCCGGGTGTTCAGAAGTATGGGAAACTTGGTGGGATGATTGCCAAGGCGTTTCAAGTGGGGAAGGAGTGAGGGATATGATCTCCAGACATGAAACATCTTTTCAATCGCCACAGCTCCTGCGCCATGCGGGAGAGGAGAGCGAGAAGGCGAGAACGCAGGAAGAGAATAGATAAAGTCTTGACTCGAAAGAATCAAATTGAGTATAGAGACAAATCGAAAAAGAAAGAAATCAAAAAGGGCGTTCTTAAGGAAGTAAAACCCTTTACCTCCCCGCTCCCGTGAGAGTGAAATGCCTACCGAATGTTCGGACGATGCCACCGAGATCGCTCGAAAAGTACTGCTGATCTTGAATCGCCACGACATCCCCGTTACGCCTGAGAACTACCAGGTCTGGTTCGAGCACATGACCGGGAGCAACCTGGAGTTGAGCAAAGAGATCGACGCGTGCTTGGCAGAGGGTACACGCTTCGACGACGCACGAAACCGCATGCTCTATGAGAAGCATTTTGGCAAAACCAGAGAAAGTAAATTCGTCCAGGAGATCTCCCAGGCAACCTTACGAATACTCAAGGAGGCCCTGGTCGCCGCGGGCAGGGTGACCCAGAACTACTCGAAACGATTGAACGTGTTTGCGAACCGTCTGGAGACCGACGAGCTTAACCCTGCCGCCTTGAAGGAAATAATCGAAGCACTCATCCTGGACACGCGGAAGGTGGAAGAGTCGAGTTCCGATCTGTGTCAACAACTCGACAAGCACAATCAGGAGGTCGATGAGCTACGTCAAAGGCTTGGAGAGGCAGAGCGAGAGGCCAGCCATGACACATTGACTGACCTGTACAACCGGAGATACTTCGACAAGGCCATTCAGGCCCTGCACGCGCAATATCGGCAAGGAGGTGAACCGTTCAGTGTCATGAGGATGGACATCGACCACTTCGAGCACTTCGATGACAAATACGGAGAAAAGGTTGGCGACTCTGTGTTGGAATTCGTCGGGCTTACAATCGCTTGGTGGATGAAAACGAGTGATGTGCCGGCACGATATCGTGGGGGGAAGTTCATCGCTTTATTGCCCGCAACGTCATCTGAAGATGCATACAAGTTGGCCGAGAGCATTCGAAAAGAGATTTCCAGTAAAACCCTCAGGGTTACCAAAACCCAGGAATGTATCGGGACCGTCACGGTCAGCTGTGGAGTTGCCCAGATCAACGATGACGACACGGTTGACAGCGTGCTAGATCGTGCCGATCAGGCCTTGTTCCTCGCCAAGGGAAGTGGAAGGAACAGGGTAATGTCAGAAACGGACCTGCCAGCCTAAGCACAGAGCGAGAAGGCCTACCCGCCCGCAATGCGGACAGAAGGCGGCCTTTTTGGATATTTCCTTCGCGCAATCCGGGCAATTCATGGTAGCATCTAAGAGACCCATCGCAATCCTCCTTATTTTCCCTCCCCGAATTTTGATTATCGCTGATCAACCCTGTTTACAGCAAACTGCGCGGGTTTTCCTGGGATGCAGCCGACTGTAAGTGCACATAGGTCCAATCCGTATGTGAAAAGGGGCTGGCAGGCCGTGATCATCAATAATAAACAATAAGCAAGGCCTGACCCTGTCAACGGAAGGGGTAAATTGGCTTCTTAGGGGACGCGTACTTTTACGATCTTGACGCAGGCGGCATGAAATCGGGAAGCTGTGCTCTTGGAAAGAAACGAGCACAGGAGGGGGCCCGGGATGCCATGTCGCCTGAGCGAGGAGGAGATCGTGACCCTGAGAGTTCTCAATGGCAAGGGGAAGAAGAAGACGGAGATCGCGTCGGTTCTGGGGGTCAGTGAAGGCGCGGTGCGCTATCACTTGAGGAAGGCCGACCGGGGTGTGGTCAGGGACGGTCGGGCGGAAAAGCCCTTTAAGGCCGAGGGGTTCCGAGAGGTGATCCTGGCCTGGTACGAAGCCCACCGTGGAGGTGATCGGCCGGTCAACGTGCAGGATCTCTATGAGCATCTGGTTGAGCAGTATGGTTACGAGGGCTCCTACCGATCGGTCTTGCGTTACGTGCGGCGCAGGTATCCACGGCCGAAGATGCGTACGTACCGGCGGGTGGAGACCCCTGCCGGGGCCCAGAGCCAGACCGACTGGGCGGAATATCCCCGCGTAGACGTGGGCCGGGGGCCCGAGCCCTTGAGCGCCTTTATCATGAGCCTGAGCTACAGCCGGATGCCGGCGGTCATCTGGCGCAGGGGAAAGGGGCAGCTGAGCTGGCTCGAGAGCCATAACGAAGCCTACCGGCGTCTGGGAGGCGTAGCCGCGGTCAACCGGATCGACAACGTCAAGACCGCCATCGCGGCCGGAGCCGGCGCCTGGGGACGGATCCATCCTGTCTACCGGGCCTATGCGCGGGCCGTGGGGTTCCATATCGATGCCTGTGCGCCCCGGGCAGGCAATGCCAAGGGCAAGGTGGAGGCAAAGGTGCGGCTGAGCCGCTTGCGGATCAATCCGGGCAAGGGCCCTTTCGACGGCATGGAGGAGCTTCAGGCCTGGAGTGACAAGCGGGTGGCAAGATGGGCGGAGAAGGCCGTCTGCCCGGCCACGGGCCGATCGGTCCGGGCCAGCTGGGAGCAAGAGTGCCGGTGGCTTCGTTCCGTAGAGTCCTTGCCTACCCCTTTTGACGTCGTGGTCACCCGGCCGGTGTACAAGGACTGTATGATCTCCTTTGAGGGTCGCTTCTATCCGGTACCGTTCCGCTATGTAGGCCAACGGGTGGAGGTGCGCGGGTGTGCCGACACCGTGGAGATCTGGAAGGACGGTCGGCTCCTGCGGGCATATCCCCGGCACACCCCGGAACGAGTTCTTTCCGATCCGAGTTGCTACGAGGGTGAGGCCACCGATCGGGTTTTGCCCCCTGCGCCCCTTGGGCGCATGGGCCGGAAGCTCGAAGAGATCCGCACGATGCCCGTGGCCGAGCGGCCGCTGGACCTGTATGCGGCCCTGATGGAGGTGGCCCGATGAACAAGCAGAGCAAAGGTGCACAAGTGGAATTGGATACGACCCGGGGCAGACTCGAGCTCCTGGGCCTGAGCCATGCGGCCGAACAGTTCGAACAGCTTGTCCATCAGGCGGTAAAGGAGAACCAGGCGCCCTATCTGTTCCTGGACCGCTTGCTTGAGGCCGAGCAGAGCCGTAGAGACGAGAGGAGGATTGCCACCTCCCTACGACTGTCCGGGCTCCCGCCGGGCATGACCCTCGGCAATTTCGACTTCGCATTCCAGCCCGGCATTGAGAAGGGCCGGATCCAAACTCTGGCAGCCTGTGCATGGA
>WFRX01000066.1 GCA_015486285.1 bacterium
ATGCGCCGGGGCACTCTTCCGACTCGATTGCGGCCTACATGCCTTCGGACAAGGCCCTGTTCGCGTCGGATGCGGGGGGGATTCCCTTCGGCGACGATGTCTTTGCGGCCGGGAACTCCAATTTTACCAAGTACCAGCAAACCCTGGAACGGTTTCTTCAGTATGATGTGGAGGTCCACCTCGCGGCACATTACGGCGCCTTTACCGGGGAAGACGCGAGGGGATTCATGCCTCGGTCGATCGAAGCCGCTCGGGAGACCCGCCGGCTCATGGAAGAATCCTACAGGCGCACCGGGGATGCGGAGAGGAGCACCGAGGAGCTCACCGAACTCTTTATGAAGAACGCTCCCGACTACTTCCTTCCGAAAGAAGTCATGACCATGGTGATCGGCCAGATGATGAGATACATCGCCCGGTCACAGACGGCGGCGTGACGGCCTCCGTATCTAGGCGGGGCCGCTTTTGTCGAACTTGGGGCCCAGGTAGGCCACGGCGGTGTTGAGCGTGGAGAATTCTCCGTAATCTTCCTCCGGCACTTCGATTCCGTATCGGCTGCGAAGCACCATCACGAAATCGAGAAAGTCCACGGAGTCCAGCCCGAGCTGGTCTCTCAAAGATGCATCCGGATCGATGTTGTTCGTATCCACCCCTTCTGCGACTTCGGAAAGGATCTCGAGGATACGTGAAGCTACCGGGTCGGGCTGCATAGGGCGTTCCTGTCTTGGAGAGTCTCCGAGTATAGAGAAGGAATGCGAGACCTGTCAACGTATGCACGATCTGCACGGTCCGGGCCCCCTGCTTGGTTTGACAGGCCTTCATGGATTCCATTAGTTTTGTCCCTATGTTCCCCGGCGGGAACCGTATTCTTCCGCTCTCCGAGTTGGAGAGGTTATGCCGGACTTCTTTGAAACGGCGCGCGGGGCGGGGCCTTTCGCCTCGACGGTCCTCGAGGCGCTCGAACAGGCGGCCCGGGACCGCCCCGATGCAGGGATCACGCTCCTCTCGGAGAAGGGGGATGCGGCGCCCGAGGTGCGCGGCTATGGCGCGATCCTGAGCGGGGTCCGCCGGCGTGCGTTTCAACTCGAAGAGGAGGGCGTACGGCGAGGCGACCGCGTGATCCTGGTTCTCCCCACCGGGTTCGATTTCGTGGAGATCTTTTTCGCCCTGCAACTGTTGGGCGCGGTGCCGGTACCCACGTACCCGCCCATGAGCCTTCAACAGGCCGGTGTGGGCCTTGAGCGGGTACGGCACGTGGCCTCGGACGCCGGAGCGAGGTTTTGCCTGACGATCCGGTCCCTCCTGCCCCTCATGGGAGATCTCAACCTGAGTGTGGCCTCCATCGAGGGCGTGCTGGAAATAGGCCGCTTCGACGGGAAAGGCGTGCCGGAACGGGTCCGGGAAATCGATCCGGATGCTCTCGCCCTGGTGCAGTACACATCCGGGTCCACAGGAGCCCCGAAGGGAATCTGCCTCGGCCACCGGCAGATCGTGGCCAATTGCCACTCCATGGGACAGGCCGTGCAGGTCTGTGCCGACGATGTGCTCGTGTGCTGGCTTCCCCTGTACCACGATCTCGGCCTCATCTGCTCCCTGCATTCCTGCCTTTACTGGCGCACCCCGATGATCCTGATGCCCCCCCAGGCCTTCCTGCTCGAGCCCGCGTCCTGGCTGCGGGCGATCTCCGATTACGGCGGAACGATTTCCCAGGCGCCGAACTTTGCTTATTCCCGCTGCGTAAAGTGGGTCGACGGAAGCGCCGTGGAGGGCCTGGATCTCTCCTCGTGGAGGGTGGCGCTCGTAACCGCCGAGCCGGTGAACCCGAATACCCTCGATGCCTTTGCCCGCAAGTTCGAAGCCGTGGGCTTCAAGAGAGCATCGCTTTGCCCGGCGTACGGGCTTGCCGAGTGTACGGCGGGGGTGACCTTTCCTCGGCTCGGCGAGGTGGATCCGGTCGATGAGGTGGACCGTGAGTCGCTGAGCCGGGGACGCGCCGTTGCGACCGAGAGGCAGGAGAACGCCGCTGCGGTGCCATCCCTCGGGTGGCCCCTGCCGGCCCACGAGGTTCGGATCCTGGGCGAGGACGGAAGCGAGTGCCCGGACAGGGTCGTGGGCGAGGTGCTGGTTCGGGGGCCTTCCTTGATGGAGGGATACTGGCGGAGGCCGGAGGCGACCCGGGAAGCCCTTCGAGCCGGCTGGTTCCACACGGGGGACCTGGGGTATGTCGTGGGAGGGGAGCTGTATGTTTGCGGGCGGCGCAAAGACCTGATCATCGTCAGAGGCCGCAACTACGACCCCCAGGATTTCGAGCGTGCCGCCGAGAGCGTGGAAGGTGTGCGGCAGGGATGTGTCGTTGCCTTCGGTACCTACGACGAAGCGAAATCGAGCGACGCCGTGATTCTGATCTGTGAAACGCGGGTGCGTGACGAAGCGGCACGCACTGCGCTCACGAACAAGATCCGGGCCGTGGTCACCGATGCGTGTCTCCTGCCGGCCTCGGAGGTCCTGCTGGTTCCGCCGGGCACCCTGCCAAAGACTTCGAGCGGCAAGCTCCAGAGGCGAAAGGCGCGGCAGCTCTGGGCGGCGGGAGAGCTTGCCCCGAAGCGTACCCGGCGGCGGGATCTTGCCAGGATGGCCGCCAGGTCCGGACTCGGTTTCGCCGTGAGTACGGTACGTCGAAGGTTTCGCGGCAATTGACCGTCCCGGGCGGAAGGCCCTTACAACCGTGCGGGGGATAACCCCATACCGAAAGCAAGGAGGAAGATCGATTATGGGCCGTGAAGAAATCGACTGGGAGAAAGTCCATCGGTGGGATGAGAAATACTACCTCCACGTCAAACAGGCCGCCAAGGAGTACAAGTTTCTGCCGGTGGAGAACACCGAAGGGAACTTCCTTTACCTGGTAGGGGGATTGAAGGTCCTGGATTTCGTCAGCCAGATTATCGGCGCCAACCTGGGGTACAGGCACCCGCGCGTCACGGCCGCTATCAAGGAGGCGGCGGACAAGATCGGTTTCGTTCAGGAGCTCTTCTGTACGGAGTACCGCAGCCGGGCGGCGAAGCTGATCATGGAGGATCTTCTCGGCCCGGATGATTGGGCCGGCAGGATCCGGTTCCTCAACACGGGAAGCGAGGCGAACGAGCAGGCCTTTGCGATCGCGAAACAGGTCACGGGCCGACCGAACATCATCACGCGGGAGTATGCCTACCACGGCTCCACGGGCGGTGCCGTAGGCGCGTCCAGAAACCGCTTCTACCGTTCCTCCCTGGCGTGTCCCGACTCCGGAGAGATCCGGGATGTCCCGAATTTCCCCGGCACGGGCTTCCATGTGGTGCCGGCTCCATACTGCTACCGCTGCTCTCTGGGGCACACGTACCCGTCTTGCAAGCAACAGGATGGAAGGCTTGCCTGTATCCTCGCCTCGGAGAATCTTATACGGACCCTGGGGCCGGAAACGGTGGCCGCCTTCGTGACCGAGATCTTCTACGGCGGCTCCTGTATCAATCCGCCGCCGGAGTACATCCCGCAGCTGCGCGAAATGACCCGCCGGCTCGGGATTCTCTGGATCGACGATGAAGTGATTTGCGGGTTCGGCCGTTGCGGCAAATGGTTCGCCTATCAGATCTACGAGGGGGTCACGCCGGACATCATGACCATCGGAAAGGGGATGAACGGCTGTGCCCTGCCGGGAGGAGGCGTGATCGTCTCCCGGGAGATCGCGGAAGTGCTCGACCGGTACCGGTACTGGACCGGCAGTACGCATGCCGGGCACCCGATCGTCGCGGCCAGCGTGGCCGCGGCGGTCGAGTTCATGCTCGAAGAGAATATCCCGCAGGTCGCCGCTGAAAAGGGGGTGATCCTCGGCGAGAAGCTCCAGTGGCTCGAGAACGGGCACAAGTGTGTGGGCCTGGCCCAGAGCGTGGGGCTGCTCGGCGGGTTCGAGGTGGTGAAGAACAAGGGCCGGAAGGAGGCCTTTATCGAGGACGACCGATTCGCCACCTTTGCGGGGGATATTTCCAGGTACCCGGAGGTGATGATCTCCGAGAAGTGCGTACTGAACGGGGTCATGGTCGGCTCCAACGTGCCGAATGCGATCCGGGTCGCGCCGCCCCTGACGATCCGGGACGAGGAGATGGAGTTCGGTTTCGAGGTGATCGACAAGGTCCTCAGCGAAATCGACGAGATGTGCGATTGACGGGGAGGAATCCGTGGAAATCGAGGAAGTCCGTGATCACATGTTCTTGCCCCTTCCCGGGGTTCCCCCGATCCTGATTGCCCGGACAGAGGGGGTGTATCTGTACGATTCATCCGGCGCCAGGATCCTCGACGCCTCGGGCGGCCCCATGGCGGTGACGATCGGTCTCGGGCGCAGGGAGGTGGCGGAAGCGGCCAGGAAGGCGGTCGAAGAGGTTTCCTACGTCCTGCCCGTTTTTGCGACCGAGGCCCGTATCGAACTCACCAAGCGAATCAAGAAGAGGCTGCCCGCCGAGCTGGACGAGGTGTATTTCTGCTCCGGGGGCTCGGAGGCGAACGAGGCGGCCGTCAAGTTCGCGCGCCAGTATCATGTGTTGGCGGGCCGGGAATCCCGGTTCAAGATCCTTTCGCGGAAGCTGAGCTACCACGGGATGACCCTGCTTACCCTGTCGATGGGCGATGTCAAGATGCGCCGGAGGGATTTCCTGCCCATGCTTTGGAAGGTCCCCCGTGTGGAGGCCCATTACTGTTACCGGTGTCCCTACGGCAAGGATTACCCCGGCTGTGACATCGACTGCGCCCTCGATCTGGAGAAGAAGATCCTGGAGGAAGGGCCGGAGACGGTCGCGGCGTTTATCGCCGAACCGATCGTGGCGTCGGCCGGTGGGGGACTCGTTCCGCCTCCCGAGTACTTTCCCATCATCCGGGAGACGTGCGACAAGTACGATGTGCTGCTCATCGTGGATGAGGTGGTCACAGGGTTCGGGAGGACCGGGACAAACATGGGAATGGATCATTTCGGCGTAGTCCCGGATATCGCCACCTTTGCCAAGGGCGCGAGCAGCGCCTACGCACCCCTGGCGGGCATGGCGGTGAGGGGAAGCCTCACGGAGCTTTTCAAGGAAAAGGAGGCGGAGTTCCAGCACCTCTACACCTTTTCCGCCCATCCCCTCTCCTGTGCGGTGGCGAACGAGGTGCAGCGGATTCTGGAGGCGGAAGGCCTGATTGCCCGAGCGGCTGAAATGGGGGAATGCCTCGGGCGGAAACTTCTCGAACTCGAAGAACTGCCCATGGTTGGTGACATCCGGGGCAAGGGCTTGCTGCGGTCGATCGAGTTCGTGCAGGACAAGGGCACGAAAGAGCCTTTCCCGAAGTCGGAGAACCTCAAGATGAATATCATTACGACCTGTCTCCTGAAGGGCGTGTTTTTCTACCCGGGCTACTGGGAGGACGATCGGGGCCGGGGGGACCACATCATGATTGCGCCGCCCTTCATCATCACCGAAGAGCAGATCGACGAATGTGTCGGCGTACTCAGAGAGACGCTCGAGGAATTGCAGGCCGGGTATTCGGCCGGGTGACGAAGACCATGGAAGCAAGGGAGACCGGGGTATGCCAGTGAAGAAGTCTTACGATGCCGTTATCATCGGCGGCGGGCACATGGGTATCACGCTGGGCGCTTACCTGCAGCGGGCCGGGATGGAGACGGCGGTCTTCGAACGGAGACACGAGGAGGGCAGCGCGATCTTCACCTCCGAGTGCACCGCACCCGGCTTCCTGCACAATCTTCATGCCCAGTACATGGAGTTTCTCGACTGGATGCCCTTCTACCATGATTTCGGGCTCGAGAAACTCGGTGCGAGAGCGCTTTACCCCAAGGCACAATCCGGTATCGCCTTTTCAGACGGCCGGCCGCCGATCGTGTTGTACAGCGTCGAGAAACCGGAACACCTGGAGCTTTCCCGGAAATCGATCGCCGTGTACTCGAAGCACGATGCAGAGACCTTTGTGGAGATCCGTAAAAAGGTGGAATCCCTGGAAGAGATGATGGTTGAGCGGCTTTACAACCCGCCGGAACTTCCCACGGCCGAAAACCCGGATCCGGACTTTTTCGCCCGGGAAGCCTTGCTGGAGATCCTCGGCCTGCCTTCACACTATGGCAAGGCGTCGCCCCGGACCGTCATCGACTGCCTCTTCGAAACGCCGGAACTCAGGGCCCTGATGTACCGCAAGAGCGTCGAGTGGGGGATCCCGGTGGAAATGGAAGGCATGGGGATGGCCGGGATTACTTCCTGCTTCTGGATCGGCGAGAACTGGCGCCTCATGATAGGGGGCACACACACCCTGGCCCATGCCATGGTCATGGCGGCCGTGCGGGAAGGAATGGATTTTTACGAAAGCAGCGAGGTCGTCAAGGTCCTGCTCAAGGGGAAGCGGGCCGTGGGGGTCCGCTTGAAGGACGGGACGGAGATCGAGGCGAGAAAGCTCGTGGCCTCGAATGCGGATTTGAAGGCGACCCTGCTCGAGATGGTCGGCGAGGAAAATCTGAGCCCTTTGTGGGCGAGGCGGGCGCGGGATTTCCGGATCGGGCCCTCGTGCGTGCTGGCCTGTACGGGACTGGCCCTGCATGAAGCCCCGAGGTTCAAGAGCGCACGGCACAACCCGGATATCGACAAGACCTTCTACACGGTGGTCGGTTTCGACACCCCCGAAGAGATGCTGGACTACTGCCGGGACGCGGAAGGCGGCAGGATCCCCCGCATCCCCGGCGCCGGGATCTGGGTGAACAGCCTGTGGGATCCGACCTACGCGCCTCCAGGCAAACACAGCCTCTGCGGCTGGTTCTTTTTCCCGAAGGCGAGCACACATACGCGGGAAGAGTGGGCGGAAGTCAAGGCGACCTATAACGACAGGTTCATCGAACGATTCCGGAAATGGGCCCCGAACATGACCCGGGAGAACGTGATCGCCGATTATTTCTACACGCCCCTGGATCAGCAGGACGAGATGCGCCTGATGGAAGGGGATTTCATGAACGGCGCCATGGCTCCGGACCAGGGAGGACCGAGCCGCCCCTTCCCGGAAGCGGCCCACTACCGCACCGAAATCGAAGGGCTGTACCTGTGCGGCCCGTACATGTACCCCGGGGGCGGAGCGAGTGCCGCCAACGGGTACAACGCATTCAAGATCATCGCCGGGGATTTCGGCCTGGACAAGCCCTGGGAGACGAACGGACGCGGTTACTGATGCGGCTTGCGCCGCAAGGGCCGGCGTTTTGACGGAAGAGTGGAATGGTCCGGCGTGAGGCAAGTACCATGGAGAAGCCCGGCCTTCGGGAACGCTTTGTTACGCCTGTGCTGGTGCTGTTTTGTGTGATGACCTTGTCCTGGCTGGCCTACAACCTGAGCTGGCGTCTCGAGAGTGTTTCCCTTCACCGTTTCCTCGCGTCCCTCTCCGGGACGCTGCTTTTTGTCTCGGTGGCCTTTGGCGCGATTCCGGTTTATGCATTCGCTTGTTCCAGGGGGGCGCCGCTCACGGAAAGGGTCATCGCCTCCGTGATCAATCCCTTCCTGTGGGCAACCAAGGAATGCATACGCCTTTGCATTTCCTTCACCTTCCTGGAAAGCGTCTACTATTACCTGAATCCCCTGAATATCTTGCTCGCCTTCGGCGTCATCGCCGAGATGGCCTTTGCGGAGATCCTTTGCAGAAAGTGGCTTCGGAAGCGGGGAGAGGCGGTGCGGGTCTTTCCGCCGTTCGCGGTGGCCGGCCTGTTGATCAGCCTGTCCCTGGTCGTTGCGCTTTATGCGTGGGGCGAAGGTGAAAACGTGTATGTTCTCTTTCTGGAGGGGTACCGCTTCCTGTTCGGGGCGGGCGCGGGCGTGCGGGTCGGGTTCTAGGGGCACGGGGCCCCTCGGCACCCTGTCGCAATGATTCCCCTGGAGCAGGATAAGCACTGCAGGGAGCGTTCCAGGAGGAGAAAGGTGCGGAGATACGCATGAAAGGGGTGCGGGATGCGGCGGCATAGGGCGGACCGACGCGGCCGATGGCTATGCGCTTTCTGCCTCCTGGTCCTGGTGATCGGGGAGCCGGGGATCCCGCCGCCCCGGCTTGCGGCTGCGGCACCGTCGGGGCCGGACAAAAGGCCGAACATCCTCTTCATCCTGAGCGACAACTGCAGGTGGGACTGTACGGGTTACATGGGCCACCCCTTCATCAAGACGCCCGGCCTCGACCGGTTGGCAGCGGAAGGGATCGTCTTCGAGAACGCCTTCAATACGACCTCGCTGTGCAGTCCCTCGCGGGCGAGCATCCTGACGGGAACCTATGCGCACACCCACGGGGTGCTGAACAACCATACCGCCTGGACGGGGCAGCGGCCTACCTTTCTCGAATATCTCAAGAAGGCCGGGTACGACACGGCCTTCATCGGGAAATGGCACATGCCGGGGAAAGGACTGCCTGCCATGCCGTACCTGGACCTCTTTGTTTCCTACACTTACCGGGAAGGGCAGGGAAGCTATTTTCACTGTCCCCTCATCGTGAACGGAAGGCCCGAACCGTCCGAGAAGGCCTACATCACGGAAGAGATGACGCGCCGGACGATTGCGTTCATTGAGAAATGCCTTGCCCGGCCCGCCGGGCAGCGGAGACCGTTCTGTGTCTACCTGTCCCACAGGACGGCCCATCCCCCGTTTCATGCACCCGAGGGCATTGCCGGGATGTACGCGAAACAGGACGTTTGCCTGCCGAAGGTGATTGATTCCTGGTTCTCGCGGACGAATGGAAACGTGTTTCAGGGTATTATGATGGGTTCGTACGAGGACCAGTACCGAAAGTATTGTGAAGTCATCACCGCCATGGACCATGACATCGAGGTTCTCCTGGACCGGCTGGATCAACTGGGCCTCCGGGACGATACGGTCATCATCTATGCGAGCGACAACGGCATGATGTGGGGAGAACACCGGCGGCACGGGATCAAATATCCCAATGAGGAATCGATCCGTCTCCCCTTCATTGTGCGGTGCCCATGGCTCGTCCGGGA
>WFRX01000067.1 GCA_015486285.1 bacterium
CAATCACCACATCCCCCTCCGATAGAGGCTCACCGAATGCAGTGGATTCGATCCTCTTCTCTTCGGCCGTGCCCACACGGATCCGAAGCCGGTTGGCCGTTCCCGGCCCGCCGCCGCAGAAGCCCCGCATCGGGTATTTCGTCCCGATCAGGTAGGTGTGAAGAAAGGTCGGCGCCAGGGCCTTCAAGCCGGTCGAAGTGCCGAGGCCGCCTCGCCATCTCCCGGGCCCTCCCGAATCGGTGATGTACTCGCGCCCGACCGTCTGTACGGGGTAGAGCATGTCGTGCAGCTCGCCCGTCGCCATGGTCATGGCCCCGAAAAAGGGCGCCATGGCGCCCCAGCCGTCCATGCCGCAGGCCCCGTTGCACCAGCCCGCGGCCATGGTCACGTTCTGGTCCACGTAGAACTCGCCCGTGTACGGGTTGACCCCGTAAGTGACCAGGGGCATTCCGAGCTTGATGTTCTGCACGTAGGCCTTCTCCGGAATCGCCTTTTCCAGGGCAAAGGCAAGGGCCTCCCCCACCTCTCCGCCCGCATGAAGCGTACAGGCCGTACACGGGGCCGGCGGCCGCGGATTGACGACGGAGCCCTCGGGAAGGACGATCTCCACAGGACGAAAGAGGCCCTCGTTCCGGGGGATGTCGTCGCCGATCATGCTGGACAGAGTGAGGAAGATATAGGAATACGAATTGGGCAGGGAGCTGTTGATGAAGCCGGGCGCCTGTGGATCGCTCCCGGTGTAGTCGATCTTCAGGGAATCGCCGGCCACGGTGACGGTCGTCCGAATCGTGATGTCCCGGGCGCCCTGGCAATCGTGTTCCAGCCAGGCTTCGCCCTTGTACACACCGTCCGGCCACCGGCGGATCTCGGCCCGGAACCTGCGCTCCGTGTAGCCGATCATGTAATCCAGGCAGGCCCGGACCGTCCCGAGCCCGTACTTCTCGAGCATTTCCTGTAGGCGCCTCGCCCCCACCCGCACCGATCCCATCATCGCCTTCAGGTCCCCCAGAAAGGTCGGCTCCCGGTTGTTGATCTGCAGCATCCGGATGATGTCCTCCCGCGGCCTTCCCCGGTCGCAGATCTTGATCGGCGGAAGGCGAAGCCCCTCCTGCCAGATGTCCGTGGCGCCCGGATTGTAACCGCCCGGCACCGCTCCGCCGGTGTCTCCCTGGTGGGCCCGCGTGACCGGGAAAAAGACGATCTCGTCCTCCCGGAAGATCGGGCTCATCAGGGTCCAGTCCGGCAGGTGGGAGCCTCCGTGGTAGGGGTCGTTCACCACGAGGATGTCGCCGGGATGGAGATCGTCCCCAAAGGCCTCCAGCACGGCCGTCACGGAGAACTTGCTCGCCCCCATGTGGATGGGCAGGGCGTCGGCCAGGGCCACGATTCTGCCCTGTGCGTCGAAGATGGAGGTGGAAAAATCATGAGACTCGCTGAAGGTCGGCGTAGTGGCGGTCCGGATCATGGTGTCGCCCATTTCGTTGGCAATCGTGTGCAGCCCGCACCGGATGACCTCGGCCGTGATCGGATCCACATCCTGCATCGTTAGCTCCCTCCCGGGATTCGAGGATTCCGCGTCCCGGCGTTCTTCCGCGCCGTTACGCCGTTCTCCTGTCAAGCCGTTATTTCATGTGATCTCATACTGGTCCCGTTCCGTCAGGCGGGCCGTCTGCCCCGGGTAGACCACGATGGTCGTCGCCGGCTCTTCCACGATACACGGCCCCGGCAGAACATTGCCGCACCGGACCCGGGAACCGTCGTAGATCGGCGTTTCCCGAAACCCGCCTTGCTCCGAGAAATAGACCTCCCGGGTCTTCCGCAGGGCCGGCGAGGGATCTTCCCCGGCCGGAGAAAGCCGCGGCAAAGAAGGCTTGACCACCTCGAGGCCCGCCTCCACCCTGAGATTCATCACATATACCGGATCCTGCGGATTCGAAAAGGTGTGCAGGCCTTCGTGGGCGCGGTGGAAGGCCTGCACCGCCTCCTGGAAATCCCCTTCCCGAACCACCCCGGCCTCGTCCGCCCCGAGGGGAACCGTGATTTCATGGGTCTCTCCCTTGTAGTGCATGTCGGCTCCGTAGCGGAATCGTACCTCACCTTTCAGCCCCTCCCGCCGCCGACTGGGCGGAGGCAGATCCTTGTCCACCTCGTCCCGCATGGACCGGAACAGGACGTTCGCCGCCTCGAGGTCGGCCCGGTCCGAGCGCAGGATGCATGTGCGCATCTTCGTGATCACGATGTTCGAATGAAGCATGCCCCGGGCGGAGAAGGCGGTCGCCGGCCGCGGCACGACGACCTTGCGGATGCCCAGGTCCCGGGCCTGTGCGCCGGCGTGGATGGCGCCGTTGCCGCCAAAGGCCACAAGAACGAAATCCCTGGGGTCGTAGCCCCGTTGTACCGAGACGACACGGATTCCGTTCGCCATGTTGTTGTTGACAATGCGGAAGATCCCGTGAGCCGCCCGGATCGTCTCCAGGCCGAGGGGTCGGGCCGTCTTTTCTTCCACCGCCTTCTCCGCGGCGCCCCGGTCGAGCCTCATCTCGCCGCCCAGAAAGGTCTCCGGATCGAGGAACCCGAGCAGGAGGTTTGCGTCCGTGACGGTCGGCTCCCGCCCTCCCCTGCCGTAACAGGCGGGACCGGGCTCCGCCCCCGCGCTCCGGGGGCCCACCTGCAGGGCGCCCCCCGGGTCGATCCAGGCGATGCTCCCGCCGCCCGTCCCGATCGTATGGATGTCCAGCATCGGCACCGCGGCACGGTAGCGGCTGATCCACCGCTCCGTGCTCACGGTGGGCCTGCCGCCCCGTACCAGCGCCACGTCATAGCTCGTTCCCCCCATGTCGACCGCGATGATGTCCGGCTCGTCCGCCGCCTCCCCGACCAGTTGGGAACAGGCCACCACACCTCCGGCGGGCCCGGAAAGCAGGCTGTAGACCGCGTATTGGCCCGCGTAGCCGGCGTTCATGATTCCGCCGTTGGAGAGCATGACGTAGAAGTCTTTCTCGAACCCGAGGCGGACCAGCTCGGCTTCGAGATTCTCCAGGTATCGCTTGAGCTTGGGGCTGGTGTAGGCGTTGATCAAGGTCGTGCTGACCCGCTCGAACTCGCGGATCTGGGGCAGGACCTCGTGGGAAAGAGAGACAAAGGCCTCGGGATGCTCCCGCCGGATGATCTCGGCCACCCTCTTTTCGTGTACGGGATTCAGGAACCCGAAGAAGAGACACACGCCGATCGATTCGACCCCGGATTCCCTCAACCTTCGCACCGCACGGACCGTCTCCGCCTCGTCCAAAGGCCTGATCACCTTGCCCTCCCGGTCGATGCGCTCGTCCACCGTGAGGCGATGCCGGCGCAGGGCGATCGGAACCGGTTTCGGATACCGGGGATTGAAAATGCGCTCTTTGTATCCCCGCCGGATCTCGATGTCGTCCCGGAAGCCCTTGGTCGTGATCAGACCGGTTCGTGCGCCGTTGAATTCCAGCATCGTGTTGGTGGCTACCGTGGTTCCATGAATGATCAGGTCTGTGTCGCCCAGGAAGGCCTGAAGATTCACTCCCTCCCGGGCAGCCGCCTTCTCGAGCCCGGCTATGACCCCTCTGGCCTGGTCCTCCGGCGTCGTCGGGGTCTTGACCACCTCCATGGAGCCTTCCGCTGTGAGGTACACCAAGTCGGTGAAGGTGCCCCCCACGTCGATTCCGATTCTGTAACCCACTTTCTCGGCTCCCATAAAATCTGATGACCTCAGTGTATAAGGCCCCTGCCGACATGGGCAAGGAACAGGCGACTTGACGTGCCGTGCATAGATGGACGAAAAGAAAACTATACGGGGACCTTACTCTCCATTCAAGAAACCGGTGCCGTCTATCCATAAGGGGCAGGTTCATCCTTCAATCGGGCTCGATTGTATTCCTTGACACCCCATCGCGCTTCCCACTATTGTGCGACAAGGTCTATCCTGCAGCTGTCGGGATGACCCGAAGGCTCCGGCCCTCGAGGGGGCAAACATGCACGACGCCCTTCAGACGATCCGCGAAAAAGGAGAAACCCATGGTCCTCAAACTGGAGGATGTGAGCTGGAGGTTTACGGACAACCGCGAGTGGCGAAAGCATTTTCGACAATGGCCGCCCGTGATCGTCTCGTGCGCCATTACAGGGGGTGTGCACGGGAAAGCGGCCAACCCGAACCTGCCCGAGACGCCGGAGGAGCAGGCGGACTCCGCCTATGAGGCATACAAGGCGGGGGCCAGCATCGTTCATATTCATGCCCGCGATCCGGATACGGGCTATTCGATGGGCACGCAGAAGGCAGAGGACTTCTACAAGGTCAATCATCTCGTCCGTGAACGATGCCCGGACATCATCATCAACAATACGGGCTCGGCCCTCTTCAAAGTGGACGACGAGGAGGCCATGACCACGTTCCTGGCCGGGTGCAATCCGGAGGTGGCCTCCCTGGACGTGGGCATGCTTTACATGCGCATGCGGTTGAAGTCTCCCGTCGATCTGAGCAACCCGGACGAAAACATGCGGAAGATGCTGAAGGAGAACCATCTGACCGTCATCGACAAGGACACCTTCGAGTACGAAGGCGTGGATTGCCTCGGCTACACGAAAACCGAAAAATTCGCCCGCGCCATGCGCGCGAACGGGATCAAGCCCGAACTCGAGGTCTTCAACAGCCAGAGCTGGTGGTTCGTGGACAATCTGATCGCCAAGGACCTGATGGATCCGCCTTACTGGTGTCAGCTCGTTTTCGGGCAGGACGGCGCCTGCAGCCCTCCCACCGTGATGTCCGCGCTGGAGATGATCGATAACATGCCTTCCAAATCCCTCTTCTCGGCCATCGGCACAGGATCTCTCGAGCTGCCGATCATCACCTTGAGCCTTATCATGGGCGGGCACATCCGGGTCGGCATGGAGGACAACGTCTACTATCGCAGGGGCGAGAAGGCAACGAGCAACGCACAGCTCGTTGAGCGGGCGGTACGCCTTGTCCATGAATTGAACCGGGAGGTCGCCACTCCCGCGCAGGCCCGGGAGATGCTCGGGCTCAGCCAGACCCCGAAGCAGTATCCATGATACGAACGGCAAACAACCCCGCACACAAGGAGGCAGCCTTATGGATTTCCTGGATCTGGACCTCAATCTCACGGAGGAAGATATCGCCCTCAGAAAAAGCACCCACAAATTCGCCCGGGAGGTGATGCGTCCCATCGCAAAGCAGCTCGACGAGATGTCGCCCAGGGAGGTCATCGCCCCGGGATCCCCGTTCTGGGATTTCATGCGGAAGAGCTACGAACTGGGCTACCACAAGCTCCTGATCCCGGAGCCTTACGGCATGGGCTTGTCGTCGCTGCAGCAGACCATTGTCCTGGAGGAACTCGCATGGGGAAGCGTCGGTCTGACCGTGGCCCTGACCGTGGCCTGCTTTCCCGCCTTCATGAGTTCCATGAATCCCCTGCCCGAACTCGTCGACAACATTATCACCCCCTTCTGCGACTGCACGGACGCGAGCGTTATCGGATGCTGGGGCATAACCGAGCCGGACCACGGGTCGGACACGCTCATGACCCATCACCCCCTCTTCCACGATCCGAACATCAAGGGCCAGTGCCGCGCCGGCATGGAAGGGGACGAGTGGGTGATCAACGGCCAGAAGGCCTCCTGGGTTTCGGCCGGCACCATTGCAACCCATTGTTCCCTGTTCTGTACCCTCGACAACTCCATGGGCCTGGCGGGCGGAGGCATCGCCATCGTCCCGCTGGATCTCCCGGGTGTCTCCAAGGGCGAGCCCCTGAACAAGATCGGCCAGCGGGACCTCAACCAGGGCGAGATCTTCTTCGACAATGTCCGCATCCCGAAAGCATACATGCTGGTCGGCACCGACCTTTACGAGGCCATGCTCGAGTTGACCCTCTCCACGACGACCTCTCTCATGGGCATGCTCGGCACGGGGATCGCCCGGGCGGCCTTCGAGGAATCCCTGGAGTACGCGAAAGAGCGCGTCCAGGGAGGCAAGCCGCTGATCGACCACCCGAATGTGAAGATGAAGCTGTTCCGCATGTTCCAGCAGGTCGAGGTGAGCCGGCAGATCAGCCGGGCCGCCTTCATTTACAACCGCAGCGCCGAAACCCCTGCCGAGGAATATTCCATCGCGGCCAAGCTGCAGGGGACCCAGTCGGCCTTCGACGTCTGCTGCGAGGCGGTCATGCTCTTCGGCGGAAACGGCCTGACCAAGGAATACCTGATCGAGAAGCTCTTCCGTGACGCAAAGGCCATGCTGATCGAAGACGGGTCGAACGAGTCCCTGGCCATTGCAGGGGGGCACAAGGTCATCCAGAACTACCCGAGGGTTGCCGGATGATACCGGCGGTCCGAGCCGTTCCAGAAGATGCCGTGGGCGACTTTACCGGGTCCTCGTGAACAGCGCGCCGATCAGGGAACGGCCCACGGGGGAACCACCCCGGGGGAGATCCCCAGGACCGGCAGGCCGAGGACGAACAGAAAGAGGGTGATCAGGACGATGCCGAGGAGATTCACGGCGATCCCGGTTTTTGCCATCGTAGGGATGTCCAGGCAACCGCTCCCGAACATGATCGCGTTGGGGGGAGTGGCCACAGGGAGCATGAAGGCGCAGGAAGCGCTCAGGGTGGCGGGAATCATCAGCACGAGGGGATGAACGTGGATCTCCACGGCCGTGGCGGCCAGGATCGGTAGCATCATGGCGGCCGTCGCCGTGTTGGAGGTCAATTCGGTCAACAACATCATCATCACGCAGACCGCCACTACCATGGCCACGGGCGGAAGAGAGCCGATCCCGCTCAGGCCCTGGGCAAACCAGGCGGAAAGCCCGGTCGTACGGAAGGCCCCCGCAAGAGAAAACCCCCCGCCCAACAGAAGAAGCACGTCCCATGGAATCCCACGGGCCGTTTCCCAGTCCAGGACACAGCCCCCTTGCTCCCGGTTCGCCGGGATAAAGAAGAGGCTCAGCGATACGGCCATGGCGACCGTGGAATCTTTGATCAAGCCCGGCCAGGGCAGGAGCATGGACCAGCCGGGTATCTGAAGCCCCCCGAGGTCCAGGGGCCGACGGGTCATCCAGAGCAGGGCGGCCGTGAGAAAGGCGATGAAGGTCGCCCTCTCGCCCCCGCTCATCCCTCCGAGGCCGTCCCGTTCCCGGCGCAGGAAGGCCTTCCCCTTGCCGATCCGCAGGCCCTTGACAGGGAATGCGACCCAGCAAAGGTAGACCCAGACGGCGGGAAGAAAGACCGCCACGAGGGGAAAGGCCATGGCCATCCAGCGGGCAAAGCTGATCTCCGGGGCCCCGGGGAAGAGTTGCTGAACCTGACCCGCCAGCACGATGTTGGGAGGCGTGCCCACCAGGGTCCCCATGCCCCCGATGCTGGCGGCATAGGCGATGCCCAGCATGAGGGCCAGGCTGAAATTCCGCCCTTCCCCTTTCTGTCGGCGGATCTCTTCCGGCTCGCTGCCGGTCACGTAGACGACCACGGAGATGGCGATGGGGAGCATCATCACGGCCGTAGCCGTGTTCGAGATCCACATCGAAAGGAAGCCGGTGGCCACCATGAATCCCAGGACAAGCCCCCTGGGCCTGGAGCCGAGCAAGGCGAGCACATGAACAGCCATCCTTCGGTGCAGGCCCCATCTCTGCATGGCCGCGGCCAGCAGCAGCCCGCCCATGAAGAGGAAGATATTCTGGTCCGCATACGCCTGCGCGGTGGGCTGCGCCTGCTGGATGCCCAACAAGGGAAAGGCGACCAGCGGGATCATGGCGACCACGGCGAGATTGACGATCTCCGCGAGCCACCAGACCGCCATCAGGACAGTCACCCCCACGAGCCTCATCGCCTCCGGCCTCATCCCCGCGGGCACCGGCACAAAAAAGGCGGCGAGCAGAAGCCCCGGCCCCAGGAACAGCCAGATCTTCCGCCATCGGGTACCCTTGAGGATATCCGCCCTTTCTTGTTTCATGCAGCCTTCCCCTTTCCAGTCCCTCGCCATGAAG
>WFRX01000068.1 GCA_015486285.1 bacterium
GATCACCCTCACCCCGACCCTCTCCCTCGAGGGAGAGGGAGAATCGCCCCATCCCCCGTCATTCCCGCGAAGGCGGGAATCCCGCCCGTGCAGTGCGCCACTGGATCCCCGCTTAGAGACTGCGGGGCTGGCACCCATGGTGGGTGATTGGACCGCCCATCCGCTGTCATTCCCGCGGACGCGGGAATCCCCCTCGTTGAGTGTCCGTAAGGGATTCGTGCCTGCGCAGGAATGACGGCTGTTGTCCATTAGTCCATAATCTCCCTGCGAGGGGGAAGGCACTCACTTTGCCTATGGCACGATGATCGTATCGCCGGGCTTCAAATAGATGTCCTGGGTGGGCGATTTGCCGTTCAGGATGAGGTTGTAGTCGATCGGGATGATCTCCTTCTTGTCCCCCCGCTCCCGGACGATCTGGATCCGGCTCTTCTTGGCGAATTCCGTGAAGCCGCCCACCATGGAGATGGCCTGCGAGAGGGTGGTGCGCGACCGGATCGGGTAGACGCCGGGATTGTGGACCTCTCCCTGCACGTAGATGCGCCAACTGTTGATCTGCTGGACGATGACCGTGACCTCGGGCGTGCCGATGTAGGGCTTCAAGTCGCGCTTGATCACGTCCTTGAGTTCTGCAGCGGTAAGGCCCGCGGCCTGGATGTCCTGGAGCAGGGGCAGGCTGATCTTGCCGTCCGGCCGCACGCTCACGACCCGGCTCACGTCCTGGTTCTGCCAGACCGAGATCTCCAGCACGTCTTCGGGCCCGATGACGTACTCCTTGGGGACCGCTGTATTCTCGGCGTCGGCCGGGGACGTGGTGCGGGTCGAGGATGCGCACGCGGTGAAGAGCATCGAGAGGGCGAAGAGAAGGGGGATGAAGGAGGTGCGCCAACCGCTGCGTGTGGTGTGTCCCATGTTTTTCTACCTCGCCTCGTCCGCTGCGGGACTGGGTGATGGATGATCGTTCCAAACGGCCTGCCTGCCGCCGGATACCGGTCGGATCCGGGGTCTGCAGATTATAGGGCCGTTCTTTTTTTCGAGTCAAACGCACCGGACCCGCCCCGCCCCACGGTGCGGCGGGACGCCTGCTACGCCTGCTATAGATCGGAAAAACAGCGCGGCTTGTTTAATCGCAGTCGGTCATGGAGGCTATGTGCTTGAGCTTGCGCAGGGCGTCGCGAAGCTTGCTGAGACGTGTGGCAAGGATTTCCCGGTCAATCAAGGTAACGTCCCTCCCTGATCTGGCTGAAAAGGGCATCATCATAGACCTTGGAGAAAAAACGGAAGTCCAGGGCCTTCTTGATGACCGACGTCTCGAAGATGAGCCTGTCCCTGTCGTCCCGCGCGTATACCAACCGCCCCTGGCGGATGACGTGATCGGCGATGATCGGACCGGCCGTGTTGAGGACCACCAGGTCCACATCGTCCCGTCCGCACGTATCTTGGAGCGCAAACGAGACGTCGGCGCGGGCTCCGCGGTCCATGGCTGCTGAATGCTCCAGGAGTACGGCCAGGTCGAGATCGCTCAGGGCGTTCTGTTCGCCGCGTGCGTGGGCGCCGTGGAGGTACAGGAGGAGAACCGGCAGGCTGCGGCACCGGCCCGCCAAGGCCTTCACGATTTGTTCCACCTCCCCGGGACTGAGCACCCCGGGCTCCGTGAGTGTCCGAACGAGCCTCACGATCCTCCCTCCCCATTCGTTTGTCACCCACTCCGGTCATGGAGTCGGTTTCACGCATTTTCAATTTCACGGGCAAATCAAAGGCGCGAGTTCATCCTAATGCCGTGGACTTGAGCCGTCAATGCCTCCACGAGCCGCTGAGGGCCGTCTGGGAATGTGGGGGCGATCCCACCCAAAGAAAAGGACCATGCCCGGCAAAGCGGGATGGTCCCTTGAAATCGAGGTTGGCCGGAAAGGGCCTCGGCCTGTTCAGCCCTTGATTCTCCTCCGCATTCCCCCAAAGCCGATCAGGCAGGCGGAGCCGAGCAGGAAAAGGGTCGACGCGTCGGGGATGGAGACGGTTTTGAAAGCAACGCGGATATAGACGCTGTCGCCCTCATCCGGCGCTCCAGACTTGCCAAAATTGTCGGGGCCCCAGATCCATTGCGCATTTCCGTCGATCCCGGCAACGGGACCGGAGTTGTTTCGCCACCAGATCGTTGAGGAGTCGTTGTTTGCTCCGTACGCGGTAGCTGATCGCCACACCAGGTTCGGGTCATTAATGCCGGTCGCTTGACTTCCATAATCAACCGCCACTTCCCAGATCGCAGAGGAGAGTGCCAGGGTGCTGTCGGCCAGAAGACCGGCGGGGCTGATCTCAGCCATGAAGGCGCCCGGATTCCCGGTCCCTGCAGTGAGGATATTCTCGACTTGCCATACGATCTGGTATGCGGTGTCCGGGGCAAGGGTCAGCGCTTTGGTATCAGCCACCCTCCAGTTGCCTGCGTTGGCCCCGAGAGGCAGGGATGCCAATGACGACCCATCCAGAAACCATGCGCCTACCACATTGTCAGCGGTGTAGGTGACGTCGAAGTTCAGCGCCGCCGCTGTTCCGCCGAGAGCCAGGCCGGCTATGAGTACCAGGGCTCCCAATGCCAGGGTTTTTTTCATCACGCAACCTCCATCCACCCGGGTTAGGACTGTGATCCTTACTGTTGTCGCATTAGATTAGATAGAGTCTTTCATCCACATAACTGATTATGCGAGAAACGTGCCGCTCAAGGACGACCATGGTTTCCGGTTTGTTTCCGGATAGTTAGGCCCGTTCCGGACAGCCGCTCTTTTCGCTGAAACCGTAAGAAATCCCGACACGGACTCACGGCGGACACGGGAAAGCACAGGAAAAGATGAGTGCAAACAACCGGTTAACCGGAGAGGGATGGGATTAGGGGATGTTGTAAGAGATCCCGCCGATGCGGCCGCCGCCGAATAGGCCGGGAATAAGCAGGCACAGCCCAAATTCCTTCTCCCCTGGGGAGCAAGCAGGTCAGGCCGGCAGTGCAAACTCAATTCCTTCTCCCCCTTGGGGAGCAGCTCAGGAAGGGGGAGAGTGCACTATATTCCTTCTCCCCCCTGGGGAGAAGGTTAGGATGAGGGGGCGCCTCTCTGCACCGCAGCACGCGCAGGCGGGACTCCCGCAGTGTAGTAGGGTGGGAGCGTCACCCTCACCCCGACCCTCTCCCTCGAGGGAGAGGGAGAA
>WFRX01000069.1 GCA_015486285.1 bacterium
CCTTCACCGAGGTCAACATCGCCGCCGACTTTCTCCAGATGCGGAGGGATCCCGCTTCGGAAGGGTCGGATCTGCAGCTCGCCTGTCTGATCAAAGAACGAATCGCCGGCATTCAAGAGCAGGTCACCGAGCTGTATTTCGCGCTGAACCGCCTGCCCCTTCCGGCCCTGAGGCAATAATCCGGGCCCGGAGACCCGCCCTGTCCCCTGGCGACCGGCCCGCCCGCTCGACCCTCTCGCGCCTTCCGCCGGAACCGGCCGGGGGGACCGAGCCTTCCCGGTTGATTTTTTTCTGAATTTTGCCCAGCCTGCTCTAAGGGGGGAACCTACCGGCCGGGAGATATCTCATGAACGCGGACCTCAGCATCTATCTCTACTTCGTTCTGTTCTTGATCCTCATGGGCCTCTTTGTCGCCTCGAAGATCGACAAGAGGAAGAGGGCGTCCAGCGACGCGGAAAAGGGCCTTATCTCTGAAGCCGACCCCACCGGCTCGGCTGAAGAGGAGGAGGCGGGGCATCCATGAGACCAATTCTCTTTCATATCGGGCAGACCTACTACTACGTGCACGCAGGGCATTTCATGCTCTTCCTGGGGGGGCTGGCCGGGCTGTTCGTCGTTCGCATGGAGATCAAGAGGACGGAGGCGGAGCCGGACAAGATCTATCTCCTGCTCCTTCTCCTCGCCATCGCGTCCGTCTACGGGGCCCGCATCCTCTACTGCCTGGACTTCCGGGAGACCTATCATTACGGCCTCCTCGATGTCCTCCGGTTCTGGAAGGGGGGGATGGCCCTGCACGGCGGCATCCTGCTCGCCCTTGCCGTCTATGTCCTGTACATCGACCGGCAGGGACTGGACTTCTGGAAAACAGGCGACCTGCTGGCCCCCGCGGTGGCGGCGTTCATATTTTTTGCCAGGATCGGCTGTATTCTCGTGGGCTGCTGTTACGGCAGGCAGTGCGCCCCGGGTTTTCCCTTTGCCCTGACCTTCACGGAGCCGGCAGCCGTGGCGCCGAAGCATGTCCCCCTGTACCCGACCCAGCCCATGTTCGCCGCGGCCGCGCTGGCCGTTTTCCTCGTTCTGTGGGCAAAGAGAAAGACCAAGAGATTCGACGGCGAGATCGCCCTTCTGGGGGCCGCCTTGTATTCCCTCTTCGCCTTTATCATCGAGTTCTTCCGGGGGGACCTGAGGGTCCTCTATGAAATCGGCGGGCTCGCCCTCTCCCAGAACCAGGTCCTGGGCGCCGCCATCATCATCGCCTCATGCGCCCTGTATGTCTATCGGCGAAGGGTGACAAAAAGGTGCCCGAAAAGCAGAGAGCCGGCGCCCTGACGGGTACCGGCTCTCTCGTACCGAATCCTTCTTACAGCTCTTTATTCCACGCCCTCGGCCGTGCCTGCCATGCAGCCGCCGCTCGAGCATGCGTCAGCGCACGAGGTAGCGAGGTCCGTGGACGTCTTGGCGACCATGATGGCCTGGTAGCTCGCACCGGACAGACAGGCGGATTGGAGGCCGGTCGGCAGCTGGCCGCTGCCGCAGATGATCATCAGGTACTGCCCGGTCCCTAGGCCCGCATCCGAAATGATCCCGCCGATCTCCGAAGTGCTGTACCCGCACACCGCGGCGGTGGCGCCCGTGCCCGCGTCGATGATGCTACCCGAAAGGGCCAGGCCGGGCATCGTGCCCGCCGGGAACCCGCAAGTGCCGATTGTGCTCGTGTACAGGTCCAGGTCGAAAGTAGAGTTGACGGCGCCCACGCCGCATCCGCTGTTCGCGGTACCCGAGCCCGGGGTAAGGGTCATGCAGCCGCCCCCGGCATGGCTGAGAACCTCGCTCGTACCGATCGAGATGTTAGAGTACTTGAAGCCCCCATCGCAGGCGCTCCAGGTGAGGGTGCCGAGGCCTTTCGAGCCGCCATTCGGATTCTTGGCGAAGTATGCGTAGGCCACGCCGCCGCCGGCCGTGTTGCAGTCCACACAGACTCCGAGGCTGCCGCAGTCCGAATTCTGCGTACAGAGTTCGCCCGCCTTTCCCTCGTTGGACAGCGCGCAGGAACTGGACTGCACAAAATTCAGTTTTGAGAAGCTGTACGTACCCGTAGTCGGGTTGCCGTTCGTCGCACAATCCGTCGTCGCCGAGAAGTTGCAATTGTCGCCAGTCCCGTCCTGGGCCGTGCCAAGGAGGTTATCGCTCCCTGGGGAATGACCTGCCATGTTCGCGGTCTCGATCAGTGTCCAACCAACCGTCCCGGCGCTTACCGCGACCACGCCCGAAAAGACGAACATCATCGCGCAAAGCACCACCAGAAGTTCCTTTCTCATCGGTTCTCCCTCCTGTCAAGAGATTCAAAGGGGATGGTACATCGCTCCTACCGATTCTGCGCCGGCATCACCTCCTTTCAGATCGCCATGAGTTCCCGCCCTATGGCAAACGCAACACGGCCGGGCTCCCGTTCCCCGGCAGCCCGGCCGTCTCGTTCCGAATAGAGACCCGTGGCTTTCCGACCCCAGCTCACGCTGAGTGTGGCTTGTTCGTGGGAAATCAGCCTTCCCGGCAACGGCGATGCGTAAGGGCGATCGCCTCCTCCATTTTGAGGAAATGGAGATCCGTTGTTTCGATTCCGGGTAACGTCCTTCCGCCCTGGATTCCTCCCTGCATGCCCGGCGCAGCCAGGCGTGAAAAAAGTTAGTTTCAATAGTACTATATTCTATTGGTCCCTGCCATCTCGTCCGACTGTACACCTTTTTCTGAAAGGCTGTCAAGGAATTTTTCGATAAGAAATAATGTTTTACGAAAAGATGCGTCTGTTTTACTCTCCCACATCCGCCTCGCGCCCGGTCGCGGGGGGCGACATTGACGAGGTTTTCGCTCCCACCGTATAGTGGCCCGTGGAAAGGAGGTCCCCCATCGGAAAGGGTCCACCGGCCATGCGTCGCGATCTTGCCGTATGCCTGCTGCTCGTGTTGTGCACGGCCGCCGTGTACGCGCAGACGTTCCGGCATCCGTTCATCCCCTATGACGACAATGAGTACGTGTACGAAAACCCCCATGTGCTGCGGGGCCTGACATGGGAGGGAGTCGGCTGGGCCCTTACCAGCCTCCGGGCCAGCAACTGGCACCCCTTGACTTGGCTCTCGCACATGCTGGACTGCGAACTCTTCGGCCTGCGCCCCGGATACCATCACCTCGTAAACGTCCTTCTCCACATCCTGAACAGCCTGCTGCTCTACCTCGCCCTGAGGCGCATGACCGGAGCCGTCTGGAGGAGCGCCGCCGTAGCGGCCCTGTTCGCCCTGCACCCCCTGCACGTGGAATCGGTAGCGTGGGTTGCGGAGCGGAAGGATCTCCTGTGCGCCCTGTTCTTCATGATCACCCTGCACGCCTATGCGTGGTATGCGGCCCGCCCGTGCCGGGCCCGGTACGGCCTGGTCTTCGGATCGCTGGCGCTGGGCCTCGCGGCAAAGCCGATGCTCGTGACCGTGCCCTTCGTACTGCTCCTGCTGGACTACTGGCCTTTGGAACGGCTGCGTGCGGCGGAAGATGCGGGGCCGGCAGGGGCAGGGGAAATACCGCGCAGGGGGCCCGAGAAGCGGGGCGCGGGGCTTCCGCGGCTCCTGGTAGAGAAGACCCCTCTCTTCGCGCTGGCCGCCTTCTCCTGTATCATCAC
>WFRX01000070.1 GCA_015486285.1 bacterium
CCCTGACCCCCCGCTTCTTGAATTCCCCGCTTCGAGCCGTCAGGTCATCCCCCTCGACAACAGCGACCTTGATGTCCACGCCTTCTTCCCCGGCCACCGCCAGAAGCGCGTCACGGCAGGCGCGGCAATTCACGCCCCCCGCATTAGCGATCACCTTGATCCCCCTGGATGCGATCTGTCGGAGGTTGTCCCGCATGTCCACTTCCACAAACTTCGTCGCATATCCCCTCTCCGGATTCCTGGCCTTCGCATACGTCAGAATCGACATGGTGACTTCCGCGAGGTAGTCGTAGACCAGGTAATCGAGATCGCCTTTTTCCACCAGCTGTGGGGTGGAAACCGATGTGTCGAAGATGAACGCGCTCGCCCCGCCGATACGCACCGTTTTGTTCGTAGTCACACAGATACCGGCACCTCCTTCAAAAGCGCTCAACGCCTCCCTTGAGCGAGGTCCTGGCACAGGACAGGAAGACAAAGAAGAAAGGGAGTTCTTGCGAATAGATTCTGCCAATCCGTACCACAATCCCTCCTGAAATTCAATCGCCCTGCTTCCTCGTCATTGCCAAAACAGGTCGTATATGCTATGCATGACCGCGTTGCCTGAATCAAGCGCACACGCACGCACAAGCCCCGTGCCGATGCTGGAACCCTTCGGAACCGCGCAGAGGAGACTGCCATGGCGTACAAAGTGGACATGAGGGACATTCATTTCAACCTGTTTGAAATGCTCGGCGTCGAAACACTGTCGGACTTCGAGCGCTTCAAGGACTTCGGTCCGGATGATTACAAGATGATCCTGAGCGAGGCCGAAAAACTCGCCGTCAATGTCATCGCTCCGACCCTGTCGATCACCGACAAGGACGGGGCCAGGTTTGTCGACGGCAAGGTTGTGGTCCCCGAGGCGGTCCGCGAGGCCTTTCATACGTTCAACGAAGGGGGCTGGGGCGCCATGGCGGCCCCCCCGGAATACGGCGGCCAGGGCCTCCCCGCCTGCATCTCCATGGCCGTCGGAGACATCTTGACCGCCGCCAACACCGGGTTCGGGGCGTACCAGGGCCTGACCAGCGCATCGGCCAACCTGATCGCGACGGAAGGCTCCGAATACCTGAGAGAAACCTTTTGCGAAAAGATGTTCGCCGGCCAGTGGGGCGGATGTATGGTGCTCACCGAGGCCCAGGCAGGCAGCGCGGTGGGGGACATCAAGACCACCGCCCGCCGTGACGGAGACACCTATCTGCTCACGGGCAACAAGATCTTCATCTCCGGCGGAGATCACGATCTGACCGAAAACATCATCCACGTACTCCTGGCACGGCTGGAGGGAGCGCCTCCCGGCGTGAAGGGCCTGAGCCTCTTCGCGGCCCCCAAGTACCTCGTCAACCCGGACGGAACCCTGGGCGCTTTCAACCACATCCAGGCCACGGGCGTGGAAGAAAAGATGGGCATGCATGCATCCGCCACCTGTTCGGTGTCTTACGGGGAGGACGGGCCCTGCCGGGCCTGGATCATCGGGGAGGAAAACCAGGGAATCCAGGTCATGTTCAAGCTCATGAATCACGCGCGCCTCGGTGTCGGCCTGCAGGGGATGTCGCAGGCCGCCGCGGCATACCAACTCGCGCTGGATTACGCGCGCGAGCGGATCCAGGGCGTTCGCATCGAGGACATGAAAGACCCCAATGCTCCCCGGGTCCCCATCGTGGAGCACCCCGACATCCGCCGCATGCTTATGAACCAGAAGGCGATCGTGGAGGGCACCCGATGCCTTGTCTACACGTGCGCTTTCTGGCTCGACAGGGTTCGCAACACGAGGGACGAGGAGGAGCGGAAACGGCTGAATAACCTCGTCGAACTCTTGACTCCTGTCTGTAAGGCCTATTCCACGGAAATGGGTTTCAAATCCACATGCGATGCACTGCAAGTCCACGGCGGTTACGGATACTGCGAGGAATACGGCGTCTCCGTGCTCGTACGGGACGCGAAGATCGGGACCATCTACGAAGGCACGACCGGCATCCAGGCCCTGGACCTGCTCGGGCGCAAGGTCGCCATGCGTTCAGGGGCGCTGTTCATGAACTTCGTGGAACTGTTGACCGATTTCGCGGCAAAACACCGCGATCACCCTGCTCTCGGCAGGCACGTGGCGTGGCTCGATGAGGCGAAGGATACGCTGGCCCAGACCACGATGAACCTGGGCGCGAGAGCCATGGGGGGAACCCCGGGCAATGCACTCCTGTATGCTACGCCCTACCTCTTCATGTTCGGCCATGTAGCGTGCAGCTATTTCCTTCTCCATCAGGCGATGGTTGCATTCGACAAGCTGCAGCAATTGTACGCGGAGGCCGGCGCACAGGATGAGGCGGGGAAGAAAGAGATCCTGGCTCGGCACCCGGACGCGAAATACTACTTCAACAAGGTCCAGACGGCCAAATTCTTTGTTACCAACATTCTCCCCGGCGTCTACGGCATCGCCAAGTCCGTGGAGTCCGACGACACGAGCCCCATCGAGGCCCTGTTCTGACGGGTCCCATGGGGAGCCCCTTCCCGGTGGGCCATGGTCAAGAACGCTCCCCTTCGATCCCATTGCGTTGCATGGTTTCGTCCGCCAACCGGCGGACATCGGGAAGGCATCAGCGGCCTGTCGGGTTTCTGGCGGCACACTGACATCCACCCCTTTTCTTTTCCGACAGAATCCTGAGCAGGATTGTAGATTTTCTGTTTCTAACGACGTCCTCTTCGATGTCCGAGGCGGAATAGCCGAAGCAATAACATATCAGGGTTTCCATCACCTTCTCCTTCGAGGGGACTCGCTTCGCGGCATAGCAGATGGCTATGGACGATGCCGTCGCCCGGTATGCCTTGGCGAAACCGAGGGAAACTGCAGGCCGCCAAGAAGTACCGGGAAATCTTACCCTTTCCCGCGGCGGCTGCGGACATAGTAGACCCGGGGTTGGGCCGGGCTTCCCCAGGGAACGGGAAGAGGCATGATCGCATCTTCTTTCTCCCTGAGCAGCCTGCTCGGCGCACTGTCGGGGTCGTTCAGGTCACCGAAGACCCTGCAACGGGTCATGCAGCTGGACACACATGCCGGTTCCAGCCCGTGGTCGACCCGGTGCGCGCACAGGTGGCACTTGCTCACCGCATCCTCATCCTTGTCGTAGAAAATCGCCTGGAAGGGACAGGCATCCACGCATTGCAGGCAAGCGATGCAGCGCCTCCGGTCAAGGCTGACGATCCCGTCTTCCCGCTGCGTCATGGCCCCGGTCGGACATGCGGTCACACAGGGGGCGTCTTCACAGTGGTTACAGAGCTTCGGGAAATAGAACATATCCACGTCCGGGAAGGTTCCGCGGGGCCCGACGGTCTCCACCTTCGTCCAATAGGGAATTCGCTGCGTCTTCAGCCGCAGGGGTTCTCCAATGTGCGGCTTCAATCCGTTCTCCTGGCGGCAGGCCACCTCGCAACCCCTGCATCCCACGCAGAGATCCAGGTCCATCACCATCCCGTATCGCTTATGCTCCCCTCTCATTCCCTGTCTCCGCTCGCGGCCCTCGGGGCGGGATAGACACGACACAGCAATCCCCGCATGGGCGGCGTATACGTTTCACGACCGAATTGGGTGTCACTGATGCAGTGGTTGATGTTGACCTCCTCGTCCGGCAGGTCCGCGATGGTCAGATCGCGACATCCCATTCCCCAGCCATGCTGGGCCGACACCACCCGGGGATCAATACCTTCGGTCAGCCGGGCGCGGGCGCGGGCCCTTCCATGGGGCGTCTCGATCCAGATCCAATCCCCTTGCCGGATCCCCGCCTCCGATGCCGTACGGGGATTCAGAAAACACTCGGGATCGACCTGCATCGACCGGAGCCAGGGGATGTTGTGAAACGTGGAATGGTAGAAATACGGAACCCTGGCCCCGGTGGTCAGGACGAGCGGGTATTGCTCGGCGAGTTCCGGTGCGCTGAGGGGACTCTCCGGGGGCTCTTCGTACTTGAGGAGGGGCTCCAGGCCCAGGCTCCTGATCAAGTTCGAGAAGAGCTCGAACCGTCCGGAGGCCGTCCGGATCCCCCATTCCGGATCCCCGGATGCATGCTTCTCATATCTCTCCGGCAGGAGTTCGTGACAGTATTTCGCCTTCAGCTCCTCCCAGGTAATGCCTTGCGGTTCTAGCTGGTAGTCAAGGAGCTCTTCATCCGTCCGCCAAGGCCACAGCTCGGGATCCAGTCGGCGGCCAAGCTCCCGCAGGAACGTCAGGTCCGATGTCCGATCATAGAGCGGTTCGACCGCCTTCTGCTGGGCGTAGTACCAACGGCCGCAAACCTCATCCGCGATGTAGTCCCGCTCGGTCCAGTGGGCGGCCGGCATGACGATATCGGCCAGCTGCGCCGTTGCGGACATGAAGTAGTCGCGCACCACCAGAAACTCGAGCTGCTCCAGGGCTTTCCGGGCAAGGCCGGGGTTCTCGCTGTACGAAAGAGGATTCCCGCCCACCTGGATGAGCATCTTGATCGGGTAAGGCTCACCCGTCAGAACCGCCTCCCAGAAGGCGCGGTTCTGGCTCGCGAAGTAGAGGGCCTCGAAATAAGGCCCGAGCTTGTCGGCGCCGCTTCCCGGGGGGGCCGGTCCCGTGAGGCGCGTGTCCACCATGTCCCGCCAGAAGGGATACAGCAGGTTGCCTCCCTTGGCGTCAATATTGCCCGTCAGCATCATGAGGATCGTGATACCCCGGATGGTGTACAGACAGTTCGGCGTCTCTTCAATCCCCTGCATGGCGTCGATGGAGGCCCCGGGGCTGCTCCGCGCGTAAGTGACCGCGGCCTCCCGGATCTTCTTCGCATCCACCCAGGTGATATCCGCCACCCGCTCCGGCGTAAACGCGGCAACCTGCTCCAACAGTAGTTGCATAGCCGTCTTGACCGCAATCCCGCCGGATTCGTAGCTGCCGAAAAGGGCGGGCTCGATCCCGGGAGCCGTAGCGGGGCGCACGCTGTTGCTTTGCTTGTCCCAAACCATGAAGGGATCGTCAGTCGCCGTGGGGTTGACAGCCCTCTCTGTCAGACAGGTGCCGCCTTCCACTTCCACCAGATGGCACGCATTGGTCCACCGCACGAGAAACGCTTCGTTGTAAAGCCTTTCCTGCAGGATCACGTGGATCCAGGCCATCACCATGGCGCCGTCGGAGCCGGGGCGGATAGGGAGCCAGATATCCGCCTTGGAGGCCAGGGGATTCAGGAACAAGGGGTCAATCACAATGAGTTTCCCCCCCCGCTCCATGAATTTCGCGAAGCGGTAGGAAGAAACGCCTGCCTCCGTCCACACGGGATTGGCGCCCCACACGACATAGCAGTCCGAATGCTCTACATCACCGGAATCCAGAAAGGGAAGGCTTCCAAGCGTACAGAGGGAAGCCGCCAGCATGGGCCCCATGCAGACGTAACCGGGAGAGATGAGGTGGTTCTGGCCGATCGTGTTGCCCAGACGGATATTCCACTGATTCATGCCGCGGCCCGTTCCCTGCCCCACCGCGATGGACCTCGCCCCGAACGCCTCCCGGTAACCCGTGATTCTTTTGTAGATAGTCTCCATCGCTTCATCGTGTGAAATGCGTTCCCATCCCGGATCCGGGTCCCCTTTCGGGCGGGTTCGGCGCAGGCAATGGTTGAGGCGCTCCTCCGAGTATAGAATCTGGACGGCCGCCTGCCCCTTGGGGCACATCACGCCGCGGCTCCGGGGGTCCTTCGGGTTTCCGGCGATCTTGACCAGCCGCCCGTCCTTCACATAGGCCAGCACCCCGCATTTCGAGTGACATTCGAAACAGTTCGTCTGTACAACCCTGACCCCGGCCTGCCTTTCGACGGGTATCCTGTCTTGATCCCTTCCCTTATGCATGTCCCTGCGCATGTCCATTCTTCCGCTTCGAGGCCTGTGAGCCCGTTGCAAAAGTGTCTCTTGGCGGCTGTTCAGGAAGTTCCAGATGCAAGCCGGGCGACCATTCCGCAGGATAGCGGAATGGGGCGCGACATCCCCTCAAAGGGGGCTGTCGCGCCCACAGGGCGAGCGCCATGGACGGCGCGAGGCAAATCCCGCGGAATGAAACGTACTTTCTGTACGCTGAATGACGAGGGATACAGCCGAACGCCTTGAGATGGAACTTCTTGGGCAGCCTCCTATCCCTGTTTTTGATTCGGCCGGAGGTAGAACTCCATACCGTCCTCTCCCAGCACGATTCGCCCGTGGTAGATGGCGTCCATGCCCTTGACGAATATCTTCCTCATGGTGTCGTTCCGGGTGGGCGGGCCGACATGGGTGAGGACCAGCATCCTGGCCCCCGCCGCCTCTGCGGCCCGGGCGACGTCCAGGGTATTGGTGTGGTGGCTGGCCGCCCCCCGCGCATGGGCCGCCCAGACGTGCCGCCCGAGGTCCTCGTCCAACACCCGGGTAATCTGATTGACGAGTTCCATATTCATCGCTTCGTGGACCAGGATGTCCGCATTGGCCGCACATGTAGCCATATACGTAAGCCTTTCCGTATCGCCGCTGATGACCACCGCCCTTCCCGCGCATTCGACCCGATAGCCGTAAGAGGGAAAGCAGGGGTAATGATCCACGAGAAAGGCCTTCACAACCAGCCTGCCGTCATCGCTCGTGTACACCGTTTTCAGCTCGCCCCAGCCGAAGTCCGGCGCCTTGCCCGCCGTGTCCATGTCCGGGATCGGATGGGCGACAAAAAAGGCGTGAGTCGGCTCGTAAAATCCGGCCGGCATCTGCTTATTGCTGGATCGTATAATAATATCGGGTCGAAAGGCCTTGGCAAGCCCATCCACCATATACTTCACGCCGGGTATGTAGCCGGCTCCGGGGACCAGGTCGTCCTCGGTCAGTTCATTGATCCGCCTGGTATCAGGGACCCCACCCGTCGTTTTGGTGCCGTGTACGTATTCGTCGGATGTAGGAGGATACAACGAGTGGGTCAGAAGGTTGCTGGCGTTCGGACCGTAAATGTGAATCTGCTTTTTCCGGCCGTAGATCCAGGAATAGTCGCACAGGGCGCCCATGCCGCCCATATGGTCCGAATGCATGTGCGTCAGGAAAACCCGGGTAATTCGATGGGTGGGGTATCCATGGATCTGAAGCTGGCGCAGGCCCCCTCCTCCGTCATCGAAGACCAGGAATTCGCCGTTGGCGATCACCGCCGTGCAGGGATGCGATCGATCGGCGTCCGCAAGGGGCGTGCCCGTCCCTGCCAGGATCACCCGGATACCCGGATACGTCACCGGGTCGAGCAGAGTCTCCGCGGCGTCGATTCTCCGGACCGCTTTCTTGATGCCGTAAGGAAGAAGCCGCTCCATGATCTGCTCACGCAGAAGCATCCACCCGACCCCCGCCACAACGGCGACACACAGCAGGGCCCCTATCCACTTCAAGCCCCTCTTGCCCACCTGCGATCCCCTCAGCAAAAAACGTTCAACACGGGCAGGGCCCTTGCGCCCCGCTCACCGGATCCTCTCCGCGCCTTTCATGATCTCGCGGCTCCACAGCCCTTTACGATACCCGGGAATCGACAGGGAGGCAAGCGCCATCATCGGATAGGACAGCACGCGATGTTTCCGGTTGAACTCGAACATGTCCAAGCCTCTCGGCATGCGGCTGAAGATCGTCCTCATGTAGTACGCCAACCTGTAGAATCGGGTGAGACGCTTGAATTCCTTCACCGCTCCGTCGAAATCCTCCACAGCGTCGGCGGCGACCTTGCCGGACAGAATCGCCCCATGGATGCCGAAGAGCGCGCCCGGATCCATCGCCCCGGACAGGGTGCCGGCCAGGATATATCCGTCGTGAAACAACCTCGGGTTTCTTGCCGATCCGGTCGGCACCCGTCCGGTAAAGAACTCCCACTTGTCCAGTTCCATCTCGAACTTTTCTTTCACGTCCTTCTTGCAGGCCTCCAGGGCATGAAGGGACACCTTCTTTCTGCCGAACAGGAGGCTGTACGAAAGCTTATTGGCGCAATTGGTGTAAAAATAGTCATCCGTGTAGGTTGAAAAGATACTGCCGCACCAGGGCTGACGGTCGCTCTTCCCGACCGAAGCATAGCCACGAGTTATCTGGCATGGGATGTCAAGATAGTCATACATCTCGGGTTGAAGACCGGTGGCGATAATCGAACCTTTCGGGATCTCCCGAAGATCCTTCAGGTAGGTCCCGAACTGAAACTGCACACCCGCTTCGCGTGCCTGCTCGTAAAGCAGGTAATCGATCGAACCCTTTCGCGACCCCCTCTCCACGGCGTGTACAGGGCCGGGATCCAGCCTGTACAACCGATCGCCCACACCGGCCAGAAAATCCTTCAACGGGTGAAAGGCCGAGGTCACATCGACCCCGACCTGCGCGCTCATCCAGGCCGGGTCAACCGGCGTGCTGTGCACCGAGGGATGAAGCCCTCCTATGCCCCCCAGTCCTTTGCCGCCATCGACCACCAGCACCTCTCGTCCGCGACGAGCCAGGTTGATCGCCGCCACCATCCCGGACAACCCGGCCCCCAGGATATGAACTTTATCAGCCATCCTTGCCCCTCCTCACATGGGTCGTGTGCAACTCGTCGGGTCCGGGTGGCTGGGGAACAGGGCCTGAGCCGGGCCCCCGGATCCCGGATCTCGATTCCTTCCCCCGGTTTTCGCCCTTGAACCGGTGATCGATTCCGTGAAACACGAAATCAATCACCTTTTCTTTGCGCTCCTCGATCATCCGCTTGGAAAAAACATCCCGATTCCAGAATTCCTTGATGGTCGAGGCCGTAATGAAGAACATGGTAACTACGCCGAAAAGGTTGCAGGTAAGATGCATGGCGTCGCTCTCGCCGTCGCCCTCCCGTTCCATTTTCGAGAAGACCATCTGCTCCGTCACCTCGAACATCTCGCGGAGGTAAGGCTTGGAAAGGACTTCGTTCACATACTTCCCGTTGTCCAGGGACTCCCGCAGGAGAATCCTCGCCATGTGGTCCTTCTCAGCCATCAGTTCGATACCGGTGACGATCAGCTGGTTCAGCTTCGTGCGCGCATCCGTTTCCCTCATCAGGATCGGGAACAGGCGGCGTTCCACGCTCAAATAAAAATTCTCGATGACCGTCTTGTAGAGGGTCTCCTTGTCGCCGTAATGGTAATGGATCAGGGATGGGGTTGCCCGGGCGAGTGCCGCGATCTCGTTCACCCTGGCGCCCCTCAGGCCTTTTTCGGCGAAAACTCTCTCCGCGGCCTCGAGGATTCTCGTGCCTGTATTCTGGATGTTCTGCCTTTTCGAATTCTGCTTTTTTCTCGCCATAACATTCACCTTCAATTTGAATGGTTATTCAACATTAATCGCTTTTCTCTCCTTTGTCAAGGAAAAACTGGGGGGCTGAAAATGCTATAACTTACTATTATTATTATAGTTATTAATCACTTCCGAGAAAATGAAGAAATTTGTTGACAATTCATTTTCACCCTGAAAGAATTAGGTGATACATTCAACTTTAGCGGGGCAGAAAGGGGCTCGCGCCCTGAGGAATTCCCTTCCGGTATGCCCGCCAGCGATCTGTCATTCTCGAACGGGGAGGTCGAAGCATGAAGATTGAAAACGGCGAACTCATCCTGGAGCCAGACGAGATCACGCTCAGGCCGAACATCTTCACCAGCGCCGGGAGGAACGGAACCCTTCACTTGCTGGCACGCCAGTGCGTGGATTGCGGAGACATTTCGTTCCCGCCCTTCCGGCACTGTCTCAAATGCGAGAGCGACAAGGAAACCGTGGAGAAGGTTCTGAACAATGACGCCACCTTGCTGTCCTACACCATTGCACGCCAGGTCATGCCGGGCTTCAACCCCAACTACATCCTTGCCAAGGTGCGCATGGAGGACGACCCGACCCTCGTGCTGGTCGCACAACTGACGGACATCAAGCCCGAGGACGTGGCAATCGGCATGGAACTGACCATGGTCCCGAAGATCATCAAACAGCTGATGAACGGTCAGAAAGTGGTGTCCTACTGTTTCCGTCCCAAAGACCCGAGCAAGGTATCCCTTGGAGAAGGAGGGCAAAGCGAATGAGAGAAGTAGCCATCATCGGAGCCGGAATGGTCAAATTCGGGAAGGTTCCAGACTATCCAGCCGCCAAGATGGGGGGGGATGCGGCCCTCATGGCGCTGGAACAGGCCGGGATGAAACCGACCCAGATGCAAGCCACCTTCTGCGGCAACATAGGCAACCCCCCCAATATCGGACAGCGGGTGAACGGTGAGATGGGCATCACCGGCATCCCGGCCTTCAACCACGAGAACGCCTGTGCGAGTTCCTCGGCCGCCTTTCGCCAGGCTTTCCTCAGCGTGGCGAATGACGTGCATGATTACGTGATCGCCGTGGGCGTGGAGAACATGACCAGCCATATCGCTTCCGGCGTGATGTCCGCCGGCCCCCTCGTCCTGCCCCACGGCGCCAACGTGGAAGCGGACAACGGAATGCTCATGCCCGGCGTCTTTGCGCTGCTTGGAAGCCATCACATGGCGGAATACGGAACCACGGAGGAACAGTTCGCCAAGATCGCGGTCAAGAACCACGCCCACTCCGTCCACAACCCCTATGCCCAGTACCAGAAGGAATTCACCCTGGAAGAGATCCTGGAATCCCGCATGGTCTGCGATCCGCTCACCCTCCTGCAGTGCTGCCCAATCGGGGACGGGGCCGCTGCGGTCGTCCTGACCACGGCTGAGAACGCAAAGAAACATACCACCAAGCCGATCTTCGTGGCCGGGTCCGTACTCACCTCGGGAAAGTACAAGGCATCCGTCGAGGGTCCGGTGCAGATCGAGGCATGTGCGCGCGCGGCGAAGGAGTGCTACGAAACGGCCGGCGTCGGGCCCGAGGATATCGACGTCATCGAACTTCATGACTGCTTCAGCATACACGAACTCGTAGCGTACGAGGATCTGGGCCTCTGTCCCAAAGGAGAAGGCGGACGGTTCATCGACGAAGGGCTTTCGGATTACGGCGGCAAGGTCGTGGTGAACCCTTCCGGCGGGCTTCTCTGCAAGGGGCATCCCATCGGGGCGACGGGCGTGGCGCAGTTGGTCGAGGTCGTGTGGCAGCTCCAGGGCGTCTGCGGAAAGCGGCAGGTGCCCGATGCGAAGGTGGGGCTCACCCACAACGGCGGCGGCTTCGGACCCGGTAACGAGCCGGGGGCCATGAGCATCACCATTGTGAAATCCTGAGGGAGAGAACCGATCATGGCGTTTGACGACTATTTCGACGAAAAGCTCTACCGCATGCAGAACACGCCCGAGGTCAAGGAGATCCAGATCCACAAGCTGCGTAAGCACCTGACCAGGTTCTACAACCAAAGTCCGATGATCAAGATGTTCATCGACTCCCAGGGAGTTGCGCCCGAACAGATGACCCTTGAAGTCTTTCGTCAGGCCTTTCCCCTGATGGGGCAGGAGACGATGCGCGGCTCCATGGCCTCGGAAGGCGTTAAGGAGCCCGGTTACATCGTACAGATGATATCGACCATGCTCGGGATCGACCCGGACGACTATGTATTGATGTGCGCCACTTCAGGCACAACCGGCGAGCCGACCCCGTATTTCTTTACCGCCGAGGACCTTGAAATCATGCCTCGGGGGACCTCACGGGGCCTCTTTATGGTCACCCGGGGCGACCGGGAGGCGATCCGCAAGATGCGGACGATCCAGGGCTTCGGCCTGAGCATGTTCGGCGCCGGGGTCCCCTTGGTGGAGAGCCTGACCCGCCTCGGTGTCGCCTGTATCCCTGTAGGGGCCGAGGGCGGAACGGAACGCATTCTCAAGTTCAGCGAACGCTTTGCCGCCAACTGCATCTGGTGCACCCCTTCCCTGGCCGAATACATGGTGGACACGGCCCTGGATCGTATCCGCGCCATCGGCTTCAAGCAGGTCTTTTGCGGCGCCGAGCCGGGCGCGGGCATCCCTGAGGTTCGGCGCAAGATCGAGGAAGGATTCCGGGCCAAACTCTACGACGGCATGGGGCTGATCGGCGGCCTCACACTCCACTCCTGCGCCGAAGAGGAGTACGCAGGCATGCATCACCTGACCGATGACATGTTCCTGTTCGAACTGGTCGACCCGGAAACCAAAGAGCTGATCCCGTGGGAAGACCAGGCCGCGGGCGAGCTGGTGATGAGCCCCCTTCAAGGCTACTCCATGCCGCCTGGCCGTTTCTCATCCGGTGATGTGGCCCAGATCTTCCTCTCGCCCTGCAAATGCGGAGAACCGGGCTGGCGGCTCAAGATGAGGGGCCGCACCGACGACATGCTCAAGGTCAAGGGGGTCATCGTCTACCCGGCCGCGGTGGACGGCGTAATCACCGGGTTCGTGCCGCGGGTCACCGGAGAATTCCGCATCGTTCTCGACGCCCCGCCGCCACGGGTGGCGCCGCCCCTCAAGCTGAAGGTGGAGTACGGAGAGGGCGTCAAGGAAGAAGATCTCGAGGCACTGACCAAAGAGATCGAGGGTGAAATGCACACCAAGCTGAAGGTCCGGCCCAAGATCACGTGGGTTCCCCCCATGACCCTGGAGAGAGCAACCCACAAGACGAAATTCATTGAAAAGACCTACGAGCAGGAATAGCCGGGATCAGGGGGCCCCGGGATCATCGATCAGGCCCCGCTCCGCACCCCATTGAAAACGAGGAGACAACGCATGGAAGCCCAAACGTCGCATAACGAACCGCTCAAGAGACCTGCGGACGAACCCCTCGAAACACAACTTGCCGGCATCGTCGGCGACCGGCACGTGATGGGCAAGCCGGATGAGATTGCCGCATATTTTGCCGAACCCGTGGACGCCGCTGAACTCCTGGCCGTTCAGCCGGCCACCCACGAAGAGGTGCAGGAAGTCGTCGCGCTTGCAAACGATCTCGACCTCCCGGTGTACACCCTGTACACGAGACATCTTCAACCCGCCGACGTCGACGGACAGGGCATCATCCTGGATTTCTGCCGGATGACGGCCATCGAGAAGCTGGACGGACGCAACCTGCTGGCCAACGTGCAGCGCGGCCTCACCTTCGACGCCCTGAAAAAAGAGCTGGATGCCCTGGATCTGAAGATAGCCACGCCCCTCGCAGCCACATCCGATTCGGTACTCTGTAATTTCCTGAGCAGGGCCCCGCTGAAGAAGGCCACCCTCTACCCGGAAGTGCATCTTTACAACCTCCGGGTCGTGCACCCGGACGGCTCCCTTTTCCCCACGGGCAGCCACTCACTGAACGAAAGGGTGGATTGTCCGAACGAGGGAGGGCCCAACCTGGGCCGTTGGAACGTTGCCTCGGACGACATCTTCGGGGTCGTCACCCGCGGCACGATCTGGCTGTATCCGAAGACCGAATGCCGCGATGCCCTGCTGTTCGGTTTCGACCGCTTGGAGGACGTGGTCACGGCGTTACGCAACGCCCCGCGAACCGAGCTGGGGTGGGAATACCTGGCGGCCAATCGCCGTTTTCTCGCGTCCTTGCTCCAGGACGACGTCGCCGGCCTGCCCCCATGGACGCTCATCGTGGGATTCGACGGACTCGAAAAGCTCGTGGCCTACCAGAAAAAGAGGGTCCTCGAGATCATGAGCGAAATGGGAGCCCGGCCCGTCGAGAGCCTTCGAGAGCGGATCACCGAGCTGCTCGATGAGGTCTGGTACCAGGCCTCCCCGCTGCACACGGGCTTCTATGCGGACTGCCGCAAAATCAAAGAATTGGACGATATTGCACAGGCACACATCACCGAGGCCGGATTCTCCTCTGAAGAAATCGGCCAGTGTCTCCTCTCCGTGAATCGAGGCCGTTGCCTCTATTCCCAGTACGATATCTTCGCCGAGGCGGGGGAACACAAGGGGCTCGCGGAAGACCTTGCGAGCAAGCTCGCCGCGCGCGGCGCCTTCTACGATCGTCCGGAAGGAAAGCTGGCCGATGAGGTGATCGGCCGCGTCCCGAATCTCCGCGGACACCTGCGCACGATCAAGGACATCGTCGACCCCAAAGGCATCCTCAATCCGGGCCGGTATGTCTCCATGGAGGATCCGCGATACGATCCACCTACCGTCGAAATTGAAACCGACGAGGACACCGGAATCGAGTCGGACAACATCCGTACGGTGGAGGAAAAGCTTGTCGAGGCCCTCGGCAGGGAATGGGTGACCTCGAACCCGGCCGATCTCGCCGCCTATGGAAGGGATTTCACGATCTACGCGGGAGAACGTCCCAACCTCGTGGTCCTGCCGCAGAGCACCGAGGAGGTGCAGAAGGTAATGCGCATCGCCTACCGGCACAAGATCCCCGTCGTGCCCCTGTCCACAGGCTTCAACCACGGCGGGCTGGCCATCCCGAGGAAGGGCGGGATCCTGGTGGACCTCAAGCGGTTGGACCGGCTTCTCGAGATCGATGAGGAAACCCTGACCGCCACCTTTGAGCCGGGCGTCCGCATGCGCAACCTGTATCAAGAGTGCCAGAAGGTAACCACCTTCAAGGGCCTCAAGCTCAAGCCGAGCCTGCCTCTGACCCTTGCCAGCATATCCCTTCTGAGCAATTACGTCTCCCGGGGAGGACCGGGCAACGCTGTGAAGTACGGCTTCGGGATGGACCTGACCGTCAACATGACCTGGGTGCTGCCCAACGGGGAAATTCTTCGCACCGGGCCCGCATCCGTGCCTGAGGTGGGCAACCTGGGGCTCAACTGGGGCCCGGGGCCGGACATCTCCGGTATGTTCTTCAATGCGGACGGGGCCATGGGAATCTGCACGCAGATCACGGTCAAGCTCTTCCCGGACATGCACTGTGAGGAGATGGTGCAGGCCGCGATCTTCGACCCCGATCCCCTGGGATGCGAGAAGGCGTGCGAGGCGATCTACGCCCTCTCCAGGGACAATCTGATCGAGTTTATCTACAAGAGCCATCCCGGCGTCAGTTGCGTGTCGATAGCCGGATTGTTCGGCGGAAAACCCCAGGACTACCTGTTCATGACGCCGTCACATCCCCTGATGATACTCGTCACCGGGTTTGATGAAGAAGACTTGAATGTGCGTCTGGAACTCGTTCGCGAGATCTTCGCCCGCATCGATCTCCTCGAGTTCGACCGAAACATCCTTCCTCCTGAAATGGCGGAAATGATTACGACCCTTCCCATGAAGGCAAGCGTGGGCGTTGATGGGAACACGGTCGGCGCCTATCGCGGCGCCTTCCAGTGGCAGGCAGGCTACATCCAGGTCGAGGATATCCCGAAGATCAACCAGGAATACAAGAAGCTCATCAAGAAATACTGGAAGAGCTCGGACGTAAAGGTCTCCATGGAGGCCTCCCTCACGGGAACCGACATGCAGGGGCCCCTTCCCTATTGCCGTCTGGGCACGGTGGAGTTCGACTACTGGTGGGATCAGGGCAATCCCGAGTCGGTCAAGCGGGCCGGCGTGATGATCCGAAAGACCACCGAACTCATGTTCGAGTACGGGTGCATTCCGATTCGAAACATGTTCGGCTTCGGCGAGTTGTTGATGCCCAGGCTCGGGGTCTATTACGACCTGCTCAAGCAGGTGCGAAAGGCCTTTGACCCGGCCAACCTGATGCACCCGGACGTGCTTCCCGCGACCGACGACTATGTGTGAAGAAGGCGAAAGGCGAAAGGGTCAAGGCGAAAGGGAAGGAACTCCTGTACGCCCCAGCAGAAGACATCGATGCAAACAGAAAACTTAGGTGCTTAGTTAGGTTAGAAGACAGCAGCGTTAGAGAAAAAGGAGGATGGAGATGGCCAAGGATGCTAAGGTTGCGCAGAATATCAGGCCCTTGATGGAATACAGGAATGAGGCGTGGAAGTGCTGGAAGTGCGGATTCTGCAGAATGAGCCACCCGGAGGAACAGCAGACCCACAAATACTCGGACAACTGCCCCCGGGGGACACGCTACCGGTTCGATTCCTTTTACGGAATCGGCACGCAGGAGCTGATCCGCGCCCTGACCTGCGATCCCCCGGAATTGGACATTACCGACCCGGAAGTCGCCAAGCGGATCCAGCAGATCGTTTACACCTGCCCCCAGTGCGGCGCCTGTCAAACCAACTGCAACCCGACCAAGCACCTCGAGCCGGCGAATGCCTCCATCGCCCTGCGGCGCTGGCTTGTCGAACAGGGCCTCGGGCCCCTGCCGGAGCATCAGCCCCTCGTAAAGAGCATCATGAACTACGACAATCCCTGGATGCAGCCCCGGGCGGCCCGCCAGAAATGGGCCAAGAAGAGGAAGGTGAAGGACGCCTCGAAGGAAGAGGTGGAGGTACTCTATTACCCCGGTTGCACGGCCTCTTACGACCCCTATATCCAGCCCGTCGCCGGCTGGGTGACGGAGGTTCTCAATGCCGCCGATGTGGATTTCGGCATCCTGGGCAAGAAGGAGATCTGCTGTGGCTCGACCGTTATGCGCGTGGGCGACATGGATAACTTCCGCAAGATCCGCGCAAAGAACCTGGAGTCCCTGAACAGCACCACCGCCAAGGTCATCGTCACCGCATGCGCGGGATGCTTCAGCACCCTCACCCATGAGTACAAAGACGACCTGAATGCAGAGGTGAAACACATGGTGGAGTTCATGGACGATCTCATCCAGGAGGGAAGGCTCACGTTCACGAAGAGCCTCGACCTGGAGGTCACCTATCACGACCCCTGCCATGTGGGCAGGTACTGCGGCGTCTATGATGCTCCCCGGAACATCCTGAACGCCTTGCCCGGAGTCAAGTTCACGGAGATGCAGCGGATTCGCGAATACAGCTGGTGCTGCGGGGCGGGAGGAGGGTGCAGGACCGCCTATCCCGAGGAAATCGCCGGCTTTGCGGCGGAGGCACGCCTCGAAGAGGCATACAGCACGGGGGCCCGCACGCTGGTCACGGCCTGTCCCTTCTGCGAACAGAATCTGGGAGAGAACGCAAAACGCACCCACGATCGTTTCGGCATGGAGGTGCGGGACATCATGGAACTGGTCTACCAGGCCTTATGAGGCCGCGCAAAAAGTTCCATCTGCCGCCTTCGGTGCGGCGGCCAAACACGGGGTGAAGATTCCTGCAGGATGGCAGATAATATCCGTTTCGCGTCAATCGACGCTCCACTTCTCGATCTGCTTTCCCATCAGCTTGTTGAACCCATGGTACAGAAACGGCGCGAACCGCTTGAAGCTGTAAACGACCTTCATCTCCGGCCCCGGAATGATCAGGAACTTGTTCTTCTGGACCGCCTTCACGATATCCTTCGCACAGGACTCCTTGGAGATACCGAGCCACGAGGGAAGATCCCTCGCCTCTGCCTCCTCTGTGAATCCCCTCGTCTCGGTCGCATCGAAGATGTTCGTTCGGACGAAGCCCGGGCATACGACCGTCACGCCGATGCCGAAGCGGGAAAGTTCATTCTTGAGAACCTCCGACAGCCCCACGATACCGAATTTGGTCGTAGAGTATGCGGACATGCCAGGGCTGGCGATCAGCCCGGCGGAAGACGCCACGTTGACGATGTGTCCGCTCCTCTGTTTCAACATATGCGGCAGGGCAAAATGGATACCGTAAATCGGCCCCCAGAGGTTGATGCCCACGATCCACTCCCAGTCTTTCAGGCTCAGATGGCGCATCTCCCCGCTCAGGCCGACCCCCGCGTTGTTCATCATGATGTCGATCCGCCCGAAGGTTTCAACAGCCTTGTCGACCATCCCCTCCACTTGTTCCGCTTTCGAGACATCCACGCGCAAGCCCACTGCTTTTCCGCCCTTTGCCTCAATGGCCGAAACCGTGTCGGCAAGCCCCGCCTCGTTGATGTCCGTAACGACGAGATCCGCGCCCTTTCCGGCAAATTCCAGGGCCGTTGCCTGCCCGATGCCGCTTGCAGCTCCGGTAACAACCGCGATCTTGTTCTTCAGACTCTTCATCGCTTCCTGTCTCCCGTGTCAAGGGTTCAACCTCTAGCATAGTATAGACAAGGAAAGCACTATGGTCAACCGAAACGAAAGCATTATTGCTCATCTATAGGGCGTATCGCGCTACCAATTCGGTGCGCAGCCTCATCGAACTACTCAAAAACAACCACTCCGAGAGGGCCTGCTCATGATGATCTACACCCCCGAGGAACTCGATTCGGAAAGCCGGTCCCTGTCAGCGACGGCCCTTGAGGCCCTCGAGCAACACAACCTGGATCGGCTGCGTTTCCTCCTCGGAAGGATGTCGGTGGGCCACTTCGAACTGTATTTCGGCTACCTCGTCTGGATCACATCCATGGCGGGTAAGATTCTGCGCGATTGCGGCGAGCCTTACTTTGAACATGCATCCGGACAAATCGCCCGGTTTCTGATGGCCCCTTTTGCAGAGGACCTTGGAAAAGGGGCGGAAAAGAGCACTATCGAGGCCGTCATGACCCTGTGGTGTCATCAAATGGGCAACATCCACCCGATCGGCGAAACGGATAGGGAGGTCGAATTCTCCCTTTCACCATGCGGATCCGGCGGAAGGCTTCTGCTGGGGAGCCTGTACGATGCCTCACCGCCTCGCTACCCGCGCATGCGTAATGGCAAGCCGATCTTCTGCCGTATTTGTCAGCACCTCCAGGATGCCTTGAACGAGCAGGCCGGAAAGCACTTCTGGCGTTCCACGCCGGAGGGACATCGCACCGGCTTCTGCCGTGTGCGCTTTACCAAGACAGAGACAAGGGGGGAACGGCTCTTCAGTGCAGAGGAAACTCGCCGGCTCATTACACCACGCTGTCATCAGGCGTTGAAACGACTGGACAACAACCGTTACGATCTTCATGGTCTCCTGCTGAACCAGCATGAGGAATGGAGACCCCTTCACGATCTGCTCAATCTTTGGGTTACGGCCCTCTTCTCTTTGATCTACGAGGAAAAAGGGATGCCCTATCTCTCCGAACTTGTCCGGGAGACCTATGTGGCAATGTTCGATTCCACATACCGCATGCAGAGCATGATGGACATCAAGAGCCTTTTCCGAAATATGGTCCGGCTGTGGTATTACCATCAGGCAACCTTCCGCGTCCGGGAAGAAGAGGATCGTTTCGTCTTTGTCCTCGACCCGTGCGGAAGCGGAGGCCGGCTGGCCCGCGGCGAGGTGCTCATACCCGGACGTTTCCGGTACGGGGCGGGGATGCTCCGTGAAGCCCGCCAGGCGCACGACATTACCTTCGGGCGCGCCCCCTTCCCGATCTACTGCATCCACTGCGCGGCAACCAACCGCGATCAGTTCGATGGAAAACCATGGCCCTTTATTGTCGACGGGGATGCCATGTCCGATCCCTCGACACCCTGCGTGCAATATCTTTACAAGAAAGATGCGCCTCGAGAGGCTCCACCAAGGCTTCTGAAGCAGGTCGGGCTCGCCGAGGCAAAACCCCTGGACAAGGAATATGTCTTATGAGCCTGCTCAGCCAACTGATTGGAACCTTCTTGATGTTCCTAGGCTTCATTGCGATCCTGGCCGGTGCTCTCCTTTACCGCATGAAACAGGAAGACCTCGGGAAGATGTACATGTCCGCCACCATGATGGGCGGCGGAGAGATGTCGGGCACACCCATGGTCCGCTTCCTCACCCGACTGCGGGGCAATGACCCGTTGAAAAGGCGATGGGCGCTGCGAATCCTACTGGCCGGGCTTCTCGTAGCGGTCGTCGGGGCCTGGCTGGCCTGAAAGGAGATGCAACATGCGCCCGAAAGGAACAGAGGCTACACCCCAATCCACGCCGACCCGGCTCGTTTGCCCGAAATGCGGCGGCCCGGTAGTAGCGAAAATAGCTTTCGGCGGCAGTTTCTGCGGGGTCCGGACCATAGCCGCCTGTCAGAAGGGCTGCGAATGGACCCTGCAGGAGCAGCAAGCCATGAACAACTCGGCAAGCGACGAAATGTTCGGATAAGCGGGGAGAGAAGTCATGAAACTGGAGTCCTGGGTTCTGGAATTGGTCTTGTATGGTTTTTTCCTGTTGATGCTGCGGGAAGGCCGGATCGTACTGGGACGAGAGCGGACGAGCACATTCTTGTGGGGCTCCATTCTCTGGACAGGCATCATCGAAAATGCCATGGTCATCCTGGGCGGATACGATTACTTCGCATACGCCGACTACTATCGCTTCGGGGGAAAGATCATCAACGGATATGCCGGATGGGTCGCCTGGGTTCTCTTCGTACCCCTGGCGATCTGCATCGGCTGGTTCTTGTTAAGCCTCCCGGCTCTCGTTATATCGATCCGGGTTTTGGGCGAAAGGACGAGCATCTGGATCAAGGCGGCCTTTGCCGGCTTCATGCTCGTCAGCTTCGACATGCTCCTCGACCCCATATCGGTGGTGAACGAGTGGTGGCGATGGACATCGCCGGGCTTTTACTTCCGGGGCGTCACCGTGGGAAACTATATCGGCTGGTTTTTTCTCCTCTTCTTCTTTGGCGCCGTTTTCGAACGCACCGTTGTTCAGGAAGGGGGATTCGCCTGGCTCGCCGGCATCGAAAGGCGACTCTTTCGGGCAAACACGATGGATCTGGCCGGCATGGAGCCAAGGCGGATCGCGAAGGTGTTCTACTTCCGACTGATCGTCTATCTCCCGATCTTTTTCCTTTGCTGCATGACCGTGGCCACCCTGGTGCTACTTGCTTTCGGAAACAACTGGGGGCCCTTTGACAGCGTATTCCCGAACCAAACCTTTCGGGGGATCCACTGAAACACCCTCTTTCTCCCTCAAGCAAACGGATTTTACAGGAGCCATTCAAATGACGCATCCGATACAAAAAACAAATCCACGCTCTCTCGAAACCGTCCTTCGCGCAAAGCTGCGGATGGCCTACTTTCTCCTCCTGTTGTTTCTCATCCACATCATCGAGGCAGCCGTCACCTTTCCCTTCGTAGATCACACGACTCGCACTCAGAACGTGATCTACGGTTTCATCGTCGCCGCGCCCTTCTACACGATCTGCATCCTCTATATCCTGCTCGTGCGCGGAGACCTGGCCGCGGCCCGGCGGGAAACCCCGTAGGCATTCTCCAGGCCCGGGAACAGGACGAACTCCCGGCATGATCTTGACTCATCGTGCAGGCCGCTCTACTCTGTTTGCAGCCAGACACAGTGTCGCACCTTTCGGCGGAAGGCCTCTGTCTTTTCGGTCCACAGGCTCCTGGTCCGGACCTGCGGGGAGGGTTTGATGAAGCTGACCCAAGAAGAGCGAAGGATGCTCGACGGCACATACGGGGATCAAGTCGCGAGCGCCATGGTGCTTCTCACGAAACTCGGCGAGGCGTACGACGCCGAGAAACTGATCGACATCCGCGGGGCCCACTTGTTCGCCTGGAAAATTAACGGAGAAATGCCCGGTGATGTGGTCCTCGGCCAAATCGAACAGATGGCGGGCGGGGCAACCCTTCGCGTTCCCTGCACAACGAATCCGGTTTGCTTGAATCCGGATCTTGCCGAGAGGCTGGATATTCCTCGAGACATGGCGGAAGAACACGGTCCAAACATCGCGAAATTGCAACAACTATGCAAAAACATCGGTGCCATCCCTACCTATAGCTGCCATTTTCACTATCCCTTCCAGCCC
>WFRX01000071.1 GCA_015486285.1 bacterium
CGAAGCGCTTCAGCGGTCGCGGTAGGAATCGCTCTTTCGAGCGACCCCCCGCACAGATCCCAGCGAGCGGAATTACCGCACTGGGCTCCTACCTCGGGTGTTTGGCGTAAAAGCGCTGATTTGGATAGGGATGCAAGATTTTGGGCATAGGGATCCAGGCTTTCACGATCGGCCGAAAACGCTCCCAGTTTATACGCCGCTTCTGGCCTCGACGCCGCAGCACCTTCAGCCAATACCGCGTTATTTCATTTCGGAACGTATTCAAGGTTTTAAAGTTTCCCGAGATGGCATGATAACGGTCGTAACCATTGATTACCGTCCGCAACCACACCCCAACTTTACCTATCGGATCGTGCATACGTATGCGGAGCTCCGCTTTGACTTTAGCAAGAGCGGCACGCAGTCGCTTCTTTACCGTTATACGCCTCACGTGGAACCTACGGCTGATCCTGGTAACCGTACATATGTGAGTAAAGCCCAGGAAATCAAAGGTCTCTGGCTTGCCCTGCCCTCTTTTCCGCCGGTTTTCCGCGGCAAACCGCCCGAACTCGATCAACCGCGTCTTTGCGGGCTGTAGCGCAAGGCCGAACTTCCTTAGCCTCTGTTTTAATGCCGTCTGAAACCGATCGGCGTCATGACGGTGCTGGAATCCCACGACAAAGTCATCGGCGTAACGCACGATGATCACATCTCCACTGGCCTGTTTACGGCGCCAGTGGTTCACCCACAGGTCCAATGCGTAATGCAGGTAAACGTTCCCCAGCAGCGGCGAAATGACCGCTCCTTGGGGTGTGCCCACTGTTGTCCTGGACCACTCGCCGTCCTCTGACACACCGGCTCGGAGCCACTTGCGCACCAAGCGGAGTATCCGGTTGTCGGCAATCCGGTGCTCAATAAAACGTAACATCCATTCGTGGGAGATGGCATCGAAAAATCCCTGGATATCCGCATCAAGCACCCAATTCACCTTCTTTCGGGTTAGGGCCACATAAAGGGCGTCCAAGGCATCGTGACAGCCACGCCCCGGCCTAAATCCGTACGAGAAACCAAGAAAGTCCTCCTCGTATATAGCCGACATGACTTGCCCCACGGCATGCTGCACGATCTTGTCCTCCAGTGCCGCAATGCCTAGTGGCCTCTTGCGCCCATCCGCCTTACTGATATAGGCTCGGCGAGATGGCATCGCGCGATAAGTGCCACTGTGTACTCTCTGATGCAAGTCCTGTAGCCTATTTGTGAGGTCTTTCCGGTACGCCTTCCAAGTGACACCGTCGATTCCGGGTGCAGCCCTATGCTTCAGTGCATAGTAGCTGTTCCTCAGTGCGTCCGGTGTCACATGGTGCAACAGCGCGGTGAATCGTACATTTCTATCCTCATGAGCTACCTTTCGCACACGTTTCAGTCCGGTCGACACACCTTTCCGGCTCTGCGTCCGGGGCGTGGCCTTGTAAAACGTGATCCCCTTGGTTGGCCGCCTTTCCTCCACCACCTCCGCGGACAGGTTGTCCCTGCCTTTGTTCGACGGCTTCTCTGGTACTATGCAGCCATCCGATTTCCCGCAAACGTACATGCCCGGATTGTGGCTTTTGACCTTCCCGGACCGTCCATCCCTGCCATCCAGGGAAGAAACTTGCGGGACCTCCCGGTTCCCGTGCAAGGAGTTTCCGCGCGTGCTCAGGGTCTTCGACGGCGCAGGAGCCGCAGACGACTCGCGTATAGTGCCGCCCTCGGTATTGCCTTCCGCTTCGCTTAACAGCGTCGGCCTCCCAGACAAATAAATTTCGCCGCTCAATGGCTGCCCCGTGCGTGCCCCTGTCAACGCTTCACCTGCAGCCTTGCGACTACAGGCGCATGACTCGGGGTCGGTGTGGGTCGCTAATCCTTCACCGTAAGGCTCTTTCATCCTCTACTCCTTGCCGGTTTTGACCGGCGCACTAAGCGCTCAATTAACCCCATCTTCACAGCCGGCCCAGCCTGTGGCATGATCACCTCCCGAAATCAATCGATTTAAGAGGAGGCATTTCATGGCACTGCAGAACAGCTATCAGGAACAGCTGGCACACAAGCGCCGGTACTGGGAAAAACATGTTGAAGCCTGGCGGTCAAGCGGCCTGCCCCAGGCCCAGTATTGCCGGCAGCACAATTTAAAGGTCCACTGCCTGGTCTACTGGAGAAAGAAATTCGTCCGCCGGGATCAGACTCCAGTTCCCTTTGTCCAACTCAAATTGCCCAAACAATTTCCAATGCCCCGGACGGCTGCCATAAAGATCGCAGTTGGCAGGTGCCGGATCGAGGTAGAGCGTGGATTTGATCCCGACACCCTCAAAAAAATCGTTCGCACCCTCGGGCAGCTGTGATGTTCCTGCCGTCGCATACCCGCATATATCTGGCCGTCGGTGTCACCGATATGCGCAAGGCCATCAACGGACTGTCGATCCTGGTCGAGGACCGGATGGACCTGGACCCTTTTTCCGGACACCTGTTCGCCTTCTGCAACCGCCGGCGCAACATGATCAAGATC
>WFRX01000072.1 GCA_015486285.1 bacterium
CAATAGAAGAAGGCCCTGTGCGAACCATCCAGGAAACCAGCAAGAAGTACAAGCTGCAACTGATTGCTTGCTATGCGCTACTCTTCCTGGGTGGCATCCTTACCCTGATGGCCCTGGTGCGGGGCAATGATCCGCTTGCCATCATGGGCATAGTGATTGCCAGTATAGGCCTCATTTCTCTTGTTGTAACGAGATTTCAAATATGGTGGAATCATAAGTAGAAAGGGGAGAGCATATACTCATTTTGGTTTTATGCTAAACCCACCGTCTCTGGCGGTGGACCCGGGGAGGTTATAGAGATTCGGGGAGAAATAAAATAGGCTCTTCCTCCGGGAAAGCTCCGATGGGCAGTGCAGGATGAAGAATCAATGCACGGCTAGGCAAGCTTATCGCACATAAGATGGGACTGTAAATACCATGTGGTCATTATCCGTAAATGATCCCGCGGCAGAGCCGGGGAATCATTTACGGGCAGTTGTCTTCAGCTTCCACCCCCACACGGCCCCTTCAAGACCCATTTCCGGCAAAACCCTTTCTCTCCACGCGCAATGGCCCCTTCCGCCGCTTCATTCCCCTCTTACGAACCTCAAAAACGGCTTGACCCGCCCTTTCCCGGCCTTTAGGATGCTTTCTAGGTCTTTGATTTACTTATGGACGGACACACATAGGCTCTTGTGCCGGACAAACTTGAATCGAAGGACATGAAGCCGCTTGATCGAATTGCCATTGACAAGGTGACCTATGAGCGTTGACAGAGAAGCCGTCTTGCGGGCGATTGCAGACACGCTGCGAACATTCGACTCTGTGCGGCTGGGCTACGTCTTCGGTTCGTTTCTGCTCGGAAGCCATTTCGAAGACATCGATGTCGCCGTTCTGCTTGCCGGCGGGCTTCTTCCCCGGGAAGAATTCAAATACTCCATGGCGATAGGTCGCGCTCTGGAGAGTGCCATCACCCCGAGGCGCGAGGTGGATGTCAAGGTCCTGAACGGCGCGCCGGTTTCCTTTCAGTACACGGTCATTCGGGACGGCCTGCCGGTCATGGTCAGGGATGAAAAGATCCGTGTTCGATTCGAGGCGCAACGGATCAAGGCCCACCTCGACTTCAAAACAACATCGGACTGGCTGGATAAGGAATTCCTGCGATGGTAGACAAACAGGGAATCTTCGATCACCTGAGGGAACTCGAGGCGGCGCTCGAAGACTGGAAACGTTACAAGAGTATCTCTCTGGAGGCCCTTCGCCAGGACAGAGACAAGAGGAACATGGTTCTGTATGCCATGTTCGTTGCCATCCAGTCGGCCATCGACACGGGAGCCCATCTTGTGGCGGAATATCGATTGAGAAAGCCGGCCTCCTACAGAGAGACCTTTGAGATTCTTCGCGATCACGGGCTCATTGAGGAATCGCTGGCGGCCGACCTCGCGGATCTGGCTGGTTTTCGAAACATCCTTGCCCACATCTACTGGCGACTGGAGCTTGCGAGGGTCCATGCAATCCTGACCGGGAGCGAAGGAGTCCTCGAGGAATTCCTCCGGACGATCAAGGATCTCTTGAAGCAGAAAGACTGATTTCCCCTTCACACGTCCGGAAGCCGTAAGCGGTCACAACGCGTCAGCGCTCACAACACACCGGAAGCCGACCTCTTCGAAGGCTTCCCAGGGGTTGCGCTTGATCCCCGAAGGGGTTTCATCGCCGTCTTCCAGCGCGTGAGACAGCCGCCCCATGACCATGTATTCCTGCCCCTCATCCCGGCCGGTACGAACGGTCCATTCCGCAATGTTCTTGTTGACGGCGCGAATACCAAAGCGGTTCGGCTTGAACACGGTCACCGGGGTATTGACGGGAAAGGTCAACTCCGGGTCGGAAAGGGGAGGGGCTTGGGTGGGGGCGGTACGACCCATCATTTCATCCCCCATCCGCCGCATTTCACCACCGGACGGGGGAGGGTGTGCCGCCGACCTTTGACTCGTTGCCGCCTGTTCCCGGGCGACAAAAAGCCATTCCTCTTCCGTGGGGAGCCTCAACCCGTAGTAGTGCAGATACGCACTGGCTCCATAGGCTGTAACACGGACAACCGGACAAGCCGTATGAAGCGCATTCTTGACGTAAAACCGCCCAGCCCGGAATACGATCGGTTCGTAGCCCTTGATCGCTTCCCCAAGAAGCAGCCAGACCCGTCCCTCTCCGCGGACCACCATGTCCTCCACTACGATTCGGTCCGGCAGGGCGTTCAAGAAGGTCACATATTGCTGGTTGGTGATGAGGGCTTCGTTCATGTAGAAAGGGGCTACCCGCACGCTCTTCCCCTGTTCCGGGCCGAAATCGGGGGGGAGGGCAAGCACACCGCCCGGGATCAGGTGCATCAGGTCAAAATCGAAGCCATGCACCCTCGCGCCTTCGCCTCTCCGCGATGCACCGGGGGATGTCACAGCCGCCTTCTCGCCGGGACCGGAAGCCAGCAACGGCGATTTCGGTGCAGGGGCCTTGGATGCGGGCGTGCGATGCGCGTGCCGGGTGAAGAAGGCAAGCCCTGCTGCGATCATTGCGACGAACGCCACCGCGAGCCAGATCCGTCGGGAGCGCGAGAACATCCCGCCACCCGCGGCGACAGACGGGCTCCTCCCTGCCTTTGTCTCGCTTTCCGTCCCGGCCAATTCCCGGATCCGCCCTGAGAGGATCTTGACGGATGCCAGGCGTTCGCTTCGGTTCTCCTCCGTAGCGTCCTGGATGATCCGGTCCAACCGGCGGAAGAAAGGTGTTTCCGCCTTTGCCAGGCGGGCCTGCCTGAAAGGGAGCTGATTGGCCTTCATGGGGCCGGTTGCAGCCTCGTAAAGGATCTTTCCCAACGCGTACACATCCGCCCGCTGATCGGCTGCCTTCGGATCCATGAAATGTTCGGACGACATATAGGCAGGCGTGCCCCTGACGTCCATGGATCGCGTGATGGGCTTCAAGCGGCAGGAACGGGCGAGGCCAAAATCCGCGATCTTGGGCTCGCCCGCGTCCAGCAGGATGTTTTCCGGCTTGAGATCGCGGTGTACGATGCCGAGATCATGCAGGGCCTCCATCCCATCAAGCAGGGGGAGAAAACAGTTTCGCAGCCACTCCTTCATTCTCGCCTCGTCGGGATAAAAGCCTTCTTCGGACAGGGTGTCGCGGAGGGTCGTACTGCCGGGAATGTATTCCATGGCAAGGTATGCAACGACGATCTGTGCGCCGTCCTTTTCGATCAAGGCGGAATCCTGATCGTAAATACGCAGCACATTGGGATGGTTGATCTGCGCCATCACCTGGACTTCCCGGTGGAATCGTTCAAGGGAGTCGGCGATTTCATCTTCATCCCCACTGATGGATTCCAGGAATTCACGGGAAACCACCTTGATGGCGACATCCCTCTTCAGATTGAGCTGGTGCGCCCGGTATACCTCTCCCATACCGCCCTTGCCGAGCAATTCGAGGATCACCCATTTCCCGTTGAGCACCATGCCCGGTTCCAGGGTGACGGACGATGTGTGCGTTGGGGTGTTGCTCATGTCCCCGGGGTTCCCCCTTCCTTCCCTATGACCACTCCATGACCTCCCTGCCGACCCGAGTATGATAAATCGTCCTCCCCCTCTTGCCAAGGAGGGTACCCTCTTCCCCCCTTGATTTCCGCCGGGATCCGGCCGATTTGTTTAAGGGGGCGCTATTGCTGATCCTTTCTGAACACTGCGGGGGCCTGCTCGATGAAAACTGCCGGTTGGAGAAAGACCCTGAGGTACATGCTCACCTTCCCGTGCCTCCTGGCCATGGCGCTGCCGGCCTGCGACGGGGGCGGCGCTGGACAGGGCGGGAACGGGACAGGGAACCTTGATCCTATCGTGTTCACGGCCGACAAAGACGTGGTCGGAACGGTCGAGCTCTACCGGTCTTCCGACGCCGGTGCCGATATTCTCAAGATCTCCGGACCCATGACGGCCGGCGGAAATGTAATCGATTTCCAACTCTCCCACGACGGAAAGGCCGTCGCCTATCTGGCGGACCAGGATACGGACCAGGTCTTCGAGGTGTATGTCTTCGACATGGAGACAAGCCTCCTCGCCAAGGTGTCCGGCAAACTCGCCGGCAGCCAGGTGACCCGGTTCGCGTGGGCGCCCGACGATTCGCGGATCGCCTACCTGGCGGACCAGGATACGCCCGGCACCTTTGAACTCTACACCTCCCTGCCGGATGGAACCGGCAATGTCAGGGCCTCGGGGAGTCTCACCCCTGGCGGGGAGGTCAAGGAATTCGAGTGGGCCCCGAACAGCTCGCAGATCTGCTACCTGGCGGATCAGAACGAACCGAACGTGTTGGAGCTTTTTGTCTCCTCCCCGGACGGCACCGGCAACACCCGTGTTTCCGATGCACCCGTGCCGGGCGGCACGGTGTGGACGGATTTTGCCTGGGCCCCGAGCAGTTATCGGATCGCCTACCGCGCCAACCACGACAGCGCACAGGCCATCGACCTCTATACGTCCCAGGCCGGACTGCAGAGTATTAACGTATCCGGCAGGCTGCCTGCCGGCAGCCGGGTGACGAGCTTCGCCTGGGCCCCGAACAGCTTACGCCTCGCCTACCGGGCCAACGGGACCGATGTTACCCGTTTCGATCTCTATACGACCCGGCAGAACAAACTCGCCAGCACCCGGATCTCCGGTCTGACCTTTCCAAACACCGCGGTGGGGGCCTTCACGTGGGCGCCGGACAGCTCGCGTGTCGCTTATGTCGCCGACCAGGACCGCCCGGGAGCCCGGGAACTCTATACCGCCCTGCCGACGGTCGTCGGCTCGAGTATCCGCGTGTCCGGTCTTCTCTCCGCGGGCAGCCGCGTCGCGAGCTTCGCCTGGGCCCCGGACGGCTCCCGGC
>WFRX01000073.1 GCA_015486285.1 bacterium
GCACAACGCCGGGATAGCGCCCGATCTTGTACAGCTTCCCCTGGAAGGCGGCATCGCCGACGCACTCGCCGTGCAGGGTCAGCAGGCGGATCATCTCGCTGCCGCCGTCCCGCCGGAGCGTACCGTACACAAACAGGTACGCGTCGTTCATTTCAGCGAATCGCGCAACTTGACCGTGGGGGCCTTGTCCTCATACCGCTTCACGATCGCGGCGGCCTCTCTGCGGATGTCTTCGCGCAGGGACTCCGGCGCAAGGACCTCGGCGTTGGCCCCCCACGTCAGGATCCAGTGCTTGATCTCGTCCGTACCCGCCACCTCGGCCTCGAAGAGGATGGATCCGTCCTTCCGGCGGTGAATCTCCTGGCTCTCGTGCCAGATCTTCTCCTGGATGTATCCGGCCACTTCCGCGGAAAACCAGATTTTCACCCGCTGCGGTTCTCCCTGATAGACCCCGAAACTGGAGCGCAGGAACTCCTCGAGCATGAAGTCCTCGGGCGCCTCGAAATGTTCCTCTGTCTGGTGAAGCATGCGGATGCGGTCGAGGGCAAAGATCCGCATGGTCTTCCGCAGGTGGCAGTATCCGATCAGATAGAAGGTCCCGTTGAAAAACCAGATCCGGTACGGGTCCACCTTGCGTTTCGTCTTCTTCCTCTGGCTCATCGCGAAGTAAACGATCTCGATGCGTCGCTTTTCGAGGGCAGCCTCGTTGACCTGGCGGATGATCTCCCGGAACTCGCCGTACTCTTTGTACGGCTTCAGGCCCACGTGGAGGACCCGTTTCACCTCGTCCAGGTAGTTCAGGGAGCCGGGCGGCAGCGTGCTCTTCACCTTGTTGAAGAGCGAATCCAGGGAGTCGTAGAACTGGGTATCCTTGAAGACCCTGAGCATGTCCCGGCTGAAGTACAGGGCCATCAGCTCGGTCAAGGTGAAGGGGATGGGGATCTCGTGCTTCACCGAGTCGAGGAGGGACCAGAGGCTCTTGCCGTCCTGCCTGTCGGTATAGATCGGGAACCCGGCGACCTGCAGGGCGTCCAGGTCGCGGTAGATGGTCCGAGGGTGGCATTCGAGTTCATCGGCCAGCTCGGCCGCCGACTTTCCCCTCCGGGAAGAGATAAGGGCCTTCAGGACCCTCCACTGCCGTCCCAGCTGATCCCCCCTGGCCATGCATTCCTCCCCTCGTCCAATTCGCCCGTATACGGCACGCCGGCAATCTTCTAGAAAAATTATTGGCTTTGACCGGATCTGTCAAACCAGGGGCGCAAATTCAACCAAATGCGGCATGAACTGTATGAAGAGATGGGAGGAGGGTACGGCTATCGGCAGGGCGAGTCTTCAACCCTCAGATGACGTGCATCTCTTTGCCGATCTTTTCAAAGGTCTCCAAGACACGGTCCAGATCTTCTTTCGAATGGGTCGCCATGATCGTGGTACGAATCAACGATCTGTCGGGCGGCACCGCCGGGCTCACAACGGCGTTCGCATAAACACCGGATTCGAAGAGACGTTTCCAGAACTGGAATGTCTTCGTATCGTCCCGCACGAGAATGGGGATAATCGGGGTTTCCGACTCGCCCGTATCAAAGCCGAGCGACTGGAATTCTCTGCGCATCCTCTCGCCCTTCGTCTGAAGCGACCGGACCCAGTGCGGTTCGGTCTCGATAATCTCGAGCGCCTTGAGCGCGGCCGCAACGTTTGCCGGCGGCATGGACGCGCTGAAAATCATCGGGCGGGAACGATGCTTCACATAATCGATGACCTCTTGATCACCGGCAACGAAACCGCCGAGGGAAGCAAACGACTTGCTGAATGTGCACGTCAGGAGGTCGACACGATCAAATGCGTCATAGTACTCCAGGGTCCCACGCCCTGTCCGGCCGATCACGCCGAGGCCGTGAGCATCGTCGACGAAAAGACGCGCATTGTATCGCTCACAGATGTCGATCAAATGCGGCACCTTCCCGATATCGCCCTCCATACTGAAAACCCCGTCCGTAACGATCAATTTCGGCGGGTCGGGGTCCATCTCCCTGAAGAGGGATTCCAGGTGATCCATGTCGTTGTGCCTGTACCGCTTCATCGTCACGCGGGAGTTGAGGCCCCCGCCCAGGAAAATGCCGTCGAAGACACAGGCGTGCGTTCCCTTGTCGGCGACGATAATGGTCTTCTTGTCGACGAGAGCGGAAATGACCCCCAGGTTGGTCTGGTAGCCCGTGCTGAAGGCCAGGGCCGCCTGCTTCTTCACAAAGCGGGCAAGTCGGCGCTCCAGCTCTTCGTGGAGCGCCAGGGTGCCGTTCAGGAAACGAGAACCCGAGCAGCTCGTCCCGAATCGCTCGATCGCCTTTCTGGCAGCCTCCTGGACCCGGGGATCCATGGTCAGGCCGAGATAGTTGTTCGATCCGATCATGATCATTTCCCGGCCGTCCATGACAACGCGTGGCCCATGGTTTTCTTCCAGGGGGAAAAAATAGGGGTAGATGCCCTGTGCGATCATCTCTTCGGCTTGTTTGAAATCCCGGCATTTTGCGAATGGATCGGCTGCAGGCGCCGGAGTCGCCGCTCTGTGCATAGGTCTCTCCGTCGATGATGACATATCGTATCGCGTCCCTCATGTCGGATGGTATTCCGGAAATCCTCACACGACCCGCATGCCCTTGTCAAACCCAAAAATCGTTCGTCCCATGTCGATGGAGGTCAAGCGCCCTCCTCGGCCAGGTTCCTGGCCTCCTGTTGAAGGCGCCGGCGGTCGACCTTCAAGCCGAGCAGCATGGGGAGTTCGGCCTTCAGCACCACGTGCTTGGGCACCTTATATCCGGACATCTTCGCCTTGAACCATTGTTTCAGTTCCTCGGGGGTGGTCCGGCCGGCCGCTTCGGGCCGAAGTACAATGAATGCAACGGGAATCTCACCCTGTCTCGTGTCCGGCGCCCCTACGACAGCCACCGATTTGACGTCTTGATGCCGGCCGATGATCAGCTCGATCTCGCGGGGAGAGACGGTGTACCCCGACACCTTGATGATTTCCTTGGTCCGGCCCTTGTAATAGATGAATCCGTCTTCATCATACATTCCGAGATCGCCGGTCAAGAGAAACCCGTCCTCCAGATAGAGATTCCGGGTCTCCTGTTCCCGCTTGAAGTACTCCGGACTCAGCGCCGGGTCCTTGATGGCCAGTTCACCCACCTCGTTCGGCGGCAGGATTTTCAAACCCGCCGGATCCACGAATTTGATCCGCGTCCCGGGCATGGGCAGCCCGACGAATATGCCTCCCTTTTCTTCCTGCTTCTTCAGGTCTACGTCCTGGAGGCCGTAGCTGAAGGTGTTCATGGAAAGGGTTTCCGTCAACCCGTAGGTAACATCCACCAGGATGCCGCCCCTTGAAATCTCGGCCCATTTCCTCCTCAGCGACTCGCTGATCGGGATATTGTACTGGGTGCAAGTCAGGATTTCCATGGACGTAAAGTCCAGCCCGGCGAGCTGATCCTCCGGGAGCTTGGCGATGGCGTCGTACAGGTCGGACGGGGCCCACATGAACGCGGCCTTGCACGCGGGTATGGCCGTGGCCAGGGCGACCGGATCAAAGCGGGTCAGCAGTACGCACGTCATACCGCCCATAACGGACGCTTCGATGAGTCCCCGCCCGGCGGTGTGAAAGGCGGGCACAAACTGAATGTATGCCTTGCCGAGAAGACCCTTCAGGCCCAGATACGTATGCATGCACGCCCGGGTATAAATGATGCCCCGGTGGTCGTGCAGGCAGCCCTTCGAGCGTCCGGTGGTTCCGCCCGTATAATCCAGGGACGCGGGATCATCCAGTTTCAGTTCAACCGCGGGGGGCTCGGGGGAACAGTCGCTCAACACGGACATCATGTCCATGGCGCCCGCGCATTCCGCCTTCGGCAAATCCATGTCTTCAGGGAACGGAAAGGCGCGTTTGTCAGGCAGAAAATCCCGGCAGGAGGTCGTCAGGATGTATTTGAACTCGAATTTCCCCTTCAATCTTTCGATGACAGGAAAGTTGATGTCCTGGGTGACGATCAGAGACGGGCTCGTATCCTCGAGCGGCGCCTCCAGCTCGATCTCCTTCCACACGGGATCCAGCGGAACGATGGTACACCCCGCCTTCATGCCTCCGAAGTGAGCCACCAGGTATTGGGGACAGTTATACAGGTGAATGGCGATATAGTCGCCGCGTCCGTATCCTTTCTCGATCAGGAAATTGGCGAACCGGTTGCACCATGCATCCAGTTCGCGGAAGGACACCTGGCGGCCGTAAAAATTGACGGCCGGACGTTCGGGATGATTCCGGGCAACGATATCGAGACAGCGGGTAATGGGCACCTCGCCGTAAGGGTACTCCAGTTCGGTAGGCAGCCCCCGTTTTGAAACGTGCTCATTCCATTTGGCCCTCACCCAGTCAAAGTGCTCCTGATCGTTCATGCCCGCACCTCCCTTCATGCCGAACCGGCCGGTCGGATCGGTTTCCAGATAACCACGGGGTTCGGTCAATGAACTGCATCTTGTAGGCCAGGAGACAACTCTAGCACAAAAGCTATTGACTTCACCCGGATCTGTCAATCCCGCATGCCTCTTGCCCGGTAAAGAGGAGGAGCCGTTTCATTCCGGGCCGTATCCGGACCGGGATCCGCCGTTCTTTCGGACGGGGGGGAAGCAGGGAGTTGCAGCGTCAGTTTGCAGCAACGATCCGGTTCAGAAAGGGAAGCAGTTCCTGATCGCAGATCGTATCCCAGATGTAGTTCTCCATGACGTTGCGGAACATCCTGTGCGGTTGGGTCCGGGACAGGTATTCCATGATTCGTCCCGCGGAGAACAAGGGAGGGTCTTCGTGCCGGATGAAGCAGACGTCTGTCGCAACCTCCCGAAAGATGGGAAGATCCGTACAGGCAACGGGCAACTTCGCCATCCCCGCCTCGAGCAACGGCAGCCCGAATCCTTCGTCGATGCTGGTCATCAGCAGCAGGTCCGCCACCAGATAGAGATCACGGATGAAAATCCGGTCCACAACCAGCCGTTCGCCGTTGGAAAATGTGTATTCGGCAAGAATGGCCACGTTGTCCTCCAGATCCAGTTCCCTGACGAGCCCCATCAGCTTGTGGTAGTAAGCGGTCGCCTTGGGTTCGTGAGGGTCGTAGGCCCCGGGGATGATGAAAAGCGCATCACGGCCCATCGCCTTCAGGCCGTGTATGATCGATACGGCCAGCTCCTGGTTCTTCCTGGGGGTGATCCTCGCCGGCTGCACCACCACCAGATCGCGCTTGAAGAGCCGAAGCTCCTTTGCCAGGCGGACGGTTTTCGGCGCCAGGTAGAAGAACCCGTCCGGATCGATACCGTTGTGGATAACGGTCCAGTCGAAATCACCAAGGTACTGCTCAAACAGCGCCTTTCGCGTCTCTGAGATGGTCACATAGCGCACACCCGGCTGACGTCTTCGCAGGCAGTCCCAGGGCGGCTCGGACAGATAATCGGGCGGGGAAGAACGAGTGTACGGGGAATCATGCACCCAGCTCACCACAGGGGGTGCGTCCTTCCGGCTCGCCAGGTCGATAACAGCCCGGGTCAGGGGAAGATTGTAGGGCATGTGAAGCACGTTGTGGGCCAGGATGACGTCGAGCCCACGCCCCCAGTCGCAGAGGAGTTCCAGGATTTCCCGCGACAGCGACCGCAGGAGGCTCTCACCTCCCTTTTTCGAGAGCCTGTTGGCCTTGCGGATCCGGTCGTCTCTCGATCCGACGAGGGCTTCGAGGCGAACCCGGATGTCTTCTCCATAGGGCTCCCCCATCCCGGCCAGCACGTGTACTTCCTGGCCGAGCCTGTGCAGAATCGTTGTATGCTGCTCGATGATCTGCTCCACCCCCCCCACAACGGGCGGGCACGAATAATGGAGCATTCCGATCTTGAGGTGTCCCTTCGCCCTGTGCATCCGATCTCCTTCACAAGGACCCGATCAGGTGCAGGAGCCTCTCTTCCAGGGTTTCGTAGGAGAAAAATGCCCTGCCCAGCTCGTAGTTCTTCTCCACCGCTTCGCTGAGCCTGTCCGGTTCCAATATGGCCTCCACCTGCCTTGCAACCCTGTCGGTCACGAACCCTTCGAAGGAAACCACATCGAAGCCCTTGGGTTCAATATCTTCCACAAAAGTGGAGTAGCGGTTGACCACCAGGGGCCTCTTGAAATAGACCGCCTCCAGGAAGGCATTCCCGAACCCCTCGTACCCGGAAGGGTAGGTCACAAGGTCCGCGGCCAGATATACATCGTCGATCGAAAAGGGCCTTTCGTGACGGGAGCCTAAGGCGTGTTCGCCTCCCACCCGGTCCCCGATAAAGATCAGCTTCACGCCGGTCCGTTCCGCGTACTCGAGGATCCTGGCCACGTAGAGATCGCCTTCGTCCCCCGACTCGTGACTGATCACCAGCCATGGCTTCTTCAGTTTCATGAGCGCGACCAGGTCGATCGCCCTTTCGATCTGCTTTCTGGGTACAATCCGCGTGGGCTGCAGGACGAACAGGTCGCCGTCGTCCAGGCCGATCTCCTCGCGTAATGCCTTGCACCGGTCTCCCCGGCATTTCGGTTGAATCTCGAAGTCGAATACGTTGGGAATGATCACGTTGCTGATGCCCCGCCGATAGCTGAGTTGCCGCGAAGCGGCCGTGTTGATCACTACGTGCCGGATATTGCGCAGGGCCGGCGGGAAGGCGTAAAGCAGATAGTCGTCCACACAGTTGATGATGAAACGGTCCCGCTCCCAGCTGAAGTCGTGATGATGGGCTATGCAGGGCATACCCGTTTCGGCGAGAAACTCCGTTACGGCCATGCCGAGGGGAACGTGCATGGGGATGGCCAGAACGTTTTCCGGGATGAGCAGATCCAATTCGTACTGACGGGTAAATTCGTACAAGCGGGACTTGAGATAATCCTTGATCTCCTGGATGCGCCGGCTGACCTCGGGCGACCGGCGCCGGTGCCCGAAGAGGCTTTCATGAAGCGCGAGGATTTCCGGGTGGCTGAAATGGGCGAGGGGCTCCAGAAAGGAATGTTCAGCCGGGGTCTCGAGCTCCCCGGCAAAGGCAAAGCACTCGTACCGGTTGCGCTCAAGGACCTGGATCCATTTGAAGGTCTCGAGACTAACACCGTCCGTTCCGGCGAATCGCGTGGAAACCAAACCGATCCTTTTCACTGTCGCGCACATGAAAATCCGCTCCTGTCCCGGTGCATCACGAAAGGGGGCTGATCATAGGAAAGGCCTGACGCATGTGCCGGCATTGCGTCAGGCCTTTGAGCGTGGTTCCGCTGACGGGGCAAAGGGCAAAAACATCGGTCATGCAGCCGGGCATGGAATCTCAGTGGACCTTGATCTCGATCTGCTTCGGCTTGCTCTCTTCCCGCTTCGGCAGGCGGATCCTGAGGACACCGTTCTTCATGTTGGCTTCTACCTTCTCGGTGTCTACCGTGGCGGGAAGGGTGAAAGAGCGGCTGAAGGTGCCGAAAAGGCACTCGATCCTCTGATAGTTCTCCCGCTTGTCTTCGTATTCGAGTTTCCTCGTTCCGGAAATGGTAAGCATGTTGTTGTCAAGGCTCAGCTTTACATCTTTCTGGTCCATCCCCGGCAGGTCGCATGAAAGCAGAAAGGCGTCTTTGTCTTCATAGGTGTTCACCGGCGGCTCCCACACGGCATCGGCCGATTGCCGCTCCTCCCGTCCACGGGAACCGACATCATCAAAAAGGCGGTTGATGCTTCTCTGCAGGCTGTCC
>WFRX01000074.1 GCA_015486285.1 bacterium
ATCCTCTTCGAACTTCAGGATGCCTTTATCAACCTGGAGAGCCTTCGAGATCAATTGGATCTCTATCGCCGCGCCCTGCTTCCACAGGCCCGGCAATCCCTGGAGTCTTCCGAGGCCGCCTATACGACCGGGAAATTGAGCTTCCTGGAATTGCTCGACAGCGAGCGGTTTCTGCTGAACGTCCAGTACGGGTATGCAAAGATCAAATCCGGTTATCTCACTGCCCTGGCCGACATGGAAAGGGCGCTCGGGAGCCGGTTCCCGGACAGGACGGGTCCGGAGGGGGCGGAAGGGACCGGCGACCGGGCCGGGATGCCTGAGACCGAACGTACCGTGCAGGGACACATGTAATCTGCGAGCAGATCGGGAAGTCCACAAGCGAGGAGTGATTTTCATGACGAGTACCAAGGATGATCGAAAAGACAAGGACCTGACTTCTCTTCCACCCGTCACCGGGAGGATGAGGCTGTTCATTACGGCCATCTTCTTTCTGTTGGGGTTCGGCCTTGCCGCCTTCCTTTTCTCCAACCCCTTTGACATCTCCTTCCTGCCGGGGGGGACGATGAAAATGAGCGACCAGGAAGAGACCCCGCCGGCGAAACCGGAAGAGGCGACCCAGCTTTGGACCTGTCCAATGCACCCCCAGGTGATGGAAAAGGCCCCCGGCAAGTGTCCCATCTGCGGGATGGAACTGGTTCCCGCCTCTCCCCAAGGGGCGCCCCCGCCGCAGGGCGCCGCCAAGACCAAGTCAAAGGGAGAGCGAAAGGTGAAATACTGGCAGGCCCCGATGGATCCCACCTATATCTCGGATCGGCCGGGGAAATCTCCCATGGGCATGGACCTGGTTCCGGTTTACGAAGAGGAGGGTGGAGAAGGGGAGTCCCGGGAAGGCGTCGTAAAAATCAATCCCGCCATTGTGCAGCAGATCGGCGTACGAACCGAGGCGGTGCGGGTCGGGCCTCTGAAGATCGTGATCCGAACCGTCGGGATCCTGGATTACAATGAAAAGAGCGTCTTCTGGGTGAACACGAAGTTCGACGGCTGGATCGAGAAGGTCTATGTGAATTACATCGGGGAGAAGGTGCGAAAAGGGCAAAGGCTTTTCGACATCTACAGCCCGGAACTCGTTTCCACCCAGGAAGAGTATCTTACCGCCATCAAGTACCTGAGGAAGTTGAGGGAAACGGGGACACAGGACGTGGTGCGACAGGCCGAAGCCCTTGTGTCCGCCACCCGAAAGCGCCTTGCCTACTGGGACATCACGGATGCTCAGATCGAAAGGCTGGAAAAAACGCGCAAGGCGGTGAAAACTTTGACCGTCGTGTCTCCCGCAAGGGGCGACATCATCGAGAAGATGGATACGGCCCTCGAAGGCATGTATGTGAAGGGCGGGATGAATCTGTACAAGGTTGCAAATCTCGCCACGGTCTGGGTTCACGCAGACGTCTATGAATCCCAACTCCAATGGGTGCGGCCGGGCCTGGAAACCGAGATTGCCCTCCCCTATTTCCCGGGCCGGAAATACGCCGGGAAGGTGCTGTACCTCTATCCTTTCGTCAGCGAAAAGACCCGGACCATGAGGGCATGCATTGAGGTGAACAATCCGGATGGAAGACTGGAACCGGGGATGTACGCCGATGTATGGATCAAACCGCAGGTGTCCCCCCTCGCCGTCCAGGTCCCTGAGGAGGCCGTCATACAAACGGGAGAACGCAACGTAGTCTTTGTTGCCCTCGGTGAGGGGCGCTTTATGGCGAGAGACGTAGTGCTCGGGGCGAAAGGGGAAGGAGGCATGTTTGAGATCAAAGAAGGCCTTCATGAAGGAGAGCGGGTCGTTGTGAGCGCCCAGTTCATGCTCGACTCGGAAAGCAAGCTTCAGGAATTCATTCGAAAATTGATGGCGCCTTCAGGGGACCACAAATCATGATTGAGAAAATCATCGAGTACTCCATTCGCAACAAGTTTTTTGTCCTTCTTGCCACCGGCGTCATCGTCGCGGTGGGTATTTATTCCATGATGAACATCCCCCTCGACGCGCTTCCCGACCTCTCCGATGTACAGGTAATTATCTACACGGAATATCCTGGGCAGGCCCCGCAAGTGGTGGAAGACCAGATCACCTATCCGCTGACAACGACCATGCTCGCCGTTCCGTACGCGAAAACCGTCCGGGGCTACTCTTTTTTCGGATTTTCCCTGGTCTACATCATCTTCGAAGACGGAACGGATCTGTATTGGGCCCGTAGCCGTGTGCTGGAATATCTCTCGGCGATCCAGGCCCGCCTGCCCGCCGGGGCCCGGGTGCAGCTCGGACCGGACGCCACGGGCGTCGGGTGGGTGTATGAGTATGCGCTGGTTTCCAAGAACCACAACCTCCAGGAACTCCGCTCCCTGCAGGACTGGTTTCTACGCTACGAACTGGTCAGCGTGGAGGGCGTGGCCGAAGTGGCCAGTGTGGGCGGGTATGTGAAGCAATACCAGGTGACCGTGGATCCTGCAAAACTGCGGGCCTATGATCTCCCCCTGGGCAAGATCAAGCGGGCCATCCAAAGGAGCAACGAGGATGTCGGCGGCCGGCTGATCGAGATGAGTGAAATCGAATATATGGTTCGAGGTCTCGGTTACATCCAGTCAAAGGAAGATCTCGAAAAGGTGACCGTGGGCGTGAGCGAGACCGGCACGCCGATTCTGCTCCGCGACGTAGCGAATGTGAGCCTCGGCCCCGAGCTTCGGCGGGGCCTGGTGGATCTCAACGGCGAGGGAGAGGTGGCCGGCGGGATCATCGTTATGCGTCTGGGCGTGAATGCCCTGGCGACCATCGAGCGCGTAAAGGCGAAGCTGGAATCCATCAAGTCCGGTCTGCCCGAAGGGGTGGAGATCGTGCCGGTCTATGACCGATCCACCCTCATCCGGAGCGCGATCAATACGCTGAAACGGAAGCTCACGGAAGAGATGATCGTGGTGGCGCTGGTATGCATCGTCTTTCTGCTCCATTTCCGCAGCGCCTTTGTCTCTATTTTCACGTTGCCGACGGGGATCCTGGTCGCCTTCATTATCATGTACCTGTTCGACATCAATGCGAACATTATGAGCCTGGGAGGCATCGCGATTGCAATCGGCGTGATGGTGGACGCCTCGGTGGTGATGGTGGAGAATGCGCACAAACATCTTGAACGGGCCAGGACAGGCGACGGGCCTCCCAAGAGCCATGACAAGATCATGATCGAAGCGGCCAAGGAGGTTGGGCCCGCGCTGTTTTTCTCCCTTGTCATTATTACCCTCTCCTTCCTGCCCGTCTTTACCTTGCAGGCCCAAGAGGGAAGGCTCTTCCGGCCCCTGGCCTTCACCAAGACATTCGCCATGGCCGGGTCGGCCGTGCTCGCCATCACCATCATCCCGGTGTTGATGACCTTTTTCATCCGGGGCAAGATCCCTACAGAGCAGAAAAACCCGTTGAGCCGCTTCTTCATCTGGGCCTATCACCCCTTCATCGAATTTGTGCTCCGGTTTCCAAAGACGGTTATCCTGATCGCCGTGTTGACAACAGCCGTTACCTGGCTCCCTTTTCAGAGACTGGGCAGCGAGTTCATGCCCCCTCTCTACGAGGGTGATTTCCTCTGGATGCCCACCACCGACCCGGGCATCTCGATCACGAAGGCGAGGGAAGTGGTCCAGCAGACGGACAAGATCATCGCCGGCTTTCCAGAGGTGCATCATGTCTTCGGAAAGGTCGGGCGGGCGGAGACCGCAACGGACCCGGCCCCTCTGAGCATGCTGGAGACCACGATCATGCTCAGGCCCGCCGATGAGTGGCCGCAGGAAAAACGGAAACGATGGTTTTCCGAGCTCCCCCTGCCCGCATGGATCAAGAAACAACTGGGCCATGTGTGGCCGGAGCATGCACCGGCGATGACCCCGGACGAATTGGACCAGGCGATCAACGATGCGATCCGATTCCCGGGACTGACCAACGCCTCCATGGAAGGCCCCATCAAGATCCGCTTGGACATGCTCTCTACAGGAATTCGGTCCGCGGTGGGGATCAAGATCGCGGGCCCCGACCTGAAGGTCCTCCAGAGCGTCGCCTCCGAGGTGGCCAACGTTCTGCGGAACGTAACCGGCACCGTTTCCGCCTATCCGGACAAGTCCTTCGGCGGGTACTACCTGGACATCGATATCGATCGCGATAAAGCGGCCCGGTACGGACTCAATGTCCAGGATGTACAGGACATCATCAGG
>WFRX01000075.1 GCA_015486285.1 bacterium
AAACATACATGGACCTTTCGCGCCGTTACCAAGAAATATGTGAAGACGAAGCCGGTGGATATTCTGAAAGATCTTGTTGCCAGCACGCCGGGCAACAGGGGGAGATCGGTGAGTGTCCTCCATCTCACTTCGGTCAGCCGGACCTGCTCTTCAACCTCTTGTCAAAAGTCACCAGAGGAATTCCGAGGCTTTTACTCACGAAGAGGTAACAGGCATCATAGGCGGTGAGGCTTGTTTCCAGGGCCAGCCTGGCCACGGCCTCGAAATCCACTTCCACCCACTGTATATCCAAGCTGTAGGCCAGGGTCAAAGCATCCAGAATGAGTCGCATTTTTCCGGGATGCTTCGATGCCTTTTTCACGGCGACCTGGGCCAGTTCATAGCGCATCAGGAACGGAGCGAAGAGTTCCCGGTCCCCAAGAAGTCTCTCCGCCTCTTCACTCCCGGGTTCACCGAAAACCAGGGCGGCCAGCACGGAAGCATCGACAACCCTAGCGTCCATCCCGGCTCTCCCGGATCATGTCCAGGGCCTCCCCCGGTGTCTGCAGACCGAGCTCGGAAATCTCTTTCCTGAGATCCCGGACGCTTTTTCTTTTGGGCTTCACAGCCTCCTCCAGCAGGGCCAGAAGCTCACCCTGCAGGGACCTGTGGTGCCTGGTCGCTCTCTCCTTGAGGCGGGTTACGATTTCCTCGGGCACGTTCTTTATCGACAGGCTCGACGGCATCAGATTGTCTCCTTTTCAGCTCTTTAACAGTTGCATATTGACCCCAATTTAGCACCATACATGTATTGCGTCAAGGCGAAAGAAAGAATGTGAAACCTCCAGCATCCGCTCAGGTGGGTTCACTTTCCGTCGGAGGGAGGGTTCATTTCTCACCGGAAGTGGCCGGCACGGACGAGATCAAGCACTGGATTCTGAGCTGGGGGGCCAGTGCCCAGGTGCTCGAGCCGGCCTCCCTGCGCGAGGAGATCCGTAAGGAGGCCGCGAGGATCCTGGAGCGATCCGGGCCAAAGGCTACTAGGCGGGGTACGTCAAGGGGAGCCTGACCTTGTCGGATTCGGGACTGGACCACGGCATGCGCAGAGCGGCTATGTCCACAGAAGTTACGTATTTCCTGGAAACTTCTTGACCGGATCTGTCAAAGGTCTGTGGTATTCTGGAAAGATCCAAGACCAGCACGGAGGAAGGACGAATGAGTGCGAACAGAAGAATCCTGGAGAAGCTTTTCGAGGCAGGAGCGATTCGGGTGAAGCGCAGTCGCATATTTGAAGAGTCTACCGAGCCGCGGCCGGGGTGTACGGATTATCAGAAGATCGAGGGCATGATGCTGGGTCTCGCCGTAGGAGACTCGCTGGGGATTACGACAGAGGGGATGCTTCCTGAGGCGCGACGGAACGCCTGCGGTGAGATTCGAGACTACCTGCCGAACCGGTACGTAAGCGAGCCGAAGGGATTTCCATCGGATGATACTCAGCTTGCATTCTGGACGCTGGAACAGATGATCGAGGACGGGGGATTCAACCCGGATCGGCTTGCCGCAAGGTTCTGCAGAGGAAGAATATACGGCATCGGATCAACGGTGAGGGGGTTCATCAAGAATTTCAAGAGTGGAGAGCTGCCCTGGTTCAGGTGCGGCCCGCGGTCTGCCGGAAACGGCGCACTCATGCGAATCGCCCCCATGGTGATTCCTCATATCAAGACCGGCACTTCAGAGCTTTGGGTTGATTCCGCGATCTCCGCTATGATAACGCACAATGAATCCGGATCAATCGGTGCGTGTGTTGCCTTCGTCAACATCCTGTGGAACCTCCTGGGAGCCAATGAGCCCCCGAAACCGGACTGGTGGGTTGAAACGTATGTTGAAACGGCAAGGGAACTGGAGACGGAAACCTATCAGCCCAGAGGAGGGGATTTTATTGGATACGATGGCCCTATCTGGCGGTTTGTGCTCGACCAGGTTCGGGAAGCCTACCGTAAGGGTCTCTCCACCGTGGACGCATGCAATTCCTGGTATTCGGGGGCCTTTCTGCTCGAAACAGTGCCGAGCGTGCTCTACATCCTGATGAAGCACGGCGATGATCCGGAAGAGGCCATCGTCAGAGCCGTCAACGATACGCGAGACAATGATACCATTGCGGCCATCGTGGGTGCTGCAGTGGGCGCATTGCACGGCAGGAAGGGTATCCCGTCAAGATGGATTTCAAATCTGTACGGTCGCACGGCGGAAGACGATGACGACAAGATCTTCCAGCTCCTGGACAAGGCGAAAGAGCTTTGGTGGGATTAATGATGAGTGGAAGGAGCAGGAAGAAGCCCATTCATAATGAACGCGCGGAGAAAAAGGAGCCAGACACAGTGACCAGGGCATCGAAGACTCGGCCGACAGACCCCTCTACGCTCCTGTTGCCCGATCGTGCGTATTGGGTCGTGCCCGGCGCGTTCATGGCGGGCGCTTATCCCGGGAGCAAGGATGCGGACGAGACGCGCACGAAGCTCGGGAGGCTCCTGGATTGCGGTGTTCGCCATGTGATCAGCCTCATGGAGGCCCATGAAACGGACCATTCCGGTGAAGCGTTCGTGGCGTATGATGGACCCCTCAGCCGGATCGCCGAGGAGCTTTGCACATCGGTTTCCTGCACCCGTGTTCCCATTCGCGACCTGGGTGTGCCTTCCCCGGAAACCATGATCTCGATCCTGAATGAGATCGACCGGACCGTTGCAACCGGGCGCGGGGTCTATGTTCATTGCTGGGGAGGCCGAGGGAGAACGGGTACAGTGGTGGGTTGTTATCTGGTTCGACACGGGCTCGATGGAGAGGAGGCATTGCGCAGGGTGAAGGAATTGCGGCGCCCCCTCCCGGATGCCGACATGCGCTCGCCGGAGACGACCGAGCAGTGCGACATGGTGAGGGGCTGGGCGATGATGAGCGGGCAAACCTGAAGAACGGGAGATGATTATGGACGTGGTTGAGCGATATCGAGGATGCCTCTTCGGCTTGGCGGTTGGGGACGCACTGGGGACCACGCTGGAGTTCCAGACGGGGACCTTCACCCCCATTTCAGACATGGTCGGCGGTGGGCCTTTCCATCTGAAGCCCGGAGAGTGGACGGATGACACTTCCATGGCCCTTTGCCTGGCGGAAAGCCTGATCGAGTGCGGCGGGTTCGATTCCGCGGACCAGATGAAGCGCTATGTGCGATGGTGGCGCGAAGGCTATCTGAGCAGCAACGGAGAATGCTTCGACATCGGTAGAACGGTGAGTGCCGCCCTGAGGCGGTTCGAACAGACAGGCGAGCCGTTCAGCGGAGCGACGGAGCCCCGTTCGGCCGGCAACGGCTCTATCATGAGGCTGGCCCCGGTTCCGCTCTTCTTCGCAGGCGATCCCGAGCGGGCGATCGAGATGGCGGCCGCGAGTTCCCGGACCACCCACGGCGTCCGGACCGCCGTGGACGCCTGCCGGTACATGGGCGGCCTGATCGTGGGGGCGGTCCGGGGTGCGGGAAAGGAAGAACTCCTCTCCCCGCTCTACTCCCCGGTTCCCGGTTCCTGGGAGCGCGCGCCTCTCGCTCCGGAGATCGAGGAGATCGCCGCCGGCTCCTTCAAGACACGGAATCCCCCTGAGATTCAAGGAGGCGGATACGTGGTTCGATCCCTGGAGGCCGCGCTCTGGGCGTTCCACCGTACAGAAAGCTTCCGGCAGGGGTGTCTGGAAGCCGTGAATCTGGGAGAGGATGCGGACACGACAGGAGCGGTCTTCGGGCAGATTGCCGGCGCATTCTACGGCTTCCAGGCGATCCCGGAATCATGGTGTACCCGCGTCGCCCGCCACGATCTGATCGACTCCTTTGCTCGGAAGCTTCACGCATTATCGGGCATGCCGGAAGGTAAGAGGAAAGGTGCCATCGGTTCCCGTGGTTCAAAGCACACGTAGGACTGCCTTCTGAAAGGATGGTGAAACGGGCTTGCTAATTGCCGAAATTCGTCGAAAGATCGCAGACCTTGAAGACATCGACCCTGAAGAGGTAGAGGTAGTTCAACGTGTACGGGCCATGCTCAGGGAGACAAAAGAAGATCTTCTGACTGCAGATGTTTTTGGAGTGCTCAAGTACCTCCCCCGTGCCCCGTACCTCCAAACGGTTCTCAAAGCTATAGCTGATCGCAACCCTCATTGCGGGGGCTTTGGGAAGTCGATCCAGAGATTCGATGGCGATCTTGAGTCCTGTGATTTCCGATTCTGGCCTTCATACCAAACTCCTGAAGGTCTCCCAGGCTCAACGACAGAACCGGATGTCGAGATCTCCAGCCCTGACCTCCTTATGTTCTTTGAAGCAAAACTACACAGCGGCTTTGGCCAACATCAAGTAGAGCGAGAGCTTGCGGTAGGACTGGATCAGGCAAGGGAAAGAGAGTTCTTTCTTGTGCTTGTGACACCGAGTATATTCCCGCCACGCATAGGCTTCGAAGGCCGCCGTTTGAGTATTCAAGACTACCTCCGCTCGGTTTCGGGATCACCTGGCATGTCCAAGAGTGAAGCAAAGCGAATCAAAGCCAATTCGTATCGTGTCCTATGGATCAACTGGCATGCCATTATGTCCGCTCTGGATTCGGCATATGTCAAGCACTGTCTTTCAGCCAGGAAGGGGCCCGCCGAGACGCTGCGCGTCCGCGACATGCTTGGAGACCTCAACGAGCTCATGGGAATGCGCGGGCTCCGCCCTTTTGGTGGGTTGTCTCACATTATGAGAACGGATACTCCCCTACGATCCGGGTTGTGCCTCATGCCTGGAGTTCCAATAATGCCAGAATCCCGTTTCAAGGGACTAACAGCAAACACATTGCGGAAACTAGGGGATTTCCTTCCCTTTTCGATAAAGAAATCTTTTGTTTTTCCTTACTCTGAGAAGGAGCGATCCAAAGGACACCGAGTCGGGGCTCTGATGGATCTATCTACTGTGGTGCAGCAATTCAGCGCCTCGAATCATGATCACGTAGGATTTTCCGTGAGATCCTCAGGAAAAGATAAGAGGATGATGAGTCTCAGTGAAAGTGTTAAGGAGTGAAATGTAGAAGGGAATCTGGATAAACTCTTCCCATGGAGAGCAAGAAAATGAGCGTAGAGGAGAAACTAAGCGCTGAAGAAATCTCCAGGCGCATAACGGCAGGTATGGGGCTCGTGTATGATCTGTTTAATGAAATGAATAATTTCTTCCGGCAGGTTTTAGAGGCGCTAGATTCCTCTGCCATTGAAATGCACCCGATTAAGAAGAGATTTATTTTGCCTAAACCGAAGAAGCGAACCATGAAAACAGCCGCTGACGATTATGTAAAGACCGATATGGGCTTTATGGCAGAAGTCGGTGTGGGAGGCGCCGATGATGAAGATGTGGAGGAAATTGATGAAGATGAAGAAACCGAATTGGATCAGAAAAAAATCTCCATCACCCCAGAGTCTCAATTCTTGGCTGTTCGGGCTAATCTCTACGACACGAAGAAGACCCACGCCGGATCTTTCGAACCATTCGTAGTCGCGGCAATTCTCTCATCGTTCAAGCGTTCTCACAGGAAGGAAGCCGTTGACAAGGGGAAAGCTCAGAGTAAGTTCCAGCTGAAGAAAGGGGGCCAACTCCTAAGAGGTGCAGTGCTGCTCGATCCATCGCTCGAAAAAGGAAAAGAAATCTCTTGGATGATTCCAAAGTATATTATATCAGCAAAGGTCAGCGGGATTTTGAGTAGAACTCTCGTGGATTTTGATACAGAAGAAAAATTCACAAGATTCATTGAAGATTTGGTTTCCATGGTGGAAGCTGCGTGAAACCTCTGTTCGATTACAGCGGAGTGAGGCATTCTTTGGGGAACGAACCTACTGCTGGGGCAATGATGTCGATTGTAATATATTTCTCGCGGAGCTTCTTTCGTGAGAGTTGCTCTTCTTCAAGACAGGAATGTCGAGCATGAAGCACTTATTGGACCAAATCCGGGCGTTCAACACGGAACGGGATTGGGACCAGTACCATAGTCCAAAGAATCTGGCCATGGCCCTGATGATCGAGGCAGCGGAATTGGCCGAACACTTTCAATGGGACACTACTGAAGAGAGCCGCTGTCCTGCGCCGGACAAGAGGCCGGCTATCGAGGAAGAAGTCGGGGATGTGTTCATCTATTTGCTGAACCTGGCGGACAAACTGGAAATCGATGTTCTTGAGGCTGCCCGTAAGAAACTCGAAACAAACAGGCAGAAGTACCCTGTCAAGAAAGTGCGGGGCAAGAAGGAAAAATGGACGGAGTACTTGTGAAGCTGCTATGAAATGGATGGGTCGTCGTCGTATGCGATCAGACCGTCGACGGCCATGTGCAGGTCCATGCGCTCGCCGTCCCAGAAGCAGTCCACGGTCCTGGATGTAAGTTCCAGTCCATGCCTTCGATTGGCTTCCTTCAGGGCCTCCCCCACCTTTCCGTTGATCGGCGCCGGCACCGGGCAGGCGGGTAGAAGGCGGCCATCGGGCCGGTGGAAGGCGAGCCCCCCGGGAGCCCGGCCTTCGACCCGGACCCCACCTTCGTGCACCGCCCAGTGG
>WFRX01000076.1 GCA_015486285.1 bacterium
CATCGGCTCGGGGTTGAGAAAGCAGGCCGGTCCCCCCGCGATGAGCAAGGGAGCATCCTCCCTCCGGCGGCGGCGCTCGGCCGAAATACCGGCCATGGAAAGCAGGGCGGCAACGTTCGGATAATCGTTCTCATAGGAAAGCGAAAAAGCGATCACCTCGAAGGCATCCAAGGGCTTCCGCGTCTCGAGAGAGAAGGGACGCGTACCCGTTCGGGCCAGTTCTTCCCTCTCCTGCCGCTCCGGGAAAAAGGCCCTCTCACACACCACATCCGGATGGCGGTTCAGGAGTCCGTATACCTTCAAGAACCCGAGGTTGGCCATACCCACGCTGTACACGTTCGGGTATACGAGCACGATCGGGATGCGGCCTCCCCACTCCTTCCGGAAGGCGCCTTCCTCTCTCGCGAGACGCTCGTGCGCCAGCTTGTAAAGACGGTTCGACATGGCCCACCCCTGGGCAGGCGGCAACACCCTGCCGGGAGCCGCGGCAGCGGCTGTGTCAGTCCGCTACCGGCTGACGCAGGAAAGTAGGAACGTCCAGGTCGGCCTCCTCCCGCTTGCTCGAGGTGCCGCCTGCCTTGATGATCCGAAGGGGATCCACCTCTTTTTTCTTCACCCTCCGGAAGGTCGGAACATCGAGTTCATCGTGCAAGGCGGTCTCCTGGCGAAAAGGAACGGCCGCCGCGATAGCGGCAACCTTGCTGTCCGTCTCGAACATTGCCTTGTCCGCACAGCCGATGCCCGTGGCGATCACAGTGATCCGAATCTCCTCCTCCATCTCTTCGTCGATCACGGCACCGAAGATGACGTTCGCCTCCGAATGGGCGCTTTCCTGGATGAGACTGATCGCCTCGTGGACTTCATGGAGGGTCAGGTCGTTCCCCGCCGTAACGTTGACCAGCATGCCCCGGGCCCCGTCAATGGAGATATCCTCCAGCAGGGGACTTGAAATGGCCCTTTGCGCCGCTTCAACGGCCCTGTTTTCTCCCTGCGCGACCCCTTCTCCCATCAGCGCCATGCCCATCTCGCTCATGATGGTCCGCACATCCGCGAAGTCCACATTGATCAGCCCGGAGACGGTAATCGTATCCGAAATTCCCTTGACCGCATTGTGAAGGACCTCGTCCGCTTTCTTGAAGGCGTCCCGCAGGCGCGTGTTTTTGCCGACTACATTCAGGAGCCTCTGGTTCGGGATTGTGATGAGGGTGTCCACGCTCCTCTTGAGCTGCTCAATACCTTCATCCGCTTGTCGCGTTCGTACTTTCCCCTCGAACAGGAACGGCTTCGTCACCACGCCGACCGTAAGGGCGCCCGTCTCGCGCGCGATTTCCGCAATGATCGGCGCGCCCCCGGTCCCCGTACCGCCTCCCATGCCCGCCGTCACGAAAACCATATCGGCCCCCTCCAGGGCTTCCGCCATCCGCTCGCGGTCTTCGATAGCCGACCGCCGGCCCACCTCCGGGTCCCCCCCCGACCCGAGGCCCCGCGTGATGCCCTGGCCCATCTGGATCTTCGTGTGTGCACAGTTGCTGTCGAGGGCCTGAACGTCCGTGTTCACCGCGATAAAATCCACGCCTCGAAGGCCCAACTCGATCATGGTGTTCACCGCATTGCCTCCACCGCCGCCGACCCCTACAACGCGAATCTTTGCCCCTTGTCCCGCACCTTCTTCGAATTCAATCATGTCTCTCCTCCATCCCTTTCTCCGTGTCCCTGTTTCGACCGCCTCACCCCACCCGGTTGACGGCGGCGAACCCGGAACGATTGAATTTGAACGCTCCGCCGCAAGCCGTATTTCCTGCCTTTTGTCCCTCCCGTCCTAGATGAACATCCCTTCGAACCATGCACGCATCCTGCGGATGACCTTGCTGAAGATGTTCTCCTCCCGCTGGGGAAACCGCTTGCCCTCCATGTCCCGCCGCCCGTAGAGCAGCAGGCCCACAGCAGTGGCATAGACCGGAGATTTGACCACGTCCGTCAGCCCGCCGATATTTCTCGGCAACCCGACACGAACCGGTCGCTGGAAGACCTCTTCGGCAAGCGATTCGATGCCGGCGAGAAGGGACGATCCTCCCGTCAGGACGATGCCGGAGGCGATCATCTCCTCGTACCCGCTCAGTTGAATCTCCCGCTTCAGCAGCGTGAAGATCTCACTGACCCTGGGTTCGATGATGTCCGCCATCACGCTCCGGGAAAGCTCCCGAATGCCCCTCCCGCCCACGCCCTGTATGTCGATCATCTCCTCCGAATCGACCAGGGAAGACCGGCAACACCCCCATTTCTTCTTCACTTCTTCCGCTTCGGAAATAGGGGTCTGCAGACCGAAGGCCAGATCCGTAGTCACCTGGTTCCCCCCCAGCGAAAGCACCGCCGTGTGCTTGACGCTGCCGCTGGAAAAAATGGCCAGGTCGCTCGTACCCCCGCCGATGTCGATCAAGGCTACCCCCAGATCCTTCTCATCCTGGGTCAGCACAGCCTCCGATGAAGCAAGTTGTTCCAGGACAATGTCGTGTACGTTGAGCCCCGCGTTGTTCGCGCACTTGATGATGTTCTGGGCCGAGGTCACGGCTCCCGTCACAATGTGCGCCCGTGCTTCCAGGCGGACACCCACCAGGCCGTGGGGCTCTCGGATGCCGTCCTGGCCGTCGATCATGTACTCCTGCGGGATGACGTGGAGCACCTCCCGGTCCGGCGGAATGTCCACCGCCGTCGCCGTCTCGATGACCCGTTTCATGTCCGAGTCTTTCACTTCTCCGTCGCGTATTTTGACGATCCCGGTGCTGTTGAACCCTTTGATGTGTCCGCCGGCGATCCCGACGTACACGGAGGGAATGCTGCAACCGACCATCAATTCCGCCTCGTCCACGGCATTCTTGATCGAGTGGATCGTGCTCTCCACATCCACCACAACGCCCTTCCGCAAGCCCCGGGAGGGATGTTGGCCGATGCCGACCACATCCGTTCCGTCTTCATGCATTTCGCCTACCAGGGCACAGATTTTGGTGGTTCCCACATCCAAGGCCGCAATAAGCGAATTGTCTTTCTTCGGCATAGAACCCTCTTCGACTCAGGTCGTCGGATGGGAGGTAGGAACGGAACCCGCAGGGGTTGCGATCCTGGTTCCCCTCGGAACCCGCGGCTTCCCTTCGTCACGCTGCCGGACAACGATCTGATCGGAAAACCGCAGATCCACGCTCTCGATTGCATTCGACTGCAGGGCCAGTGCGGGAAGCACCTTTGAGAACCGGATGATCTTCCGCTCAAACCCCGACCAGCCTGCCCGGACGGGGGAGGAGAACCCTTCGAGAACAAAACGCAGCCCTTCCGCACGGTCGATATGTATCTCGGAAACACTCCCCAGAGCGGGTGTCGCCTCCAGCACGTGCAAAAGGGAAAGGGCCTGTTGCACTGCCCTCCCCTTCCCCCAGCGGCGCACATCCTTCACATCCTGTTGGAGCCCGGTAATCATCGGGAAATCGAGGGGCTCGCCCGGCCGAATCTCGTCCAGGATCCTTCCCCGGCCATCCATGTAGTAGAGGCGACCGCGGATTTCGGCAACGGCCGCAGGCCTTGTCTGCCGGACCTGGATCAGAACCTCGTCGGGCAGCCGCTTTACCACCGAGGCATGCTCGATCCACGGGTGGGCCTCCAGGCGCCGGCAAATGCGATCCGCATCGAGAAGGATCAGGTTCATGCCGGGACGGATCCCGCTGACCGCCCGGATTGCCTCCGGACTCGGCCTTCCCGAGGATTCCCTTTCGATGCTGATCCGTTTGACCACGAACAGGGGAGAGCGCGCCACCGCGCACGAAAGGAGGCCGAAGACCGCGACGGACGCAATCATGCCGCCCCCCCATAAAGAACAACGATAGAACGTCCGGCGCCGTCGGCTCATCGCATCCTCTCCCATGCCCTCAACTCCGCTCTCGCAACTTCCGGAGCAATTCTTCTCCGACCTGGTAGA
>WFRX01000077.1 GCA_015486285.1 bacterium
AAGAGGCTGTTGAAAAAGTCCCATCTGCGGCGTTCGGCTGCATCCCTCGTCATTCAACGTACAGAAAGTACGCTTCATTCCTCGGGATTTTGCCTGCCTTGCATCTGGAACTTTTTGAACAGCCTCCAAGAGCCACTTTTTCAACGGGCTCTTAAGCTTCATCACTCGTATCGTCGTTCGGGGGATCGTGCGTGGGGCCGTGGCTCGAAATGGATCATCGGCCCCTCCCGTGCGACCCGCCGCAACAGGGGATGCCCGCGTGACCGTACCTTCGCGTGAATACCGGTTTTTCGTGTTTGCTCCGATGCGCTATGACTCGATGCATGCCCGGAAGCATGGTTTCACCCACGCCCTCGAGGCGCTGGCGGCAAGAGGGGTGTATGTAGAGTTCCCGGGAAGTCGTTCCCGGTACCATCCCGGGCGGGGGGCGGTCACACTCAATTCGGGGCGTTTCGGGCTTCACCCGCCCGACGATGCCCACCCTATCCCCGGCCGGTGCGGGGTCCTGGCCGTGCCTCGAAAATTGTCCTTCCTGGGCGTACGTTTCGGCCTGGAAGAGAAACGGATGGCCTCGCTCATCCGCGCCTGGCTGGCCCGATTCTTCGAGCGCGATGCCGCTCAGTCCAGGGGTCCGCGGGCCGCCCTGGTGACGACCGCCCGCTGGGCTCCCTTCCTTCGGGATATCCCTTTCGATGTGATGATCTACGACAAGACGGACATTGCGGACACCTTGAGGGGGCATTACAGCCGCGGAGAGTATGCGGACCTGGAACGGGAAACGATCGAGAGAAGCCAGGTGCTGATTGCGACGAGTAATCCCCTTGGAGATGAATTGAGAGCCCTGTCGGGCGGCAGAGAGGTTACGGTGATTCCGAATGGAGTCGACCTGACGCGGTTCGCGGAAGACCGCCTCCATCCGGTTGATATGCTGAAGGACCTTCCCCGGCCTCGACTCGGAATCGTAGCCACGATCACGGACTGGATCGATACGGACTGGCTGGGAGAAGCGGCCCGAAGGTATACACGGTGGTCCTTCGTGGTCGTGGGTCCGGTGACGAAGACGGCGGACATGACTCCGCTGCAGGGCCTTCCCAACGTGCACGTCGTAGGCAAGCAACCCCCGGAGGAGATCCCGTCCATCATCGCGGGCATGGACGTGTGCCTTCATCTCCTGCGGGAGGGACCGGTACGAGAAGTGAACCGGTCGACCAAGGTCTGGGAGTACCTCGCTCTCGGAAAGCCCCTGGTCTGTTCCTGGATCCCGGATCTGGAGGATTGCGATTCGCTGCTCTATCGGTGCCGAGACCTGCCTCACTTTTTCGAGAACCTCGAGGCGGCCGTTCAGGAAAACGACACAAACCGGTCGGAGGATCGACGCCGGGAGGCGGCGAAAAACACCTGGCAGTCCCGCGTGAGCGATCTGTTGCGTCTCCTCGATCGGTGGAAAGCCGAATCCCGGCCTTGAGACTATTGAGCCCGCTTCCAGGGAATCGAGAAATAGCGTCTCATTCTTGAGATGGGCGGGTTTTCTTTGGTGATCTGGAAATAGGGTGTCTGCTGGCCGCCAAAGGCCCTGAAATATCTTTCCACGGATTCCAGCATGGATCCTTCAAAATCAAACTTCTTCGTAACCGTGGCCGCAAACTGGATGGCTTCCCAAAGGACCAAGGATGTGGCCCCGCTGTTTCGCAGAGCGGGATCCGCACCTCCCATCAGGTAATAGGCAGACTCGCGGTCCCAAACGATATAGGCAACGGCATGGATTTTGTCCCGTGTATCCACGGCGAAAAAAATCTTCCGTGCATCGTGGGCTGTGCAGGCCTCGTTCAGCCTTCTGACAAACTCCCGCGAATACGGCATTTCCATCTTCTGCCTTTGAAAGGTGGCCTCATGGACCTTCAGAAACGAATCGATCCCGAGATCGTCGCGAACCCCAACCCCATGGTTCCTGGCCTTCCGTATTTCTCGCCGTATGTTTTCCCTGAAATTCTTGAAGAGGGCTTCGCGATCGGACAGATCCGTGAGGACGTAAGTATAGCGAGTGGTCTGGCGAAACCCCTTCCAGTAGAAGGGAAGCCAATTGGTGATGGAATAGTGGAAATTCTGCAGAAAATGATCGAAAGGGGGAAGCCTCTCGATCAACTCCGTCATGAGCCTCTTCTCTTCTGAGAGTCGGTTGGCATGCTTTGCCTTTGATGGATGCAACGTCGGTCCCAAGGTCTGTGTCAGGCTCGGCATGAAGATCTTTGTCTTCCGTCGTTTCTTGCGGATCACAAAGGGCATGCGAGCCTGGAACTCGCCATTTTTCTCGATCACGACTTCGTCCCACGCGTTCGGAGCCACTGCATCCAGCCACCATGGCTGACAAAAGATGGTGCCCGGAACGAATTGTCGTGAGCATGCTCTCAACCCTGATTCCATAGCTTTTTCACCGCAGCCTTGATCCGTTCACCGTCTTCCGAGCCGGTCATCCGTGCTTGCGAGACCGGGAAGCTCGGAGGGACGGCGTCACGAAACACGATTTCTATGTCCGCCGATTGAAGGAAAGACTCGATTCTGGACAACTCCGACGGAACATCCCGACAAAACGATTCATACTGTATATTCAAGAACTTCCCAGCGCCGAAATCCCTTTTGTCTTCTTCGATCTGATTGTACGTATAGTAGACTTGCTCCACAACCTGTTCCCAGTAAGGCTTGGATTTTATTCGGTCGATTTCTTTTGGCGGGAGAGAAAACCAGTTCTCCTTCCTGCCCGAGGTTTCCGTCCTGCACCGGAGAATCGAGTGGGCCGTAGCCGCTGGATCCCGGCGACAGACCAGAAAAACGGCCTCGGGGAGGGCTTCCAGGATGGGAGCGATGCGCATGCTGTTGTACACATTTTTGATGAGCATGGAGGCGCCCATCATTCTTGAAACGTGCAGCACCTCTGCCCTCAATTCCTTCAAGGCCTTCTTCGTAGTCTCCCCCTTTGCCACATAGACATGTTCGCCGCGAGGGAACCACCTGTACCAGAATTCTCCACACTCGTGAGGCCCACGGGGTCCTCGGGTCCGGCCGTGTTCGGATCGATAGACATCCCCATCCTGTTGTTCCGGTGTTTCCCTTAACAGCTTCTTTGCCAGCCAGAATCCGATTACAGGCGCACGGTAGAAGGGGGCCGTGTAATTGGTGAAATAGGTGAAGGCGTAACGATTCGCCAGCACCTGATAAAGCAAGGTTGTGCCGGACCGGGGCGCCCCGATGATGAACACGGGTGGGCGCACGGGTTCCGGGTTCTTGCTGATCAACAGCAGGGTGCGTTCGAGATAGCCGAGGACCTTGTGAACTAACTTCATAAGTAATCTGCCGGGTGTTGGTCACACCTTTGTCGCAACCAACAGGTTGTTCTCGGGCAAGGAATCACGGATAAAGAGATAAGCCCGGTTCCGATAGATCTTCATCTCACCCAAACGTTCACTTCGCAGGATTCGCCGCCAATGGGCGGCGCTTCTCAATTTCTTGTTGACTGTGTCATCCGAATTGAACTGGACATTCAAGTTGTTGAACCACCCGAAATGTCCTCCCACGACGAAGAGCCCGCCCGGTTTCAAGATCCGGGAGACCTCGGAGATGACGCGTTGCCACTCCTCCTCGTCGACCAGGTGGAACATCACGCCTATGGCGTTGACCAGATCATACGGATCGTTGAAATTCTGTAGGATCTGGTCGAGTTTGCCGTGGCAGATGGTGACCCTGTTATCCTTCGCATATTTCTCGCCGAGGAAATTTACCGACTTGCTGGAAATATCGACTCCCGTGCAGGCAGAAGCGCCAAGAGAAAGATAGAATCCGATCCAATGGCCGGAGCCGGACCCCAAATCGCATATTCTCTTCGAATGAAGATCGAAATTCTCTTTGACCAGGTGGCGGAGGATGAGCATCTCGACCGATGCGTAATGGTAGGCAGCCGACAGGAGGCTCTTGTCTTGCGATATGGTTTGACGATCGCTCAACCCCTTGGTGAAGAACTCCTCGTCCCACCACCTGTCCGCGGCATAGCCCTGACTGTGGCCACGGACTGAGGTTCTGTAAAGCCCGTGAAGGATCTTTGCCCGCTTCATCAGGAACTGTTTGAACATGCCTTCGTCCTCCTGCACCTTCACCTGTTCTCGACTTGAGACCCTATGTCACCGGTGCGTCCCTTCCCGGAAGCAGAATACTGTAACAGATGCTTGCTTATCGAGCATGTGTTAGATTCCGTGACCCTCCGCCGAACCATGGTCGGAACCGATGAGGTCAGTGCGTAACCGTCGGTGGTTGTCAATGAATCGCTCGAGCCACATTTCGACTGAAACGAGCATCCACAGCTGCAAGTAGGATCGGCGGCGCGTCTGGTATTCGGTAACAGTCCAATCAATGGCCTGGGGCGAGAAGAGTTCCCGCTTCTTGAGGCGAGAGATCTTGTCCGCAACGAAGGATCTGAGGGGCCCCTCGATCCACGCTCCCACGGGCAGGCTGAACCCTTTCTTGCGCATGTCGAGACAGGCAGGGGCGATGTAATTCCTGGCCACCTGACGAAGGATGTACTTACTCTTTCCGTGCGCAACCTTCAGTTCACTCGGCATACGAAAGGCAAGTTCGACGAGTTCGTGATCCAGCAAGGGGAACCGGGACTCGAGGGAAAACCACATGGTGAACTGATCCACGCGATAAACGTGGTGGTTGCCGACGTAGTTGAGCAAATCGCAGAGGCAAACGGTTTCAACCGGGTCATGAAGCTCTCGGCCGGCCAGATAGAGTTCCCGAAAGAAATCGAAGCTGTTGAGTTCGGGAAGAAGCCCTCGGAAGAGGGGCTGTTTTTCATGATCCGAAAAAATGGAGAAGTGGTACACATAGCAGTCAACCAGATCTCGCAGTGAAGAGATGCGTTGTCGTTTTTCAAGGCTTTGAGTGAGAGGCGGAATCATGCCCAGTAGGGAGTGCCAGGGACGAAGCCGTTTCCATTGCCTCCCAAGTTTCTCACGGCCATAGCCGCAGAACAACTCGTCACCTCCCAGGCCGTTCAGGACCACGGTTACGTTGTGTTCACGGACGAATTTGGAGATGATGTAGTTCGGAGCCGGGCTGGACGAAGGTTCCTCGAGGCAGAGGACCATGTCCTCGAGGTACTCGAGGGTTTCGGCGGCGTCTACAATCTTGAGAACGTGCCGCATGGGATGCATTTGAGCGGTCGCGGTTGCCTCTGCGACCTCGTTCAAATGTTCCCCTTCGACGCCAAAGCCCAGGGTGAATGCCTGGATGCCCGGCTGAAGACCGGACGCGAGGGCCGACACCGTGGTGGAGTCTATCCCTCCACTCATGAAGGTTCCCACCGGGACGTCGGCAATGAGTCGCTGTTTCACACTGGTCTTGAGTTGTGCATCGAGTTCCGCATACCAATCCTCAGCCTTGCGCGCACGTGTATCCTGAGACGGGACCGACCAGTAGCGGCGTTGTGTCAGGGAGCCTTGGTGGTTGACCCTCATCCAGTGGGCTTGCTGCAGAGAGCGCACGCCCTTGAAGCAGGTCAGAGGTCGCGGGGCGCAATTGAACGACAAGGCATGATACAGGCCTTCCAAGTCCACGTCGGGGCGATAAAGGCCGGAGGCGATAATTGTCTTGATGTCCGATGCAAAGAGAAAAAGCCGGTCTGATCGCATAAAATAGAAGGGCTTTATCCCGATCCGATCGCGCGCGCAGAAAAGTTGTTTTTCGCGATTGTCCCAGATCGCGAAGGCAAACATGCCGTTGAATCGTGCCAGACTGTCCGGGCCCCACTTGCGGTAGGCTTTCAGGATGACCTCGGTATCCGTATTGCTCGAGAATGTCTCTCCATCCCGTTCCAGTTCGGATCGGATTTCCCGGTAGTTATAGACCTCTCCGTTGTAAACGATCCAGTACCGGCCGTCCCCTGTCCCCATGGGTTGATGACCCGCAGCCGACAGGTCGAGTATCGATAGACGCCGGTGGCCCAACGCGAGTAGTACGTTCGAAACGTCGTGGCGAGGGCGGACTTTTCGTGGCGCGTAAGAGGTTCCGGACGCGAAGACCTCCGCCGGGGTGTCCTCTCCTCCGAACATGTCTACACCCCTGTCGGTTCTGTGAAAGATCGTCAGGCCTTCGTCGTCCGGGCCCCTATGCCGCATGGCAGACAGCATTCCGGCCAGACGGACGACGATATCTGGTTCCTCCTCAAACGCGAGAATGCCGGCGATTCCACACATGTCGTTTCGATCCGTCAACGCCGATCGGGGTGGCCGTGAGACTTGACCTGGATGTTGGAAAAAAATCCAGCGAAAATCACCTTCGGTTACTTTTTCATCGAATTTTTTTGGCGACGTCTAGGTAGACAATCCGGACCGGGCACTTCGGCCAAACGCGAAAACGTTGCCAGCGACGGAGACGCCAGCGCCAAAATTTCCTTTGACTCTCCACGCGCTCGCGAACACTCACCGTCCGGGTCGTCTCAAGTCCGGCGACATCATATCCAAGGCGCTCCTGAACTTCCAGGGGCGTCAGGAGCCCCGACATGGAACCCCCATAGGGAAGGAGCCGGCGACCCGCTTCCGTGAGCCGCATTTGTGTGAACGCGCTCTTTACATCGTCCGTGAGCGAATCGACATATTGGCCGACGCTGCTGTTCGTGACGGGCGCCTGGTGGTGGCTACGCCAGGAAGGCAGTTTGTCCACGGACGGGGTTTCCGGTTCCAGCATTTTGTCCGTATACTCTTCGCCCAGGAATTGACAGACGGCTCGCAATGTCGCCTCCGGGTTCCGAACCAGGTCTTCGTATTTCACCCGCAAGAAATGGGTCCAGCCTTCATACTGTAAGCCCGCCATCATGGCGAAATACCACTGTCCCACCGTCAAGAACGGATCTCTGGTGCGACGGTAGTAGGAAACCATCGAATCTCTCGCATCGCGGACGATCTGGATGAAATGAGCGCCCGGAAAGATTTCGCGGATCCGGTGGAAGCAATAGATGTTCGGCGGCGTCTTCTCCAGCCATCTCGGCCGTGCCCAGACACGGGCGTTGTGAGCGAAGAAGCCCTTTATCATGTCCGGGAATGACTCGCAGGAAAGGCAGAATTTCCGCAACTCCTCTCTCGACCACGGGTACTGATCCAATTGGGTGAACAGGGCCGGGCCGCCGCCGAAATAGATTTCAGGATAGCCGATATCGAGCCAGCGGGCGATATTCTTCCGAAACGAGGTGGGCGATTCGTCATACAGACCGGGCTTGTCGAGGATCGCCACTTCGCCCTGTCCTGCGATGTTCGGATGTCGTTGCAGCATGACACGCAACAGGCTGCTGCCTGAACTCGGCGCGTTTCCCAGGATGATCGGGCGGGTCATGGACGGATGTGTACCTCGCTGCGTTGCTGGACCATCGTCAGGATTGATGCCGCCAGCAATCGCCTATTTCCCTCACCGAAGCAAACCATGGGTTGCGTTTGTGCAACTTTTCGAGAACAGTCGTATACAGGCTCCATGCGATCGGATCCGAGACGGCATTCGGATGCCAGAGAAGGGTCAACACGCCTCCGACACGCTCCACCTCGCCTGCCAGTTGGAGGACGTAGGCCAATGCCGTATCTGCATCCAGTCGCAGTCCTTTTTCCTGTCGAAGCATCGCTGTATCCTGCACGATCAGTGGAATCTCGACGATAGAGAGGGGCGTCTGCCGTTCCGGGTCGTACACCTTCCACGGGTGACAGGTCCCGAACCGGAAACCCACGTTATCGTTGAAACCAAGGGTCGAATCGTAACGAAAGCCGGCGAGCTCCTGGACTCTGGGCGTGACGCGAATATCATGGTGGAGGAAATGTTGACGAACGCTGACGACCTCGTGCCCCAGCACCTCTTCCAGGCTATCCTTCTGGGACTTCATTTCGTCCGCGTCGTCGAAGCTGTACCAGGAAGGATGGAGGCCGATTTCCCATCCGCGACGATCGATCTCCCGAATCATCTCCGCCACCGTGCATTTCTGCCCATCCAGAACCACGGGATCGGAAAGGTCATAGGTGCAGTCGGACGGATGATGTTTCGATACGGAAGACCAGCCCGGCCAGAAGAAGAAGGTAGAGCGCGCGTTGTGCTGTTCTTCAACGGCAAGCCACTTCTCATACCGGTGAAGCGGGTCCCGGCGGGTATGGAACCGGGGACTGACGTGCCGCATGTGGTGAAGAGCCGACCATTTGAATCGTTTCCAGCCGGCCCGGCGGCGGAGAAAGCGGGCTCCTCGAGCCTTTCGCAGGTATCGCAAGTATTGCTCGGAGACAGCGTCGACATCGTGCGTCAGGCATACGGCAAAGGGCCTGTCCCCGGGCCACCGGATGTGCCCGGACTCATGCCTTCCGTAATGTTCGTCCAGAACCGGCCGGTAAAGCAGGCCCCGTGTGTTCAAGTGGTTGTACCCGAAGTCCGGGACGGGGTGATGAGGCGAGAAATCCTTGGGGAGGCTTTCGACTTCATAGATTCCGCGTTGGAGTTTTTCGTAGTCGAGTTCCATTCTGATGGCCCGTCAACCCTTCAGCACGCCCGTGATTTCCCTTGCGATCATCTCGATCTGCCCGTCCGTCACATAGGGGTGCATGGGCAGGCTGAGGATCCGCCGGGACGCGGACTCGGATTCTGGGAAATCCCCTTCCTTGTACCCGAGGCCCGCGTAAGCGGTCTGGAGGTGCAGGGGCTTCGGGTAATACACGGCGGTGGGAACCCCTTTCTCCTGCAGGGCGGCCCGGATGGCTTCCCTGCGGTCCGCCAGCAGGCTGTACTGGGCCCAGGCGGACTTGCGGCCCTGCGGGACGGAAGGCGTCCGCAGGGAATCACAGGGAGAAAGCATCTCCGTGTAGCGGCCCGCCACACGATTCCTGGCCTCGATTTCTTCCGGAAAGATCTCCAGCTTGGCCAGCAGGAGGGCGGCCTGCAGGGTATCCATGCGTGCATTGAGGCCGACGCGGGCGTTGTCGTACTTGTCCCGGCCCTTGCCGTGAACCCGCATGGAGATGATTCTCTCCGCCAGATCGGCGTCCTGCGTAAAGACCGCCCCGCCGTCGCCGTAGCAGCCAAGGGGCTTGGCCGGGAAAAAGGATGTACAGCCGATGTTCCCCAGGGAACAGGCCCTCCTGCCCCGGTACTCCGCGCCGAGGGACTGGGCGGCGTCCTCGATCACGAAGAGGCCCTGTTCGGCGGCGATGGCGTTGAGCCGGTCGTAGTCGGCCGGCAGCCCGAAGAGATCCACGGGCATGACCCCTGTCGGTTCCAGGCCTGGGGAGTCCGCTGCTGAGGCGGGCAGGGGGTAGATCCGGGGATCGGCCGCCTTGCAGGCCGCGATCGCCCTTTCGAGGCAGTCGGGATCCATGTTGAACGTCCTGGGATCGATGTCCACGAAGACCGGCGCAGCGCCGAGCAGAGAGACGACCTCGGCCGTGGCAATGAAGGTGAAGGGCGAGGTGAAGACCGCGTCCCCCGGCCCCACCCCGTATGCCATCAAGGCCAGCAGGAGGGCGTCCGTGCCGCTGGCGCAACAGACGGCATGCTCCACCCCGACATAATTTGCCAGCTTCTTCTCGAGCTCCTTGATCTCGGGGCCCATGATGTATCGCCCATGCCGCAGCACCGTGGCGATGCCCTTTTCCACCTTCGTGAGGATGCGTTGCTGTTGCCGGGCGAGATCCACAAAGGGGATGGGCCCTCTCGTGTCGTCCTCCGGATTCTTCCGGTCGAGGAAATCCCCGGGGGCCACCGCCCTGTTGTCGGAGGCGATGAGCCCGGGATCGCGGCTCAGGATGAGGACGTTCCCTTCGAGGGCATCCGCGGCGCGCAGGATGAGCGCAACCAGGGGTTCTTCGTTCTCCAGGGCTGCTTTCGCATCGAAGCCGTGGGAAGAGAGCACCCCGGCTTTTCCGAGGAAGTCCCGGAGTGCTTCCCGCGCCCTTGAAGAAGCGGCTTCGCGGGAGAGGGCCGTGCCTTCGCACTGTGCCGCCGTTTCAAGCGCCGTCGTGAGCCGATCGACCAGGAGGGGAAGAGCGGCCGCCACGAGCCAGACCTGTCCTTCCTCCTCCAGTACGTTGTCAACGCATGCTTTTGCCGCCGGACCGCCGGGGCGACGGTTCGCCAGCAGGTCGACCGCAACGTCGACATCGAGGACCACGTTCCCCTTACCCATGGGATGGCTCCCGGACCTTTGCGAGTCCTGTTGCCTCTCCTTGCCGGTATTGCGCCCCACAGACAGGACAAGAGAGATCTTCCGGCAGTTTTTCGCCGCATTCGCACACCCAGCCGATCCTTCGGGCAGGGTTGCCGGCCACCAGGGCATGATCGAGGACGTTGCGGGTCACGACCGCACCGGCGCCCACAAAGGCGTACCGCCCGATGGTCACGCCGCAGACGATCGTTGCGTTTGCGCCGAGGGTGGCCCCTTTCCGGACCAGAGTGGGCCTGAGTACCCCCATTCGCCTGATGTGCGCCCTCGGGTTGAAGACGTTCGTGAACACCAGGCTTGGGCCGCAGAAGACCTCGTCTTCCAGGGTCACGCCCTTGTAAACCGAGACATTGTTCTGGATCTTGCAGCCCCGGCCGATCGTCACGTCCGGGCCGACCACCACATTCTGGCCGATATTGCAGTTGCGGCCGATGACCGATCCGCCCAGGATATGACTGAAGTGCCAGACCCGCGTCCCTTCCCCGATCGAGACATTCTCGTCCACCACCGCCGATTCGTGGACAAAATAGGCTTGCGTGTCCTCTGCGGCCGTCACACAGCTCCGTAGGGTCACGGCATGGTCCCCCTCGGTGCGCTGCCGGTCCAGGGACCTCTGCGCCGCATGCAGGACCCTGAGAACCCGAAGGCCTTCTCTGCCGTCCGTGATCGGGGCCTTGCCCTCGGACACGCAGGCCAGGAAATTCTCGCATTCCGAAAGCAGGGGCTCGCTTTCCGGGATGTCCGGCCTTTCCGGCTCCGCCCTGGCCGGTACGGGCAGATTGTCCTGCCATTTGATCTCGTGGGGGTAGAGGAGGAGCTTGTCCGCCCAGGGGCGGGTGTCGTCAAAGACGGCCATCTTCCGGTCTCCCACCACGACCAGCTGCTGGACCTTGAAGGGGTGAAGCCAGGAGACAAAGATGTGGGCCCTCAGGCCGGAGGCGAACTCCAGGTGGGTGGTGGTCACATCGGCGATCCTGCTGTGCAGGTAATACCCGCCGGTGGCCAGTACCTTCTCCGGCGTTTCCCCCGCCAGGGCGAGGATCATCGAGATGTCGTGGGGCGCAAAGGACCAGAGGATGTTCTCCTCCCGCCGGATCTTCCCCAGGTTCAAGCGGTGGGAGTACATGTAGTTGATGCGGCCGAGCTCGCCTGTGCGGGCGAGCCGTTTCATCTCCACGAAGACCGGATGATATTGCAGAAGGTGGCCCACCATGAGGACGAGGTCCCTCTCTTCAGCCAGGGCGATCAAGGCCTCGGCCTCCGTCGGGTCCAGGGCGAGGGGCTTTTCAACATACACGTGCTTTCCGGCCAGGAGCGCCTCCTGGGCCAGCGCGAAATGTGTCTCTGCCGGTGTGGCGATCACGATTGCCTGAAGATCATTTCGTACGAAAAGGTCGTTGGCCGCCAGGCAGACCTCGACCTCCGGGTAGAGTTCCCGGAAGCGGGCCAGGGCCGTTTCGTCCTTGTCGCAGATGAGCTTCAGGGCCCCGAGTCGGTGATGGACCCGTACGAGGTTCTTCCCCCAGTAGCCGGTTCCGATCACCGCTACGGCCGGCAGCGGTTTGCCCGTGGAGATTTGAGGGGCGGCCAATCCTTTCTCCTTCCCTTGCTGATCATGGCAGGGCTTCGTATGGCTAATCTGAAGAAGCGGGAGAGGACTCGTCCGAGGAAGAGGGGAGCGGGGTGGACTGCGCTCGCTTGATCAGGGACTGGATCCTCTTCTGGTCCTCTGCGCCCAGGTCCACGAATTCGACGCCTGCCCGGAACGAATAGGGGTGTTCTTCCGTGTTGCGGTCGTACCAGACCACCCTGCCGGTGAGGGTGAGCGTTCGTTCACCGTCAGGGACTTCGAATTCCAGAAGGGATTGTTCCGAAGCGGTAGGGTCCGGATGGAAGATGTGGAGAGGGCCGCTCTGGACGACGTTCGTCATGAGCCGCATTCCGCTCTGCGAGAGGTCGTGAAGCTGCGCGGAAAGGAACGCCGAACCGGTGTCGGGACGGGAAGGGAGGTAGATACGGAACTTGATGGGCAATTCCAGCCGATGCCTCTTGAACCGCCGTCGATCACTCTGCAATCGGGCCCCCCCTTTTCGACCAGCGGAGGTATTCCTCCTTTACCCGCTCCAACCACTGCCTCGAGGTCTCCTCGTTTTCGAAGCGGAGAAGGCTCCAGACCTTCTCTTCTCCGGTCACGGGATCCTGATAGACCTTGTGGGGGGGCAACACCTCGATGCCGTCGCCTCTCTCGTAAACATACCATCCCCGAAGGTAGACCCCCCGGAACAGGGACACTTCAGCGACCGCAACAAGATCGGAGTCGGATTCGATCGTATAAAAACGAATAGCGTCCTGAGACATCGTGCCTTTCTTTTCAGCTCCAGCGGCCCCGGCCGGGCGCGAGCAACAGGAATTCCGGCAGCGATTCGGATTCCAGGGCCCATCCGGACATCAGATGATGCACCACGGCCTGCGTGAGGTACTGTGAAAACAGTCGGCGTTTCTTCTTGAAGGAAACGAGGTGCGGTTCTCCGGAGATTCCCACCATATCCGCCGCTTCTCTCGCGGCCGTCTCCAGTCCGCCGATCGCATCCACGAGCCCAAGCTCCTGAGCCCTTTTCCCGGTGAAGATCCTTCCGTCCGCGGCCTCTCTCACCGCCTTCTGGTTCATCTTCCTGCTCTTCGAGACGGCCTCCACGAACTGGTCGTAGATCTCGTCGGAGACCCCCTGCAGATAGCGCTCCTCTCCGGGTGTCATGCTCCGGTAGGGCGAGCCGACGTCCTTGAATTTCCCGCTCTTGATCACAGAGCCTTCCACTCCGATCTTCGACATGAGATTCCGGATATTCCGCGTGTGCATGGCAACGCCGATGCTACCCGTGAGCGTGCCCGGATTCGCGAAGATCTTTTCGGCGGCGCTGGCGATGTAGTATCCTCCCGAGGCCGCCACCGATCCCATGGAGGCGATGACCGGCTTCTCTTTGCGGGTTCGATGGATCGCCTCATGAATTTCCTGCGAGGGCGCGACGCTTCCCCCGGGAGAATCGATGCGCACCAGGATCGCCTTCACGTTGGAGATTTTCCGGAACCGGTGTATTTGCTCCGTAAAGGGCCTCGCGGACAGGACAATGCCCTTGATCTCCACGAGCCCGATGAGTTTCTTGTGGATACGGAGGACGATCTGCTCAAACATCCTGGGGACCTTTGCTTGAAATTGGGAGTCCCTGAACGGCTTGAGCCGCGACAGGGCGGCAGGCCCGAACCCTCGTGACTACTTTGTCCCGATCATAACGATAACCCATTTCGTTTGTCAATCGCTTGTGGTTTCGGGGAGTTGCTAGGAAATTCGGCAATGTGCTATCTTACCAATTCCGGCCTGAAGGAGGGAGAAGCAGATGAAGGTGGACAAGAAAGAGGTCGAATACGCCGCGATGCTGGCCCGAATCGAGCTCAGCGAGGAAGAGAAGGCGCTCTATTCCGAACAATTGAGCACGATCCTGGGGTTTTTCGATCGGTTGAAGGAGGTGGATACCGGGAATGTGCAGCCCACCTCCCACGTCATTGACCTGGTAAATGCCCTCCGTGCCGACGAAGTTCGACCGGGTCCGGGTGTGGAGGCGGTGCTCGCGAATGCGCCCGAGCGGGCGCAACGCTTCTTCCGGGTCCCCAAGATCCTCGACTGAGAGACGCTAGAGGTTGACAGCATGGATCTGCACGAAGAGACGATTCAGGGCCTGCATGCGAAGCTCGCGAGCCGGGAAGTCAGTTCCGAAGAGGTGACCCGGCATTTTCTTGATAGAATTTCCTCGTTGAATCAAGAGCTTAATGCATACATCACGGTTGCGGCAGAGGAAGCGCTGGCCCAGGCGAGGGAGGCGGACGGGCGGCTTGCCAAGGGGGACGCGGAGAGCCCCCTGTGCGGCGTTCCGATAGCGATCAAGGACAATATGAATACCCGGGGCGTCCGCACGACCTGCGCCTCCAGGATGCTGGAACATTTTGTGCCCCCCTTTGACGCGACGGTTGTCGGGAAGCTTCGTGAGGCGGGGGCCGTGTTCCTGGGCAAGACGAACATGGATGAGTTCGCCATGGGGTCCTCGACGGAGCACAGCCTTTTTGGACCGTGCCGCAACCCCCATGATCACGGACGCGTGACGGGCGGGTCGAGCGGAGGGTCCGCGTGCGCGGTCGCCGCGAACCTGTGCGTCGCCGCCACGGGGTCCGACACCGGCGGCTCGATTCGCCAGCCGGCCTCCTACTGCGGGGTCGTGGGGATGAAACCGACCTATGGACGGGTGAGCCGGTTCGGCCTGGTCGCCTTTGCTTCCAGCCTGGATCAGATCGGGCCCATCGCCAAGGACGTGACCGATTGCAGCCTCTTGCTGCAGGCGCTCAGCGGGTACGATCCCAGGGACTCAACGAGCGTGGATGCACCGGTGCCGGACTTCGCCTCCTTCCTGACCGGGGATGTCCGCGGGCTCCGCATGGGAATTCCGAAGGAATATTTTGTCGAAGGGATGGATGCCGAGGTGGAAGAGGCGGTCCGGAAGGCGATCCGCGTCCTCGAAGAAGCAGGCGCCGTTCCGGTGGAGATTTCCCTGCCCCATTCGGCCTACGGGATTCCGGTCTACTACTTGATCGCCACGGCGGAGGCCAGCTCCAACCTGGCCCGGTACGACGGGGTGAAATACGGATTTCGTGCGAAAGGGGCCTCCGACTCCCTCCGGCAGATGTATTGCAGGACCCGCTCCGAGGGATTCGGGACCGAGGTGAAGCGTCGAATCATGCTCGGCACCTACGCATTGAGTTCGGGATATTATGACGCCTATTACCGGAAGGCCCAGCAGGTGCGTACGCTGATCCGACGGGATTTCATGGAGGCCTTCGATCGCTGCGATGTCATCGTAACGCCGACGGTCCCCAGCCCGGCCTTTCCGATCGGCGAGAAAACAGGGGATCCCCTGCAGATGTATCTTCTGGACATCTTCACCACCACGGTGAATCTGGCGGGCCTGCCCGGCCTGAGCATACCATGCGGCACCACCTCGGGAGGCCTTCCCGTGGGCATGCAGATCCTGGGAAGGCATTTCGATGAGGGAACGGTCCTGAAGACGGCCTTTGCCTTTGAAAAGCAAACCCTTTCGACGAACAGATTACAGGCCTGACATGGAATACGAAGCGGTTATCGGGCTCGAGATCCACGCCCAGCTTCTCACGGAGAGCAAGATCTTCTGCGGCTGTTCCACCCGGTTCGGGGCCGAGCCGAACGAAAACACCTGTCCGGTCTGCACCGGCATGCCGGGGGTGCTGCCCGTCCTGAACCGGCGGGTGGTGGAACTGGCCGTGCGAACCGCCCTTGCCTTGAACGGGGAAATCCCCCGCCGCTCCGTGTTCGCCCGCAAGAACTACTTCTACCCTGATTTGCCCAAGGGGTATCAGATTTCTCAGTTCGAAGCGCCGCTTTCCCTGGGCGGATACGTTGAGATCGAAGGCGCCGGCGGAACCCGTCGTGTTCGTCTTACGAGGATTCACGTGGAAGAGGATGCGGGCAAGCTCGTTTACGAAGGCACCATGGACAAGGCGGACGCCGGGTACGTCGACTTGAACCGAACCGGGGTGCCCCTGATCGAGATCGTGACCGAGCCGGACATTCGTTCACCGGAGGAGGCCGCCGCCTTTCTCCGGAAGCTCAGGAGCATCGTGCGCTATCTGGGGGTGTGCGACGGCAATATGGAGCAGGGGAGCCTGCGCTGTGACGCCAACGTTTCTGTCCGGCCCGTCGGCTCGGAAGGCCTGGGCGTGAAGACGGAGCTGAAGAACATGAACTCATTCCGGTTCGTGCAGCACGCCCTGGAGTACGAGATCCAGAGACAGATCGCGATGCTGGAGGACGGTGAGGAGATCATCCAGGAAACCCGGCTGTGGGACGCCTCGAAAAACGCTACCCTGAGCATGAGGAGCAAGGAGGAGGCCCATGATTATCGCTATTTCCCCGATCCGGACCTCGTGCCAGTGGAAATCGACCCGGCCTGGGTGGAGGATGTGCGCAGGAGCCTGCCCGAGCTTCCCGACGAGAAAGAAAACCGCTTCGTGGAGGTCTATGAACTGCCGAGAGAGGATGCGCGCACCCTGACCGCCACCGCCGAGCTGGCCGACTATTTCGAGAAGGTGGTCTCCCTTTTTCCCCAGGCCAGGAAGGTCGGCAACTGGATCCTGACCGGGCTTCTCCGGGAGCTGAACCGGGACGACCGGGAGATCGATGAGTGTGCCGTCAAGCCGGAACACCTGGCCGGGATGCTGGCCATGATCGAAGACGGCGGCATCAGCGGGAAGATCGGGAAGCAGGTCCTGGAGGAGATGTACCGGACCGGCAAGGGGCCCGAGGCGATCGTGAAAGAGAAGGGCTGGATCCAGATACAGGACACCTCGGAATTGACCGGGATCATCGATCAGGTGCTGGCCTCTCACCCGGAAGAGGTGGACAAGTACAGGGCGGGCAAGGAGAAGGTGTTCGGCTTTTTCGTGGGACAGGTCATGAAGGCGACCCGCGGCCAGGCGAATCCCAAGCTGGTAAACGATCTGCTCAGAAAGAAGCTTACGTCCGGCGACTAAGTACTTGATGTCATCCGGCTCGATGCGCCGAGGGTTTCCTTCATAGAAGCAATGACGAAGATCATGTATTTCTCGATACCCGCTCAAGGGAGAGGGTGTCCCGGTAAGCGCATCATATGAAATTGGGAAGAGGAGATAGAGGACGATGGTGCAGAAGACTTCTCTGATTTGGATGGACGGAAAACTGATCCCTTGGGAGGCCGCAACGGTGCATGTCCTTTCCCATACCATCCACTATGGGATGGGCGCTTTCGAGGGGATCCGCTGTTACAAGGGGACCGGCGGGGCCTCCGCTGTCTTTCGGCTCGAGGAGCACGTGGACCGGCTTTTCGACTCGGCCTTGATCGGGGGCTTCGAGATCCCTTACAGCCGGGAGGAAATCACGGAGGCGATCCTGGAGACCTTGCGGAAGAATGGACTCGAAGAGGCCTACATCCGGCCTGTGGTGTTTATCGGAGCGGGCGCGATGGGGGTGCTCTTCACCGAGGAAAATCCGATTCATGTGTGCATTGCCGTCTGGTCCTGGGGCGCATACCTGGGGGATGAGGGATTGAAAAAGGGGATTCGGATCCGGACTTCTTCGTACAACCGCCACCACGTGAACGTGATGATGACCAAGGCGAAGATCTGCGGGAACTATGTCAATTCGGTCTTGGCGAAGAAGGAGGCGGTGGAGACCGGTTTTGATGAAGCGCTCATGCTGGACACGGACGGTTACGTGGCCGAGGCGAGCGGAGAGAATATATTTATCGTCCGGGACGGGGCGCTCAAGACCACCCCGCTGACCTCCATCCTCCCCGGCATCACCCGGGCTTCCGTGATCGCCCTCGCCCGGGGCCGGGGGATTCCCGTCGTGGAGCAGCGATTTACGAGGGATGAACTCTACACGGCGGAAGAGGCGTTTTTTACGGGGACCGCGGCGGAGATCACTCCGATTCGAGAGGCGGACAACCGCAGGATCGGGACGGGGAGGCCGGGCCCGATCACCCTTGATTTGCAGGAGAATTTTTTCGCCGTCGTGCGGGGGGAAAATCGAAAATACGGCGACTGGCTTACGCCGCTGTAGACTTCTCCGGTTGACAAGACTCATAGAGAATGTTTACGATATAATCTTATTTTTCAGACCTTTAATAGGGCCGTTGCCGGAAAGGAGCATGGACATGGAAGATGACATTCGAAAACACTTTCGAGGGATTCGTATCCTTGTTACGCTGGCCCTTCTGGCGGCCTGCATTTCGTTTGCTTTCAGCTATGTTCTGTTCAAGGAGGTCAACATCCCCCTCGAGAGGATCCGGAGCCACGAGCTCAATCTCCTGGAGGGAAAGCTCGATTACCTGATGGCCTCCCGCCTCGACGGCCGCCTGGATGTGGAACTGCAGTCGGCGCTTATCACGATGCGGGATGTGGCGGAGCAGACATCCGGTGATCTTCGGAAGCAGGCGATCAAGACCCTGGAAGAGACAAAAACGCTTCTGCGGATGCTTCGTGAGCAAAAATAGGCCCGGGAATCGATCCCTTTCTTGAATTTCTAGTATTCGGACTGCCCACGGAGAGGGCAGGGAGGAAAAAGGGTCCCTTTATGAGCCAGATTCTGCATCAATTCGCCAAAAACGCAACGGAAGAGGTGCGTGCTTCACTGACGGAATACAAGGGGCACAAGCTTATCGACTTGCGCATCTATTATGAGCCGGAAGACGGCGAGGATCGCCGTCCGACGAAGAAAGGAATCACCATCGACGTGGCGTTGTATCCGGAGTTGAAGAAGGCGATGATGATGATCGAGAAGGAACTCATCAAACAAAACCTTGTCGAAGAAGAGGCGTTGGAGGCAATCGTCAACGAATAGACCCTTCGGCTGGAAAGCATTGGATTCGCCCTTTTCCTCTCCGTATCGTGTCTTTGTCTGTGGCCCTGACCGCCTTCCCGGCCCCTTCCGTTTCGCGTTGATTTCCCCTTCCGTCCGGTCGTGTGGGTTGACGAGGGAGTCCTTGAAACCATTTCGTTCCTATGTGGATCATAAGGGGGAGCAAATTGTGCGGATGTGATTCAGAGTGGACAGGGCAGGCCCATTTTACGAAAAGGAGGTCCCCGTGAAGGAAATGGCCCTTTTACTTGGAATCTTGGCCGTGTGGATTCTGCTCCAGACGGTTGTTTTGCCCCGTTTGGGGGTTTCCACCTGACTTCGGCCGGAGCGGAAGGGCGCGGTCGCGTCCGACAGCGGTACGAGCCAGCCGAGGTCTTGTATGTTGAGAACGAAAGGAGAAAAGAAAGATGAGTGATCAGGAGAAAATTTTGCACGTTTCGGACGGTACGTTTGAAGAGGATGTCGTGAAGGCTTCGGAGCCTGTGCTGGTTGATTTCTGGGCCCCGTGGTGTGGCCCGTGTAAGCGGGTCGGCCCGGTTCTGGAAGAATTGGCCCGGAAGCTCGAGGGGAAGCTCAAGGTGGCAAAGATGAACGTGGACGAAAACACCTCTGTTCCCGCCCAGCTCGGCATACGAAGCATCCCCACCATGGTCATTTACAAGGACGGCAAGGTGGTCGACACGCGGGTGGGGGCCCTGCCCCTGGAAGAGCTCGAGGGCTTTGTGAGCCAGTGGATCTAGGATAAATGGGGTTTTCGAGAATTGAGTCTGATTTCTCAAGCCGCGGAACGCGCTGTTCAGGGTGGCTCTACCTGCCGGAAGGCGTTTCGGAGCCGCCGGTCGTTGTCATGGCGCACGGGTTTGCCGCGGAGAAGACCTTTCGACTTCCTGCCTATGCGGAGGTGTTCGCGGACAGGGGGTTGGCCGTGTTTTTGTTCGACTACCGCAACTTCGGCGGGAGTGACGGAGAGCCGCGCAATCTGGTGAGCCCCCGGCGGCACCTGCAGGACTGGCGTGCCGCCGTCAGCCATGTACGCAGCCTTCCCAATGTCCGCACCGGTAAGATCGCCCTGTGGGGATCGTCCTTCAGTGGAGGGCATGTTGCCGTCGTAGCCGCCGGGGATCCGGGCATCACGGCGATCGTGTCGCAGGTCCCTTTTGTGGACGGGCTGGCAGCTCTCGATTCGCTGGTAGCCGCCCACACGCTGAAGGGCCTGCTGGCCGGCTTCAGGGATCTCGGTCGGATCCTGACATTCCGCTCCCCTTACCGGGTTCCTGTTGTGGAGGATCCGGACCGGTTCGGGATCATGAACCGGCCCGATTCCAAGCCCGGCTATCTTGCAATCGTTCCCGAGGAGTCTTCGTGGAAGAATGAATGTCCGGCGAGGATCCTCCTTGCCGTCCCTTTTTACCGCCCCGTATCCTTTGCGAGCCGGGTGAAGTGCCCCGCCTTGGTGCTGCTCGCGGAGAAGGACACATTGATTCCAACCGCGGCAGTGGAACGGTTTGCCGCCGGAATGCCTCGTGCAGAGGTCGTTCGGGTACCCCTGGGCCATTTTGATGTCTATCGGGGTGACGCCTTTGAAGAGACCGCCGAACGCGAAGCCGATTTCCTTGAAAGGCACCTTCTGTCGGGCCCCTGATCGAGCCCTTTTCGCCCCCATCCTTATCGCCGGGACAGAACCTCCCGGCCGTGCCCATCGGAGGTCTCTTGAGCCGGACGGCCGACAACGGCATCGAACCGTTCCCGCTGGTCATCGGTTATGGGAAGCCACCTCTTACGCCGCTTGCGGCTCTGCACCGCTTCCGGGGATAGAACGAGGCTGGTGACGTGGCGGCCTCGCAGGCTGAAGACGTGTGCCCGGCTTCGGGGACCGAGCACAACATAGGTCTTTTCCTGCCTGTCCCAGAGGATCGATTCTGCGGGAGCGCCGAGCGCGTCTTCCCATGCCTTGGATGTGGGGCGGTTCTTGACGCGATGGCCCTCTGCATGCGCGGTCCGGCGTTCCCTCTGCCGCCCCGCCTTTTCCAGTTTTCGTGCGAGCCCTTTCAGGATATCCGCCGCGAGGGCGGTGGTGTCCGGCAAAGAGGAGGCGCTCCCCCTCCTTGCCCGGCCTCTCGCCGACGGGTAGAGGCTGCTTATGCGGTGACGGGCGGAAGAGATGATGTCGGAAACCCGCAGCTGATACGGGCCGTTGATTGCGTCCAGGGCCGGCGAACCGTCGGAGAGCCTGGCCAGGACGTTCAAGGCGAGCCTGGGTGTGCCGTCCAGCCGGCGGAATTCAACGGCCTGGAGGGTGAAAGCGACTCGTTCCGGCACGCTCCGGCCTTCACCCGGCACGCGCATTCTCAGGAACCCGAACACCACCTGTCCGAGGATATCGTATGTTTTTGATTGCCTCCCGAAAATGTTCATCTGCCTTTGCTTGAGCATGTCCGGGGATACGTACATGGAGATGAGGCCGGCCGGCGAGGCGTCGTAGAGAAGACCCACCCCCGGATGGCCTTGTTCGAGCAGGATTTGGGAAAATTCCGGCCAGAGCGGCAACCCCGTTGAGGAGTAGCCTCCAAAAACGCTCGTCGGCCTCGGAGGATGACTGTGAGGGCAGACAGGGCTGTCGCAACGATAGCAATATACCCTTCCCCTTCGAAAGGCCTCGGCTTTTGTAGCCATCTCCCGAACGGCAGCCCGAATCTGCTCTTCCAACGACGGGTCGGCTTGCAGCCGCCATGATTTCGCCGGGTCGATCGATACCTTCATCTCCAGCTCGAAAGGCCGCGCCCGGTCCACATGAGCCCCGAAGTCTTCCGCATAGGTCTCCCGGACGGCCGCCGTCAGGGACGCCTCGACCCGGTTCAAGTGGGAACGGAGGAGGCCCTTTCCGGCGGGCCGGCTTTTCTTCCTGCGGGGACGCCGCCGCCTTTTCGCCTTGCCGGTCTTCGGCGTCCCGGAGCCCTCCGCCATGGCTGCTCCCCGTAATTCGACCTTGATCCGATTGTTGCACGAAGCCTTCCGCCGCGACCCGTATACAACCATAACGTGAGTCATGGTGGTTCGCAAATGAGGTCGACCTTTTGATAGACTGGCAACCTTGGATGAGCCATGCGGGTCCCATCGGTCACCTCGGAAATCGACGGGTCTCACGGGCGTTTCTTCAAAATCACCATTTATCTTCCGGGAGGGGGAGCAGAAGAAACATGGACGAGCTAACCGCATCGATTTTGCTGGTCGGCGACGAACTCCTGGTCGGCGAAATCGAGGATCGGAACGGCCCTTATCTTGCGGACCGGCTCACCCGGGAGGGGCTTCATGTGCTGTCGATTCGCCTTCTGCCTGATGATGTGCGGACAATCGCCGCTGCAGTGACGGAAGCCCTCCAGGGGTGCAGGCTGGCGGTGGTGTGCGGGGGGCTGGGGCCTACCTCGGATGACCGGACGAGCGAGGCGGTCGGGCAGGCCCTGAAGAGGCGCCTGATCCTCGACGAGGCGCAATGGGAACGGATCCGAAGCCTTTTTTCCGAGCTTGGGGGGATCGAGCCTCCGCCCGGAAACGAGAAGCAGGCCATGATCCCGGAAGGGGCGGATGTCCTCGCGAACGAGTTGGGGACGGCCCTGGGGTATGTGGCCCGGCAGGGGGAAAGCGCGGTCGCGGTCCTCCCGGGCCCTCCGAAGGAAAACCGGAGGATGTTCGATCAGCAGCTTTTGCCGTGGCTCGATAGAAACATGCCGGACCGTTCCAGACGGGTCACGCAGGTCTTTCGCGTGTTTGGTCTGCCGGAAAGCGAGGTTGGGCACCGGTTGAAGGGGCTGGAGGACGAATACGGGGATCTGCGGGTCGCCTACCGGTTTCATTTCCCCGAGATTCTCGTTAAGCTCGGCTGTGATGCTGTACGCGAAGAGAGGCTGAGGGAGGCCTCCGCCGACCTGGAGAGGGCGCTCGCGCCTCATGTGTACGGGACCGGCGAAGAGGACCTCCCCTGCGTGCTGGGTCGTGAACTCGAAAGAAAGGGCCTTCGAATCGTCACCGCGGAAAGCTGTACCGGCGGCCTGGCCGCCAAACTGCTCACCGATGTCCCGGGCTCGAGCGCGTGGATGGAGCGGGGCTTCGTGGTTTACAGCAATCGGGCGAAGGTACAGTTGCTCGGTGTGTCCGAAGAAATGCTGGAGCAGCACGGGGCGGTGAGCAGGCAGGTGGCGCTCGCCATGCTCGAGGGGGCGCTTCGCCGGTCGGAAGCCGGGGTGGGGCTGGCCGTGACCGGAATCGCGGGGCCGAGCGGAGGGACCGCGGAACGTCCCGTGGGAACGGTCTGGATCGCATGGGGAGACGCAAACAGGCGGGAGGCCCGGATCCATCGGTTTCATTGGGACCGGCAATACAACCGCCTCGTCAGCGCCTGGGCCGCTATATACCGGGTCTATCAGCTTGTGGCCGGGGAGGAAAGAAGATGAAGGTCGATTTCGGATGCCAGATGCTGCACGTGGCCAGGCGCTTTGCCGACCGGGAGGCCCTTGTCAATATCGAGAGGGGCAGGCGGTACCGCTTCATGGATTTCCACCTGTTGACCAACAAGATCGCCAACATGGTCATGGACCGCTTCGGCGCCGAAATCGATCACATTCGTAGACGCGCTTCCCATGAGCGTGGTCGGAAAGGTGCTCCGCAGGAAGGTCCGGGAGAAATACTGGAAGGGGAAACAACGGAAGGTGAGCTGATCGGATTTTTCCCCGCCAACCCTTGGGATTGAAGCGGAGCCCGCGCGAGAAACAGGTTTTCAAGCTCTCGGGACAACATGCAGCAGACCCATTCGGTTCTTCTTGCGATCGCTCTCCTGTTCTTCGGCTGCCACGGCGGCGACGACGGCGCGGGCGGAGAACCGGGGGCCTGCCCACCGGCATACGAGGATGCCTACCCGGAACAGGGCTGGCCGGCCGTGCACGGTGACAGCCGGAACAGCGATACATCCGAAGCCGTTGGGGCGAGGGATCTCGAATTGGGGTTCAACCGGCTTGCCGGGGATATCCAGGGGCTCGCGCCCAGTGTGGGCCCCGAGGGAAATCTCTATGCCACCACGCTCTATGGGCCTTCCACCGCTCGCACGGGCTGCCACCTGTACGCCCTTGACGGCAGGACCGGTGAACGGCTCTGGTGCAGCGACAGGCTGAACGACCGGGCGGTCGCCTCTCAACCCCTGGTGGATCGGGACGGAAACCTCTACGTGGGCGACAACCGGGCCATGCACTCCTTCACCAGGGACGGAGAGCATCGGTGGGAGCGCCCCATCGAGGGATTTCCCCTGAGCGCTCAGTTCACCCCCGACGGCCGCCTGCTCTTCATCACCCACATCGGCAGGATCTATGTATTGGACCGCCGGGACGGCACACCGGTGATAGACGGCTACAGAATGCTCGACGTGACCTACGAGCCGCGCCCCTTCGACTACCTGGATTGTTTCACAGGCTCTTCGGAAGGTTCATGCTATTGCGCCAACACGCCGGCAGTGGACCTCGACACGGGCAATTTTTTCTTTACCCTCACCGATCCCGGGGACCTGGATGACGATGGAGTGCCCCGGACCAGGCTTGTGGCCATGCGATACACGGTGTGCCCGGAACCACGGATCGATTTCCTCTGGGAGACGGGCGCCGACAACGGACTCGTGGGGGGCAGCGCTACCAGTCCCGCCCTTTCCGCGGACGGCACGAGGATCTACGTTAACGACAATGCGGGCAACCTGCATGCCTTGAACGCGTGCGACGGGACCGCGGCGTGGTCGGAGCCCTACCCCCTTGGTTTCGTTCCGGTGGGAAGCCCCTCCGTATCGCGAGAAGGGCTCATCATCCCGCAGGCGAGCTTCGATGCCGGCCGGCTCACCGCCATCGCGGACATGGGGGACCATGGGCAGATGGCCTGGAGCATCGACGGGCTCGTTTCCCGGGGGATTACCGCACAGGCCGAGGGCGGCCTTGCCTATGCCACGGTCGGCAGGGGGTCGGACGAGGAAGGGCCGGCCCTGTTCGGCATCGACATGGTGGTGATCGATACGAGGCCCGGCGTGGAGTTCGAGCGACCCCGGGACAGGGTGCTCGACCGGGTTCGCAT
>WFRX01000078.1 GCA_015486285.1 bacterium
CCATGTCGATTTGACAAAGGAAATTGAATGTCCCTAGCATCGAAAAGAGGCAGAGAGGCAGAGGGGGACGGCCGCGGATGTTCCAATATTGAACATTCCCTTTCGATTCGGTCGCCCGGAAGGAGGACAGAGGCGTTTGCCGTGGGCGGGCCGTTCCTTGAAGGGGCGGCTGTTCGAGGCTGCCCGTGGCGCGCCGTGGCTGGAGGGAAGGCTCGTGGGGGTGCGATTCAGCGGGGTTGTGGGCCGTGGGAGGCGAAGGAAGCCCTCCCTGCCGGTGCGGGCCCTGTGGGTGCTGATCGCCGCCGGCCTGCTCGCGTGCGGTTGCGGGGAGGACCGGCTCTCGCGGATGGGGCTCACGGCCCTGTGGAGAGCGATTGAGAGGCCCTTCCAACCGGTCCCCTTGGGGCAGATGGAGGCGGAATTGGCCGCGGATCCGCCCCGCTTTTCCTTCGTAGTGCTCGGGAATACGGACCTCTCCTCCGGCGGCCTCACGGGGGAAGGGGAGGCGACCCGGTTCGACAGGATCATGGCCGTGGTCCGGTCGATGAAGCCGGAACCGCGGTTTGTATTCCACGTGGGGGAACTAGCGGACAGCCCGGGAGACACGGGGGCATGGGATGCGCTGGTCCGCAAGGCTCGGCCCTTCGAGGCCGGGCCCGACCCGGGGGCGGCGGCCGGTGCGACAGGCAGGCGGTTGTTTCTCCTGCCCGGGGAGCGGGACGTGAACAGCCTGAAGACGGAAAAGGCCTTTCTAGAGCGTTTTCGCCGGTCTTCGGGCAGGGTCCCCTTCTCGTTCGACTGGGAGAACGTTCATTTCGTCGCCTTGGATTCGGAAACGGTCGACGACAGCTGGTTGATGAAGTACTTCGGGTACAACCGGAAGCAGAACCGCATCACAGGCGCCCAATGGGCGTGGCTCCGGGAGGACCTCCGGAAGAACCGGGGCAAGCCCATCGTGGTGTTCATCCACAAGCCGTTTTTTCCGCCCGTTTTTTCGGCGCATGAAGGGTATTGTCTCGATCAGTACTATTTTGCCAGAGAGAGGCTCATCGATCTGTTGAGGGAATATTCCGTGAAGGTGGTCTTCTCGGGGCACGAGCCGATTTTTACCTGGGTTCGCGTGGAGGGCACGTATTACGTGATCACGGGCGGGGCGGGCGGAAAGCCCGGGGCTCCGGCGCGCTTCGGCGGTTTTCCCCATTTTCTCTATGTGACGGTCGGGCGGGACGGCGGGATGACGGTCTACTGTGTGAATCCGGAAAAGAATGCGGTGGAGCAGAAGATCGAGGTCATGCAGGCCCAATAGAAGAAAGGCGGATCCGGGGGATTCGACCCGGATCCGCCTTTTTGACCTCTCAGGCATGGGGCGCCCGCGGCTCAGGAGACCTGGAGCGGCTCCTCCTTCATCTCGGTGAGCTTTTCCCGAATCAGCTTGAAGTCCACGCCCAGCCACGCGCATATGTTGCGGAACGAATAGAGGTATGTCGTATCATCGTCGATAAACCATTCTTCCGTCTCGCTGAAGATCTTCTTGCTGTGCACGGATTTTCCCGTGAGATTCCGCCGGTAGCACTTGATCGCGTCTTTCAGGATGGCAAGCATGAGCTTCTTCTCGCCGCCGGCCAGCCTCATGCTTCGGTTTGCCAGGTAATATTGCGTGGGATGGATCGCGTCGATTTCGTTCAGCTTGTTCAAGTGCTTCTTGAATTCTTTCAGGGTTTCTTCTTTGGTAGACACGGCTCTGCCCTCACCCGGTTGCATGTTGATTTGTCTTCTCCTTACAACCCGACTCGTTCGCGATAGATAAAGTTCCGCCCTCTACAAAATGATAATTTTTTCATGTTATTAAAGTATCCCTCAAAAGTCAAGAAAAAAGTTAATTTTTCTATGATTGCCGTATCCTGTTTTACCAGCAGAGATGCCCCCGCCGGAAAAGCGGCCTTGCACGGGGGCGCGAAGCCCTCCTCGGTTGAGATTTGCCCCGGATTCCATTATAAGGCTGAGAGATGGAGCGGCTTTGTCGATATCCGACCTATTTCGACTGTTTAAATAGAGATGTATTTCGGGCGCAAAGGGTTTCTACCGCGGGAAAAGGAATCGTAAAATGCAGAAGCTGTTTCGAGATTTTCTCGTCAAGCTGGGGGAGGATCCTGACAGGGAAGGGCTGCGCAAGACACCGGAGCGGATGGAAAAGGCATTCCTTTTTCTGACGTCCGGATACCGGGTGGACGTCCGGGAAATCCTCGAATCGGCCGTTTTCAGCGAGGAGTACGACGAGATGGTGGTCGTCAAGGATGTGGATGTCTACAGCCTTTGCGAGCATCACCTGCTGCCCTTTTTCGGCAAATGTCACGTGGCCTACATCCCGGACGGCAAGATCATAGGCCTGAGCAAGATCCCCAGGATCGTCGAGGTCTTCAGCCGGAGGCTCCAGGTGCAGGAACGGTTGACCACGGAGATTTCCACCGCCATCGCCGAGACGATCCGCCCCAAGGGGGTGGCCGTTGTGATCGAGGCGCTCCATTTGTGCATGAGGATGCGCGGTGTGGAAAACCAGAATGCCTATGCGATCACCAGCTCCATGAAGGGCATCTTCCGCCAGGACGAGAAGACGCGCCTCGAGTTTCTCCATCTCATCCGGGGAGACCGGGGCCTTGATCGGTAGATCACGGGGAACAGGCAACGAGTGCGATCCGTTTCCGATGTTCCGGCGGCCATCCCGCCTGATCCTTCCCCTTTCCGCGGGCCGGGAAGCTCTGGATGCACATAGCCTATGATGCCAGGCCGTTGACCGACCGGGGGGCGGGCATCGGGCGCTATGCCCGCTGTCTGCTCGAGGCCCTGCTTCGCCATGAGGACATCGAGGGCCTCATGCTCTGCTCGCCGCGCGGGATCGCCGCGGGCGGGATCCTGCGTCGGGATCCCCGGGTCCGGGAGCTGGTGCACAGGGGATGGAAGGGAAACCTCTGGCTGCAGATGGTCGTGCCCTTTCTCCTCGAGCGGCACAAGCCGGACCTTTTCCATGGCCTGCTTTTTCTTCCTCCCCTTTTCGCCCGCTGTCCGCTGGTGGTGAATATCTATGATCTCACCGTGTACCGGTATCCGGAGACGATGGAGGCGAAGAGCAGGTGGCCTCTGAAGGCCCTCCTGCCGCGGGCCGTCGCCCGGGCGGACAAGATCATCACCCTGTCCGAATTCACGAAGAGAGAGATCGGGGCGCGGTGGCCCGAGGCGATGGACAAGATCGCCGTGGTGCCCGGGGCGCCGTATGCGGCCGGCCATGGCCCGGACGGCGGGCCGCCCGGGACGGACGAGGTCGAGGTGCTCGAGCGGTACGGCGTGCGAAGGCCTTACCTCCTGTATGTCGGAACGATGGAACCGAGGAAAAATGTGGCGGGGCTTCTCGAGGCCTTCGAGGCGCTCAGCGCCAGGGGGGTGAAAGGGGTTCAGCTCGTTCTGGCCGGCGGTGAGGGATGGGGCGGCGGCGAACTGCGGAAGGCCCGGGAGTCGAGTCCGGTCCGGGACGCCGTCCGGTACCTCGGTTATGTACCGGACGATGTGCTCGGGGCCCTGTACCGGCATGCGGAGATTTTCGTTTACCTTTCCCTCTACGAGGGCTTCGGGCTGCCCCCCCTCGAGGCGATGGCGGCGGGTACCTGTGTCGTGGCGTCCGACCGGGCCAGCCTGCCCGAGTGCCTTGGAGACGCCGCCGTCCTGACGGATCCGCTCGATGCCGAAGGGGTGGCCGGGGTGCTCTTCGAATTGCTCCGGGACGCGGATCTGCGCATGGATTACGTGCAGAGAGGATTGCGACGGGCGGGAAGCTATACCTGGTCCGAGAGCGCGGCCAGGACCCTGCGGGTTTACAGGGAACTCGCTTGAATCGAAGGGGCCGACGGGCATGAAGATCTGTGTCGACCTGAGAACCGCGGGCAACGGACCGCACGGCATCGGCCGTTACGGCGCCGAGCTGGTCCGCGCCCTGGAGGCGCTCGTCCCCCCGGGCCGGCTGGATGTGCTGACCGGCGGGGCCGGCGCCGGGGCGGGCCGGGAAGGCCTCGGGTCGGGAAACGTCTCTCCGGTACGCTGCCCTCCACGGCCGTACGGGCTGCTGGAGCAGCTGCTGGTGCCGCGGGCGGTGGCGCGCCTCGGGCCGGACATCTACCATTGTCCGACCTATGCCTGTCCCCTGTTCGTGCCGGCGCCGACGGTGATGACGATTCATGACCTCCTGCCCCTGGAATATCCCCGGGACTTCTCTCCGGGGCTGAGGCTTTATCACAAGCGGCTCGTGCGGTGGGCGGCGAAACGGGCGCGGCGGATCATCGCCGTTTCCTCGTATACCGCTTCCCGGGTCCGGCGGCGGTTTTCCCTGCCCGCCGGCAAGGTACGCGTGATCCCGGAGGGAGGGGACCACGTGCGGCGGTTTCGTGTCTCTTCCCGGGACGAGCAGCGGTATCGCGAACTCGGAGCGGGCGGCCTCGACTATTTCCTGACGGTCTCGAATCCCCGTCCGCACAAGAACGTCCTGTTCTCCGTCCGATGCTTTCTCGCCTCGGAAAGGCTGCGGGAGCGGAAGGCGCGGTACATCCTGGTCGGGCGGCAGCATCCGGCCGTTCACCGTTGTGTGGAGGCCGGGGACCGGGACGGGAGAGTCCTGTTTGCCGGCGAGGTCTCGGATGGGCTTCTCAGGCTCCTGTACGAGGGGGCCGTCGCCGTCCTGTGCCCTTCCCGGGGGGAAGGATTCTGCCTGCCCGCGGCGGAGGCCATGCAGTTCGGGTTGCCGGTCCTCGCGGCGGACGACGGCGCGCTTCCGGAGGTGGTCGGCGCCGCGGGCAGGCTGCTTTCCCTGGATGATCAGCGGGGATGGCGGGAGGCGATGGAGCAGATCCAGGCAGCGAGGCAGGTGGGGGAGTGGGACCCGTCCCCGGTCCTGGAGCGGGCGGGGCGCTTCTCCTGGGCGCGCGCCGCGGAAGAGACCATGGCCCTGTATGAAGAGGTGTGTCGCGGGGAAGGCCAAAGGCCAAAGGCGAAGGGCCCAAGGCGAGGGGAGCGGGGATGCTGAGAGAATCGTACCGGCTTTTTCAGCGCTTTTACCGGCTCCTGGACGCGGTCTGGATCGGACTGGCCTGGATCATCGCGTACTGGATCCGGTTTTCGACGGGTTGGATTCCGGTCTACTATGGGGTGCCTCCTTTCCGGGCCTACCTCGCGCACCTGCCGCTGGTCTTGCTGATCTGGATGGCCGCGCTTTCGTACGGGGGGGTCTATCGCACCCGGCGATGGCGGACCGTGGGAGGGGAGTGGAAAGACCTGGCGCGAAGCTCGGCGGTGGCCATGGTGCTGCTGGTTTCCATCGTCTACCTGTCCACCAAGGTGCAGTTCTCGAGGATCTTCTACGCCTGTTTTCTCTGTCTGGCCCTTGCCGGGCTCCTTGCGATCCGGCGCATCTTTCGTTTCCTCGTGCACCGAAGCCGGCAGAACGCGCCCGCCTCGAAGCGTGTGCTCGTGGTCGGAGACAGCGCCTTCGCGGCGCCCTTCCTCGAGAAGGTCGGCCGGCATCCGGAGGCGGGCTTGAAGGTCTGCGGACAGCTGCGCGACGGGGACCCGGATGGGGACCGGCGCGATCCGGGGATCCCGGGCGGCTATGGCGCACTGCGCGAGGTCCTGCTGGCGGAGAAGATCGATATCGTTGTTTTTGCGCTGGCCCTCGAGGACGCATGGTATTTGAAGGAGATGCTCAGAGGCATCAGCGACCTGGCCGTGGACATCCACGTCATTCCGGACGTTTTCCCGATCCTGCCGCTGCATCCGGGGATCGAGGAGTTCGACGGCATCCCCCTCGTCCGGGTGCGCGCGAGCCCGCAGCAGGGGGCGGCGAGCCTGGAGAAGCGGATTGTGGACGTGGTGCTTGCCGGCACGGGGATGATGGCGCTGGCCCCGCTGTTCCTGATCATCGCCCTGGCGATCAAGGCGACCTCCCGGGGGCCCCTGCTGTATCGACAGCTCCGGGTCGGAATGGACGGACGGCCGTTCTCCCTGATCAAGTTCCGCACCATGAGAGAAGGCGCGGAACAGGAGAACGAGCCGGTCTGGTCGATGCGGAAGGATCCGAGAAGGACCCGTCTGGGCGCCTTCCTTCGGAGGTACAGCCTGGACGAACTGCCGCAATTGTGGAATGTAATCAAGGGCGACATGAGCCTGGTGGGTCCCCGCCCCGAGCGCCCGGAGTTCATCCGGGAGTTTCAGAAAGACATCCCCGATTACATCCTGCGGCAGAAGGTGAAATCCGGGCTCACGGGCCTGGCGCAGGTGCGGGGGTGGAGGGGGCCGACTTCCTTGGAAAAGCGGGTCGAGTGTGATATCCAGTACATAGAGGGATGGTCTCTCGGTCTGGATCTGAAGATCTTATGGCTGACCCTGTGGAAGGGCTTCGTGAACAAGGCCGAGCAATGAAACCGGTGTGGGCCCCGGAGGAAGGGGAATACGATCCCCCGCCCCCGGCGAGGATCTTCTGCGGGTTCATCTACGTTCCGGATCTGGACCTTGCCGAGGTCCTCCGTCTGCTGGAACAGGCGTGGGGGCCTGTGGATTTCATCAGCCGACGCCTTCCCTTCGACTACACCCGCTATTATGACAGGGAGATGGGGTCCCCGCTGTCGAGAAAATTCGCGACCTTTCGGAACGAGGTGGATCAGGAGGCCCTTCCCCGGTTGAAATGGCAGGCGAAACGGGTGGAAGAGGCCCGGCGGGGCCCGGCGGGGGGCCGAAGGGTGAACATCGATCCGGGGTTTCTGCTGCCCGAGCGGCTTCTGCTCGCTACGACAAAGCCTTTCGCGCATCGTCCCTATCTCGGGAAGGGAATCTACGCCGATGTGACGCTCGTCTATCGGAACAAGGGCTACCGGCCGTTGGAATGGACCTACCCGGATTTCCGGGCGCCCGGCACCCTGATGATTTTGAACAGGCTGCGGGAGCGGTATCTGCTCCAGAAGAAGACCGCCAGGAGGGACGGCATCGAATGAAAAGCATGACCGGTTTCGGCGCGGCCGAACGGGAAGGCAGTCGGGGCGCGATTCGAATCGAGGCGCGTTCGTACAATCACCGGTTCCTGGACATCAGGCTGCGGGTTTCCAGGTCCCTGCAGGCGGTCGAGCCCCGCGTCTACCAGTGGGCGCGGGATCGGCTGGTAAGGGGCAGGGTGGAAATCATCGTGCAGTGGGAAGAGGCGGGCAGCGGGGCGGAGCCCCTTCGGCTGAACGAACACGCACTGGCCTTTTACCTGGATCTGGAGAAGAGGCTGCGCGGGGAGTTCGGTGTGGCGGGCGCGCTGGACATCCAGACCCTTCTGCGGCTGCGGGACCTGGTGGTTCTTCCGGAGGAGGGCCCGGACGTGGAGGAAGAGTGGGCGCGGATCCTCCAGGCACTGGAGGATGCGGTGTCCGAGATGGAGCAGATGCAGGAGCGGGAAGGAAACATCCTCCGGGAGGACCTTCTCGCGCGCATCCGGGTCCTCAAGGAGCACCGCGACCGCATCGAGTCCATGTGCGGGGATGTGCCGGAGCGGTTCCGGGTACGGCTCGAGGAGAAGATCGCCAAGCTGATGGGCCGGCCGGGGATCGATCCCGACCGGATTGCGCAGGAGATCGTCCTCTACACGGACAAGTCGGATATCACCGAGGAGATCGTGCGGTTGTCCAGCCACCTGGAAAGCTGCGAACAGGCGCTGTCGGACGGTTCGATGACGGGCAAGCGCCTGGAATTTCTGACCCAGGAGATCTATCGCGAGGTGAATACGATCGGTTCGAAGACACCCTGCGCGGACATTACCTATGTCGTTGTGGACATGAAATCCGAACTCGAAAAGGTCCGGGAACAATCTCAGAATCTCCAGTAGTACGGCGCGGGGGGAAGGATCGAACCATGGCGAAGGGCGATGTTCTTCATATCGGGTTTGGAAATGTGGTGATCCGCTCCCGCCTGGTGGCGATTGTCTCGCCCGGACCGAACCCTGTGCGACGACTGCGGGAGGAAGCGAGAAAGGCGGGCAAGCTCATCGACGCAACGCACGGGCGCAAGTGCCGGGCGGTACTCGTCTGCGACTCGGGCCACCTGGTTCTTTCCGCGATACAATCCGAAACCCTGTGCCAGCGCTACGGGGTGCAATCCGCGGGTCCGGCGGATGGGTAAGGGGGACGCTTCCATCGGCAAGCTCCGTCGTAACGGGTCTCGTCCCGTATATGTGGTATCCGGTCCCTCCGGCGCCGGCAAGACGACCCTGTGCGCGGATGCCCTCGCGCACTTTCCCTGGCTGCGGGCCGCTGTTTCCCACACCACGCGTCCTCCCCGACCGGGCGAACGGGAAGGGCGGGACTATTTTTTCGTGGACCGGGAGTCCTTCGAGAAGATGATCCGTGAAGGGGCGTTTCTGGAATGGGCGGAGGTACACGGGCATCTTTACGGCAGTTCGATCCGGAACCTCCGGGACACCGGGGCGGAGAAGGCGCTGCTGTTCGAGGTCGACTGGAAGGGGGCGGGCCAGATCCGCCGGGAGATCCCGGAGGCGGTCCTGATTTTCGTGATGACGCCGTCGCTCGACGATCTGATTCGAAGGATCCGGGGAAGGGGAACGATCAGCCCGGAAGAACTCGCGGTGAGGATCCGGACGGCCACCCGCGAGATTCGGCAGGTTTCCGAGTTCGACTATCTCGTGATCAATGACCGCTATGACGAGGCGCTCAAGGAACTCGAGTCGATCATCCTTGCCGAGTCCTGCAGGGGCGGACGCCGCATTCCGGCCTGGGAGGAACGCTGGATCCGGGAGATCGAGGAGAGGAACGGTCGAAGGCCCGAATCCGGGAGCTGACGGGTTTCTTCGGCCCAAGGGTGGCGATGAAAGAGCCTATCGTTCGTTTTCAAGACATCCTGGAGGCCGTCCGCGCGTACATGCCCGATGCGGACACCGGGCTTCTGCGCAGGGCCTATGTTTTCGCCGCCGTGGCGCACAGGGGACAGCTTCGCAAGAGCGGCATTCCCTACCTGAGCCATCCCCTGGCGGTGACCAAGACCCTGGCGGACCTGCGGATGGATATTCCGACCCTCTGCGGAGGGCTTCTACACGACGTGCTCGAAGACTGCGGTGTGCCCGAATCGGTGCTCAGGGAGCAGGTCGGCGAAGAGGTCACCGGGCTGGTGGTGGGCCTGACGAAGACGGCCAAGGTGAGCCTCCGGAGTACGAAGCGGCGTAAGCTGGAGAGCTATCGGAAGACGCTCATCGCCATGAGCCGGGACATCCGGATCCTGATGATCAAGCTTTCCGACCGCCTCCACAACATGCGGACCCTCTATTCCCTTTCCGAAGAACAGAAGAAGCGGATCTCGGAAGAAACGCTCACCATCTATGCGCCCCTGGCCAATCGTCTCGGGATTTCATGGATGCGTTCGGAACTGGAAGATCTCTCCTTTCGGCACCTGAACCCGGACCTGTACGAGGAGATCAGGCAGGGCGTCGAGGAGAAGGTCAAGGCGAAGGCCGAGGTCTTCAAGAAGGTTTCGGAGATCCTGGAAGAACGGTTCCGCCGGGAGAACATCCCCTGCGAGATTTCCGGCCGGGTGAAGCATTACTACAGCATCCATCGCAAGATGGTGCAGCAGGAGATCGACCTCGAACAGATCTTCGACCTCTTCGCCTTCCGGGCGATCACGGCGGAAGAGAGGCACTGCTACCAGGTGCTCGGCATCGTCCATTCCCTGTGGGCGCCCGTGCCGGGCAGATTCAAGGATTACATCGCCAAGCCCAAGCCGAACCACTACCGGTCTCTGCACACGACCGTATTCGGGCCTTCGGGGGATTGCGTGGAGATCCAGATCCGAAGCCGCGCTATGCACCAGGAAGCGGAGCACGGCGTGGCCTCCCACTGGATCTACAAGGAACGGGCCGGCTTCGATCAGAAGGATGAAGCGACCTTCCGCTGGCTCCGGGGGGTGCTCGACGGGCTCCAGGAGATCTCCAGCCCGAAGGTGTTCCTCGATGCGATGCAGCTCGATCTGTTTCCGGACCAGGTCTACGTCTTGACGCCCACGGGCGAGGCGAGGGAACTGCCCCGGGGCTCCACCCCGGTGGATTTCGCTTACACGATCCACTCGGAGGTCGGGGACCATTGCGCCCAGGCCAAGGTCAACGGCAAGCTGGTGCCCTTGCGGTATGAACTGCAGAACGGGGACGTGGTCGAGATCCTCACCTCCAAGACGCAGAGTCCCCGGAAAGACTGGTTGAAATTCGTCAAGACGGCCGATGCGCGCGCGAAGATCCGGGCCCGGGTTCGAAGGGAGGAAAGGGAGCAGGCGCAGGCCCTGGGACGGGAAATCCTGGAGAAGGGGCTCAGGAAGTCGGGCCTCCACTACGCGAAGCTGCTCAAGGAGGGAGATTTTCAAAAGGTCCTCAAGGCTTACCGGCTCAAGGGCATGGAGGACCTGCTTCGGGCCGTGGCTTACGGGAGGCTTTCACCGGCCCAGGTCCTGGACGCCCTTCCCAGGGAAGAGCCGGAAGAGGAAGAGGGCGCATGGGACAAGGGCTTCGAACGGCTTGTCGAAAAGGCGGAGAAGCGGAGCGACACCGGGGTTCGGGTCCGGGGGATCCCGGACATCTTTGTCCGCTTTGCCAGATGCTGCCACCCGGTGCAAGGGGAGGAAATCATCGGCTTCATCACGCGCGGCAGGGGCGTGACGATCCACGCGAAGAGCTGCCCGAAGACGAAAGAGGGGGAGCCTGAGCGGTGGATCGAGGTGCAGTGGGACGAAGGCGGGGTGGGCCTGCAGCGGGCCAAGATCCGCGTCATCAGCGAGGACCGGCCCGGCCTTCTGGCGGGCCTGAGCAAGGCGATCTCCGCCGTGGATGTGAATATTTCGCAGGCAAAGGCCTGGACCACGGGAGATCGGCAAGGGGTTGCGCAGTTCGATGTGATGGTCAGGAACCTGGAACACCTCAATGATCTGCTTCATTCCCTGGAGAAGGTAAAAGGCGTGGTGGCCGTGGAGAGGATCCTCCACTAAGCCGAAGTGTCCACGAAACCGGGTCAGGTCCTGCCCGCCGGAGCAGTCAGCGGCCAGATGGCGAGCCCAATGGACCGAGGCGACCGAATCGGTTAGTGGGATAAATTAGAAACTTTTGATGGAGGCGGTGCGTCAGAAACATGGTAACGCCCATGGGGAGGTAGAAAACTGCCGGCCGGACCAAAATTCCCGCCAGCCAATCACCGCTTCGAATGGAGCATACCTGCCCGGTCAGACCCGGATCAACCGAAAGGGACCTGATGACCGAAAATCGAGAGCACGGGGGCAAGGGCCCCTGGCCCAAACCTCTTGTCGGACTGCGCGGCTTAAAGATAGGTGACGTGCCCCGCGAGATCGCCGCCGGAATCACGCTGGCCGCGTTGATCATACCACTCAATATAGGTTACGCCCAAGTCGCTGGACTGCCGCCTCTTGTCGGACTCTATTCCGGCATCATCCCGCTGGCTGTCTTCGCGCTTTTCACATCCTCACGCCACCTTGTGTCAAGCCCGGACGCGTCGATCGCCGCTCTGACAGGCGTGATCCTGATGGCGTTCGCGCCGCCCGGAGATCCGGCACGAGTGCAATACGCCATGGCTCTTGCCCTAATGTGCAGCGGAATATTCTTTGTCTTCTGGCTCTTCCGCCTCGCGTTTCTCGCCAACTTCCTGTCGCGCGCGGTACTGGTCGGCTTCGTCACCGGCCTGGGGATAGAGGTATTCACCGGCCAGGTGATGAGAATTCTGGGAGCCGTTCACCTGGAGGGATCCCATGCGGAGGCGATCGCAGGCAGGCTCCAGGATACCATGGCGTCTCTGGAGACCACCAGGTATTTCATTGAACTCATCCAGCTTGTAGAGTCCATCCCACACGCGAACCTCTACTCCGTAGCTATCGGAGTGGGCGCCTTCCTGATCGTCCGCCTGATGAAGCGGTTCATGCCAAGAATTCCTGGGGCCCTGGTCGCGCTGGTCGTTCTCACGGTCATTGTGGCCGTTCTCGGCCTGGATAAAAAGGGAGTGACTGTGCTGGGGAAACTGCCTCCGGGTCTGCCTTCTCTCTCTTTGCCTTCCATCCCTGCGGTGGATTATCTCCGGCTGATTCCCGGCGCCATGGCTGTCGTGGCGATCAGCCTGTGTGAGGGATTGCTGCTCGTGCGCCGGTACAGCCAGAAGCACGGTTACAGGGCCGACGGCAACCAGGTTCTCTTTTCCTATGGGGCCGCCAATGCCGCCGCCGGGATTTCCGGCGCGCTTGTTATGGGCAACAGCCCGTCACGCACGGCCGCCATGGATTCAGCGGGGGCGGGAAGCCAGCTCCCGAGCCTGGTGGCCGCGGGAGCGATCACGATTGTGATGCTTCTGTTCACCGGCACCCTGGCCTACCTGCCCAACGCGGCGCTGGCAGGCATCGTGGCCAATGCGGTGCTGTCGCTGATAGAGGTCGGAGAACTGCGGGAGCTGTGGCGCGTACGCAGGTCCGAGTTCTGGATTGCGATAACATGCCTCGTAAGCGTACTCATCCTTGGACCGCTGCGGGCCGTGATAATCGCCACCCTGCTTGCCATCATCGACGTGGTCAGGAGGGCTTCCCGGGTCGATACCTGGGTCCTGCGGGAGGCCCCGGACGGTACCCATTTCATCCCCGAAAAGCCCGGCGTTAACTGCGAAAGCGGGCTCCTGATATACCGCTTCGGGGCTTCGCTCTTTTTTGCTAACGCCAGCCACTTCCAGGAGGAAATCGAGGAGGTGATCAAGCGAAGTGAGACGCCGGTGAGGTGGTTCGTGCTGGACGCTGAAGCGATGGTCGATATCGACTCGACCGGTTCGGAAGCGCTTCATCAGGTAATAAAGCTGATGGCCGGCCGCGGCATCACGATGGCCATTACCAGAGCCAGCCGGGAGCTGGAGAATACCCTCGAGAAGTACGGGCTGCTCGAACTCATCGGCGAGGACCGGCTCTACCCGACGAATCGTCACGTCTTGGCGGCATACCGAGAAGAGACGTAATCCATTATCACCCAGACAGGAGAACCTATCATGAAAGTCATCATCGTTGGAGGAGTCGCCGGAGGGGCTTCCTGCGCAGCACGCCTTCGCCGGTTGGATGAAAAAGCGGAAATCCTCATGATCGAGCGTGGGCCCCATGTTTCCTATGCAAACTGTGGTCTGCCCTATCGTGTCGGAGGAGTGATAGATAGAGATGAAAGTCTTATCGTATTCAATGAGTTTCTGTTTAAAGCGGTCTTTGGAATCGATGTGCGGACCAACTGCAAAGTGGTCAGCATCTCCCCGAAGGAGAAGACCGTGACGTTGCGGGACATGGAAAGCGGCAAAGAGAGCACTGAATCCTACGACAAACTGGTGCTGTCGCCCGGAGCGGCATCCGTGCACCCGCCCCTGCCCGGAATCGACCTTCCGGGTATCTTTCACGTGAGGACCGTGCCGGACGTCCAGAAAATCCGGGAGTGGCTGGAAAAAGGAAGCCCATTTCTTGCCGGCATGCACCGGTACACGGGTTTCCAGACCGTGAGGCCGAAAACCCGGGCAGTGGTCGTGGGCGGCGGATTCATCGGCCTCGAAACGGCGGAAAACCTGGTTCATCGTCAGTTCGAAGTAACCATTCTACAGAAGAATAAGCAGGTTCTGCCCCATCTCGATCAGGAGCACGCCCGCGTGGTGGAGGCCTTCATGGAGACGCATGGCGTCCGTATAGCGCTTAACGACGCAGTGAGCGGATTCAAACAGTCTGACGGCCGCATTGATGTAGAAACCGAATCCGGGAAGACCTACCCGGCGGATATCGTGATCCTCGCGCTCGGCGTACGCCCGGAAACCAGGCTGGCGAAAGAGGCTGGCTTGGAAATCGGCGAACTCGGCGGCATCCGGGTTGACGATCAGATGCACACAAGCGATCCGGACATCTTCGCAGTCGGCGATGTCGTAGAAGTGAAGAATTTTGTAACCGGTGAGTGGAACCTTATTGCCCTCGCCGGACCGGCCAACCGCCAGGGACGTATAGCCGCCGACGTGATCGCAGGGCGCGAATCCCGTTTCCGCGGCAGCCAGGGCACTGCGATCATCGGGCTGTTCGGGGCTTCGATCGCCTGGACCGGCGTCAGTGAAAAGGAACTGAAGCGCCTCGGCGACACGGATTACGAGAAGTGCTACCTCTACCCGAACTCGAACGCCGGGTATTATCCGGGCGCCACTCCGATCGCCATGACAGTCATCTTCCGGAAATCGGACGGGCGGCTCCTCGGAGCCCAGGCACTCGGCCAGAACGGCGTGGATAAACGGATTAGCACCATTGCCGCCCTGATCGGGATGGGCGCCACGGTATACGATCTTGAAGAAGTCGAGCTTTGCTATGCACCGCAGTTCGGAAGCGCAAAAGACCCGGTAAATTTTGCCGGGATGGTTGCAGCGGATATTCTTCGGAACGATATGCCGATCAGCCACTGGAGTACGGCTCAAGAGGGCTTCCTGCTCGATGTGCGCGATCCGGTAGAACTCTCCGTGGAGGGTGTCCCTGGATCTGTCAACATACCGCTGCACGAGCTTAGAGGCCGCCTGGATGAGTTGCCTCGCGACAAGGAAATCGATATCTTTTGCCGTTCCGGCCAACGTTCCTATTATGCAACGCGTATCCTGCTGCAAAATGGATTCAAAGCCAGGAACGTATCCGGTGGAATGATGTCACTTGCGCACAATTACATGCTTGATTTCAAAAGGGACACAGTAGATGAGGGGTGGTAAATCATGAGCCTTGAGGCCGTATTCCCCATAACCGTGGTCGTGTTCACGGTATCCAACCTCGCGGCCATGGGCCTTGAACTGAATCTGCGCGAGGCGTTGAAAACCTTGCGGAACGCAAGGGCTATCACACTGATCCTCCTCTGGGGCTGGGTCGTCGGACCTGTGCTGGCATGGCTCATTATCAAGCTCCTGCCGCTGAGGGAGGCGCACGGGGACGGATTGCTTCTGATCAGCCTGGCGCCGACCGCGCCGTTCTTCCCATTGATGGTGAGAAGGGCCCGCGGCGACATGTCTTTCGCCGGCGCGTTTATGTTCGTGACCACGCTCGGCGTGGTGCTGTTACTGCCGGTGATGGCGCCCTTGTTGATCGAGGACCTTGCGCTGAGCGTCTGGTCGCTGGCCAAGCCGCTACTCCTCATGGTGCTCCTGCCGCTGCTGATCGGCTGCGCGGTCCGGCTGTCCGCCCCGAACGTAGCGGAGAAACTCTTTGCGGTGGTCAAAAAGATCGGCGGGATCTTCCTGCTGATCGTCCTGGTGCTCACACTTGTGATCTACGGACGCGAAATGCTCAGTACCCTGGGCAGCTTCGCCCCCGGAGCCCAGATCCTGTTCTTCATTGCGATTACGGCAATCTCGTACAGGGTCGGCTTGGGCCTTAAACAGACGCAGCGTAGCAGCATGGCACTCGGGATGTGCACGCGCAACATCGCTGCGGTGTTCGCCGCCTATTTCGGTATTACGAACCCGCCTCAGGGTCTCTTCGTGATGGTTGTCCTCGTCGTTCCGCTCGCGGCCATAGTCGCGTTAGTGGCGGCACGCCTGTTCGCCCGGTGGGTCCCGGAAGATGAGGCAATCGATTCCTGAGGAAGCGGCCGACTTCGAAGGTGAGTACGAGAAGGTCAGGAAGATGTGCTACGAGGAGGCTCCCAAGTAAGCAACGACCCCGTCAAGTGGTGCGCCACGCACATGAACATGAAGCTCCCGCCCAATCAGCTCGACACGCGCCTGGGCAGGGACGGCGTGCTGAACCTGGTCCGGATCCTGTTCGATAATGGCGGCTGTCACATTCAGTTCAACGTGTCAGAATCTGTAGATTATGCCGATGGTCGGACCGAAGGAAACCGTATCATAGACAAACCTGTTCCGCGTGCCCACATCGCCCTCTTCATAATTGACCCACAACGCCTTGAAGCGCATATCGAGCCGCCAGTGCTCCGTGATGTCATACAGGAGTCCGGCCTCCACAGCGGAGGTGAAGTGTGATTCGATCCCGAAACCCCCTATATCTCCGCGCAGCTTGGTGCTCCAATGCTCACTAATCGGCACGATCCATTGTGCGCCTATGACCGGATCGAACCAGTCAATGGTGCGCTTCCAGCTCTTGGTCTTGTCGATGATCTCTAGAATATCAATCGTAGCCTTTGCCTTGAGGACATTATGCCACCATCTCACGCCACCAAAACAATCGACATATCCGTGCCTCCCCAACGGTACCCTGTGGGTGACAAAGGCCTCGAAAATTCCCTGGTACAGTCCCACGCTGTCAATTTGCAGGATCCGGCTTCCCAGGTCAGGGTCCGCGTCCAGATCCATAAACATATAATCCAGCCAAAGTCCCCAGCCACTTCTGTGATGGACATCGACATGGCCGAATCCAGCCATGTTGAAATTGGCAAGGATATCGCCGGGGGTGATATCCACATCTCCGGCAATGGAGCCTTGGTGCGTCCCGCCGATCAAACGCTTCCGCTCATATCCGAGTTCGGCGTCTCCCTGGATCCAGGGTGCCAGAGCATAGAGTTGCACTTCAAAGCTCCATGCTTTTGGGGCCTTCGGCGGGGCTGATGTCTCTCCCCTCGCATCCCTTGCCGGCGTCGTCAGCATAACGAGCAGGAGCACGGCGGATAAGGTCTTGGTTTGGTTGAGAAATCTCATTCCTTTCCTCCATCTTTGCCGGCTTGACAAAAAGGATGCGAACCCAACGATTCAACGGTGTACTGCTTGCATGATCTGGTGTGCCTGTTTGGCTGCTTCGACATCGGGCATGATCGAGGTCCTGTCGTCCTTGATAAAAGGGGCGATCCGCTGACCGTAGCCGCCCGGGAGCAGGCCCAAGAAACCGGCCGTGAAAAAGGAGATCCGCCGCTTTGGTGATCGCAAATTTAAAAAAGGCTTATCCTATCTATAGAAGCAATTCTTGTCAAAAGTGTAGTGTTTCAGCAGAAATGAGACTTTCTGCAATGGGTAGGTTCCGAATCTCCCCGCCGATCGATCATTTTATTGCCGATTACTGGGAGGATAGGGCAATATTCGTAAGTACCCAGCGCCCCGTAATGGGAGACGATGAACCTTTTTTTTGTCCGTAGCGTCCAATATTTTAATATCTGGAGAATTTAGCCTGAAATAGGGTGATTCGTCCTCTGGAAAGAAAAAGAACTTGTACTTGTTTTCGCAGGCCACTGGAGACAGATAATCAATACCGGAATGACGGAGATGGGGATTGTAGCAGCCCTCGAGATATGGGAAGAGAGCCCTGCGGGCCTCCCGGTGGTTGCGGAAGGGGTAGCGGTCGAGCAGCTCGCATTCCAGAGAGGCGAAGAATCTTTCACACATGGCGTTGTCGTAGCAGTCCCCCACAGATCCCACGGAAAGGCGGACTCCGGCCATAGACCAACCGAAGACGCGACGGCTGAAGACGTCAATGACCACAGCCGGAAACAAGAATCCCGCCCACGTGGAAACCTATCTGATATCGGCTATCCACAGTCGGTCCGGCTTGCCGGCCGTGAAGGCGCGATCCATCCGCTTGCGGCCCACACGGGCGCCCTCTTCGGCCCGGTCTCTGTGGATCCGCGGGGCCCCCGTACGTGCGGTCGGATCGCTCATGATAATGTCGAATACGGTCCTCGTGTTTTGCCCATTGTGGATTCCTCCTTGCCCCAAATCGGTGATCTGAACGACCGGAGGCCGGGCCCTGGTCTCTGCGGGCGCACGGCAAGGGAAGTGTTCATGGAACAATCGAGAATACTTCCAAGCAGGAATATCTTCAGAGAGGAGGTGAAAGAAACGGAGAAGAATCTGCTTGGAGAAGCTTGCTCTCGAAGGGAGCGAGCAGCCGCTCGACGGCAGGCCGTCGAAGCCGTACCTTTGCATTACGGCCTGTCAAAGAAATGGTGGGTATGTCACCCAAATGAAGCGTGGAAATCATGACAAATCAATTGGGCGCTGCAATCATTATTTCAGCAAGGCGCAAAGGAGCAAGAAAATGGCAGGAAAGAAAACGGCAAAGAAAAAGGATTCAAATCCGAAAACCGGGAAGGTGAAGGCGGACACTGCGCGTATCGACCAGTTGAAGGAGACCTATAGGTCCACGCCTCAGGAGCTCGACTACGAGCGGGTGAGGGTCATGAAAGACGTGTACGAGGAAACCCCCGGTGAAGAACAGATCCTGCGACGCGCCAAGTTCCTGGCGGCCTTGCTGGACCGCAAGAAGCTGTACATCGACGACAATCTCTTCGTAGGCTCGATGGCGGGCAGCCAGAATCACATCTACCCCAATCCGGAATGGAACGTGATCTGGATGAAGGAAGAAAAGACCGTCGAGAACTCCAAGACCCCGGAGGACAAGGAGGCCAATGCCTGGGCTCTGGACTACTGGGACAAGCGTTCGCTGAAAACCCGCACGGAATCGATATTCAAGAGGCGGTATGGCTTTGATCCGGTTCCGTGTTACGAAGCCGGCCTTATTGCCCCGTTTCACGACTGGCCGGGCGGCGGTGGAAACCTCAACTACCCTCGGATTTACAGAGAGGGCCTTGCCAGCGTCATCAAGGAAGTCGAGGAGCGGATGATGTCCTTGGAAATGCGTATCGGTAACAAGGACAAGCTCTACTTCTATGAGGCGTGTCTCATTGTGATGAGGGCGGTGATCCGGTGGGCCAACCGATATGCCAAGCTGGCCCGGGAGATGGCGGCAAAGGAGAAGGACGAGACCCGCAAGGCCGAGCTGATCTCGATCGCCGAGACGTGCGAATGGGTTCCCGAACACCCCGCACGCAACCTGCGGGAAGCCATCCAGAGCCACTTCTTCTGTCATCTGGTAGCGGAGCTTGAGCAGGTCGGATGCGGGTACTCGGAGGCCTTCCTCGGCCAGAACTTCGATCCCTTCCTTCAGGCCGACAAAGCAGCCGGGCTGATCGACTATGACGACGCGGTCTTCATGTTCGAAAACCTCGTCATCAAGCTGAACGAGATCAACTACTACTACGGCCAGAAGGTTGCCCTGCAGAACTCCGCCGACCTCGGACAGAGCATCACCCTTGCGGGCTATGACGAGGACGGCAACGATGCGACGGCGGAGATGGACTACGTGATCCTCGATGCATGCACACACATGGGTCTTCCCCAGCCTCCGCTGTCGTGCGCGCTGACGCCGAAGACGCCCGGGAAATTCCTCGAGAAAGTGCTGGACTGTATCGCTACCGGTGTCGGCATGCCCCAGTTCGTCAATGCCGACGTCATGTTGAAACGGGCTTTGTACCTGTGGGGTCACACCGAGAGGAACGGCGAGCTTCCCCTGGGCAAGGCCAGGCGAACCTGCGTCGGGGCGTGTGTGGGGAGCTACGTCCCGTACGAGACGGGCCACCCGGTGGAAGGGCAGCCAAACCTGGGGAAGGTGCTCGAGCTGACCATAAACAACGGTTTCGACCCGCGCACCCAGAAGCAGGTCGGACCGAAGACGGGGAATCCCGAGACTTTCAAGGACTTCGAAGAGCTGTATGCCGCCTTCGAGAAACAGCTCCAGTTCTGCGAGGACACCCTCCGCAGGGCGGCCTGGATCGCGAACATGTTGAATGCGGATTTCCTGCCGTGCACGTGGCGCTCCATCCTGACGGGAGGATGCATCGAGACGGGCACTGAGACCTGGAAGGGGGGGGCCAACTACTACACGGTCGCCCAGATCTCCGTCGGCGCCGTGGACGTGGGAAACGGGCTGATGGCCGTCAAGGACCTCGTCTACGATAAGAAGAAGCTGACCTGGAAAGAGCTCAAGGCGGCGCTGGCGGCCAACTTCGAAGGTGAGTACGAGAAGGTCAGGAAGATGTGCTACGAGGAGGCGCCCAAGTACGGCAACGACATCGATGAGGTGGACTTCCTGGTTCACCGGGTGAATGACAGTGTGCTGAAGGCTTTCAACAGCGTGGATGGAGGCGGCACCTATATCAGCAAGGACATGAAGGTGTCGCTCGACCAGTACACCAAGAGCGTCCACAACCTCTTCGGTCTGGTGACCGGCGCTCTGCCGACCGGCAAGAAAGCCGGAGTGGCGCTCACCGACGGAAGCCTGTCGGCCATGCCGGGTACGGACACCAAGGGTGCCACCGCGCTGGTGATGTCCGCGACGAAAGGTAACGACCCCGTCAAGTGGTGCGCCACGCACATGAACATGAAGCTCCCGCCCAATCAGCTCGACACGCGCATGGGCAGGGACGGCGTGCTGAACCTGGTCCGGACCCTGTTCGATAATGGCGGCTATCACATTCAGTTCAACGTGCTGGATACCGAGAAGCTCAGAGACGCGCAGAAACACCCGGAGAACTATCGCGACCTCGTGGTCCGGGTGGCCGGATTCAGCGCCTTCTTTACACAGCTCCATGTCGGGGTACAGAACGAGATCATCGAGCGTACTCTGCAGAAGATTTGAGTGAGTATGCGAAACAACAGAACGGGTGCGGCGCACTATGGCGCCGCACCCTGAGTTGTCGGCGCCGGCCGGGAAGCCGACCGATGCGGTTGGGACTGGGGCCGGCGTGCAGGATGGATTCGCCTGTCCAATCTTTGGAGCCGATTATGAATAACGATGATACCGATGCGATCTATGTTCGCCTGGCCGAGGCTTTGGATGCGCTTCCCCAGGGCTTTCCTCGGACGGACTCCGGGGTCGAAATTCAATTGATGAAGATGGCCTTCTCGCCCGAGGAAGTCTGGCTTGCGGGCCAGATGAGCCGCGAGTACGAAACCGTTTCTGAGATCGCCGAGCGGGTCGGTCGTGATGAAGCGGAGGTCAGTGAGATCCTGGAAGGCCTGGTACCCCGCCGGCTGGTGCGCCTTGAATCAAAAGGCATGTCGGCCCCCGGCCTGGCGCCCACGGTTGAAGGTGAGAAAAGATACCGGTTGGGGCCGTTCATGGTTGGCTGGTATGAAGCCAATATGAGGCTGATGGGCAAGGAGTATGCTGAACTTTTCTCGCAATACATCATGGAGGGCGGCGGTGAGAGGATCCTGGCTCCCCGGCCCGGTTCGCTGGGCGTGATTCCGGTGAGGGGATCGCTTAAGCCGGAACAGATGGCAGAGATGGAGCCTCACCTTGACATCGACGCTCATCTCCAGCGTCACGAGCGTTTTATCGTGATCGATTGCGTCTGCGTACGGGAAGCAGAGATGAGCGGTGAGATTCCCGAATGCTTGCCCCCCATGAAGCGCTGCGGGTTCGTAGGCGCGCCGCCCCAGACCCCGCTCGGGGAAAACGTGCTTGATCGGGAGCAGGCTGACAAGCTGCTGAGAGAGCTCGAGGAACTCGGGAGGGTTCACCTGGCGTTTTATGGATTCACCATGGGCGCCGATACCCCCCAATTCGTCGGCACCTGCAACTGCTGCAGCTGCTGCTGTGCGATTATACACCAGGGTCAGCGCCTCGGTTTGGAGGAACATGTCCAGCGGTCGAACTATCGCGCCTTTGTTCTTCAGGACGCATGCACCGGGTGCGGCGTTTGTGTCACGCGCTGCCCCGTGGATGCTATCAGCGAGCAGGGCGATGGCCATTCCTTGGTGCAGCGTGAAAAGTGTATCGGGTGCGGCGTGTGCGTGATTGGATGCGATTTCGACGCATTGGAGCTCCAGCCTGTTTCGGAAGAGGAGTGGTTCCACACTCCCTCGAGCATGGATGAATGGGAAGAGATGCGTTTGCAGAGCATGGCAAAGGGCGGGACGTGAGGAAATTTGGAAGGAACCCAATCATAGTGTAAGGAGTGAACGATGATGAAAGAAATCGGTCATGCGAGCTTCCTCAGACGCATTGGCTTTATTGTGGGTGGCGGTTTCACCCCGGGGGTGAATGCCCTGATCATCGGAGCCGGCCTGGCGGCAAGCAAATGGGGTTGGGATTTGGTCGGTATCCGCGATGGGTTTGCCGGCTTGCTCTTCCCGGAGCGTTACCCGGATGGCGGGCTGGTGTCCCTCAACCCGGAACTGTTCGAAAACCTGGATCCGGCCGCCAGCGGCGTCCTGGGTCAGGCGGCCCGGGTTGATCCGTTTCATGTGCGCCGCGTAAATGAAGACGGCATGGTCGAAGAGTTGGACCTTTCTGATGAAATACTCGAAAGATTCAAGGAAAAAGAGATCGACGCCCTGATTTCCGTTGTTGGCGGGCGAGGGCTGAGTATCATGCTCAAGCTGCAACGCAAAGGGCTCAATACCGTCTGCATTCCGCGCTCCATCGAGAATGACATCGCCACCACCATGGTGTCTTTCGGTTTCAACAGCGCCCTCAGCTTTACCATCGAGATGCTGGACCGCGCGCGCCAGGCGGCCCACTCCGCCCGCAAGATCTTCGTGGTCGAAGTCCAGGGAGACCGGAGCGGTTGGACGGCCCTGCAGGCCGGCATTGCTGTGGGCGCCGATGCGGTCCTCATCCCCGAAATACCTCCCGACCTCTCCTATGTGGCAACTCGCTTGAAGGACAAGGTGTCGGCCGGGAGATCCTGGGGGCTGATCGTGGTCGCTGAAGGCGTGGAGGTTCCTGCTGAACCGACAACCTCGACAAAAAAGCCGGCCGGCGGTTCCCTCAAAGACTCTCTGTCGCCGCTGGCAAGTGGCGTGTCCAGCGAACACGTCATCCAGCGATCAGGACAGGCCGCTAAAACAATCGCCAAACGACTGCAATTGTTGATCGCCGAAGAGTTCACTCCCATGGTCCTGGGTCCATGGGTCAGGGGCGGAAGGCCCACGGCTGTCGACCGCCAGCTCGGGGTCTGTTACGGGGCCGGGGCTGTACGCGCCTTGAGGGAAGGACAATACGGCACGATGGTGGCCTTCAACCCGCCGGAGTTGGAGTTCATACCGCTGGCGAAGGCAATCAATCGACTCAGAACCGTACCGTTGGACGGCGGATTCGTGCAGGTCGCCCGCTCCCTCGGTATCTGTCTTGGGAGGGAGCTATGAGCAACAAAACGACTAACCCATCCGAGATTACGGGAAGGGTTCTGAACATCCAACGCTATTGCACTCACGACGGCCCCGGCATCCGCACGACCGTTTTCCTCAAAGGCTGCTCCTTGCGCTGCAAGTGGTGCAGCAATCCCGAAAGCATCAGCCCGAAGCCGGAGATTGCCTACGATGCGAAAAAGTGCGCGGGCGCCAAGGAGTGCGGCGCGTGCTTGAAATCTCCCTTCCCGGAAGGAGGCTTCTACGTGGTCGAAGGCGCGGATGATGACAAGGTCCACATCAACTGGGATTTGGCCGTAGACTGCGATGAGGCAACCGTGTCGCTCTGCCCGACCGAAGCCCTCTTCATGTATGGCAAAAAGATGACCGTGGAGGAAGTTCTGGACGAGGTGGAAAGGGACGCATCCTTTTACCGTTCTTCCGGTGGAGGCATGACCCTGAGTGGCGGCGAGTTCTCGCTGCAGCCGGAGTTTTCCGCCGGATTGCTGGAAGGCGCCCACGAGCGCGGCATCAATACCGCGGTTGAAACGGCCGGCAATGTACCCTGGGCCTCTTATGAAAAGGTGCTGCCTCACGTGGATACCATGTTGCATGACCACAAGCTGACAATCCCGGAGCGGCACAAGAAGTGGACCGGGGTGGATAATAGACGAATTTTGGAGAATTTCAAGAAAGCCTATGAAACGTTTCCGAATATTCAATTCATCGCCCGCACACCGTTGATGCCCGGGGTGAACGACGACGAGGAACATATCCGGGCCGTTCTGGAGTTCATCCGCCCGCATAAGAACGTGATCGACTATGAGTTGCTGCCCTATCATCGTTTCGGCATTGGCAAGTACGAATTCCTCGGGCACGTTTACGAACTAGCGGATTTTACTACGCCGCCCGATGAAACCGTTCAGCGATTGCGGGCAATCATCGACGAAGCCTTCGGCCGCAACCAAGAGAATGCCGAGGATGAGTAACAAGAGGGTTCACGCGCCTTGAGATGGGACTTTTTGGGCAGCCGCCTAACAGGCTGTTCAAAAAGTTCCATATGCAAGGCAGGCACCATTCCGCAGGACAGCGGAATGGAACGCGTCACCCAGAGGGATGACGCGCCCGCAGGGCGAGGGCCGGGGAGGGCCCGAGTCAAAATCCCGAGGAATGAGGCCTACTTCCTGTACGTTGAATGACGAGGGATGAAGCCGAACGCCTTGAGATGGGACTTTTTGGGCAGCCGCCTAAGCGGCTTTGGTGACC
>WFRX01000079.1 GCA_015486285.1 bacterium
CGTGTGGCTCGTCCAGCTTCTCAACATTGCCGGCCTCGGGCCGGTTTTCGGCCCCATCATGGGGGCGGTCTGGGGACCGCAGGTTTTCCTGTGGATCGTTTTTGGTTGTGTCCTCGGGGGCGCGGTCCACGACATGCTCTCGGGGTTCATGTCCATTCGCAATGACGGGGCAGGCCTGCCGGATCTGATCGGCCGCTACCTCGGGGGGATCTCGCGGCACCTGGCTACGGGATTCATCCTGGTCCTGATGATCCTCGTGGGGACCGTGTTCGTGAAAGGGCCGGCCCTGCTCATCGTGCAGCTGCTGCCGGCGGAGACGGTCGGCGGATGGCTCGGCCCCGGTGCGGTCGAATGGCTTCGCTCCTCTGTCGCCGGCCATCCGGTCTGGCTGTGGGTGGTGATGGGCGTGATCTTCGCGTATTACGTGCTGGCGACGTTGCTTCCCATTCATGCGGTCATCGGTCGTGTCTATCCCTTCCTGGCCCTGGCCCTGCTCGTGATGGTGGCGGGCCTGCTGGCCTCGATCTTCACGGGCGCCCTCCGGCCGCCCGCCTTCACGCTGGCGAATCTGCATCCCGGCCATGTCCCGGCGTGGCCGACCATCTTCATTACCGTTTCCTGCGGGGCCGTGAGCGGATTCCACGGCACCCAGAGCCCGCTCATGGCCAGGTGCCTGAAGAGCGAGCGTCTCGTGCGGCCGGTCTTCTACGGTGCCATGATCGCCGAGGGCCTGATCGCCTTTATCTGGGCGGGCGCCGCCTGCGGGTTTTACGGCAGCAGCGGGGCGTTGGAAGCGGTACTGCGAAGCGGCGGGCCCGGCCAGGTGGTCCACGACGTGTGCGTGTCCAGCATGGGTGCGATCGGGGGATTCCTTGCGGTGCTCGGCGTGGTCGTCCTGCCGATCACCTCCGGGGATACCGCCTTCCGTGTCGGGCGGCTGATCCTCGCGGACTATTTCCGGCTTTCGCAGCAGAGGGCGGCCAACCGCTATCTCCTGGCGCTGCCGCTGTTCGGCGTCTCCATCGCCCTGAACTTTGTCGACTTCACGCTCATATGGCGCTACTTCGGCTGGGCCAATCAGACGCTCGCCGCGGTCACCCTCTGGGCGGGGGCGGTGTATCTTGCAAAGCGACGAAGCTATTGGTGGCTGGCGGCCCTTCCCGCCACCTTCATGACGGTGATGACCTTCACGTACATCCTGGTGGAGAAAAGCGGGTTCGGCCTTGCGGCGGGGGTCGGCACGGGACTCGGGCTCGTGTTGGGCATCGCCGCTCTGGTCGCCTTTCTGCTGGTTCGCCCGTTTCTGCAACCTGAATCGGAAGAGGCGTGAACAGGAAAAAAGTGGAAGAGAAAGGCGGGAAAGGTTATACTTCACCTGAAAGGGGAAATGAACACGGCAAGAAGAGGAGGGCTTTTGCTATGGGAGAAGAAGTGGATGTCGGGTGTGCCCGTCCGACAGGCGGGCCCGTTGGGGAGACGGGGGCGGCTAGCGATGAGGAGACGAAAAACGAAAGCAAGGAGAGGACCGAAATGATCAAGATCGGGAAGAAGGTACCGGATTTTGTGGCACCCGCCTATCATCAGGGGAAGTTCGTCAGCGTGAAGCTGTCCGAGTATCTGGGCAAGTGGGTTTTGTTGTGCTTCTACCCGGGCGACTTCACATTTGTCTGAGCTACGGAGCTTTCAGCAGTTGCTGAAAAATATCCCGAACTCCAGAAGCTCGATGTCCAGGTCCTGTCCATGAGCATTGACAGCGTGTTTGTCCACAAGATGTGGGACGAGCACGAGTTGTCCAAGATGGTCAAGGGGGGTATCCCTTTTCCCATGTTGTCCGACGCCGGCGGCAAGGTGGGAATCGTATACGGCGTCTACGACGACGATGCGGGCGTCGAGACCCGAGGCCGGTTTATCATCGATCCGGAGGGCATACTCCGGGGCTATGAGGTGCTCACACCCCCTGTCGGCCGGAACGTAAGCGAAACTTTCCGCCAGATCCAAGCCTTCCAGCTTGTCCGGAACAGCAAGGATACGGAGGCGACGCCTTCCGGATGGAAGCCGGGCAAACCGACCCTGAAGCCGGGGCCGGACCTGGTAGGAAAGGTCTGGGAGGCCTGGAAAACGGATATGGCCTTCGATTGATCCGTTGTTTTACGGGATGAGCACGGGCGCCCCGGAGAGATGCGCGGGCTATGTGGCTTTCCCCGGCGGCGCCTCTCCCCCGGAGCGGTGTTCCTCGGCCTCGAAGGGAATCGTCAGGTTGTAGATCCCGTATTCCATGGTGGCCTTGATCGGCAGGCCGCTCTTCTCGAAGACCTTCATCATCCCTTTGTTGGTGGCCAGCACGTCGGCGGTGAAGCCCTTGATGCCCTGCTTTCTGGCCAGCTGGGTGAGCCTCTTGAGGAGATAGGTGGCAATGCCCATGCCCTGATATTCTTCGTCCACGATGAAGGCCACCTCCGCATACGGTCGGTGCCGCTCGCGGACAAACCTTGCCTCGGCGATGATATGTCCCTCGCCGGTATTGCTTACAAGGCCGACGATGGACAGGGCTTGGCTGAAATCGACGTTTACGTATTCCTGCATCTTGGCGTGGGGCATGGCCTTGATCGGGCTGAAATAGCGGTAGTAGACCGCCTCGTCGGAGAACCGGTAAAAGAGCCGGCGCATTTCCTCTTCGTCCGACGGTTTGATCGCCCGGAACCGAACCTCCACCCCCCCCTTGAAGGTCTGTTTCGTGGCGATTCCCTCCGGGTAGAGGTGGGCCGACTCGACGAGGTAGATCTGGTCCGGGTAGAGGATTTTCCGTTCCTTGGCCTGTTCGACAAGCCCGGGCCGATCATCCGGGTGGGCGATATCGATGAGGGCCTGCGCTCTTTCACGAACCGTGCGTCCCTTCAGGTAGGCCACGCCGTACTCGGTGACCACCATGTCGACCGCCTCACGAAAACTGAATTCGTTCGGAAATTTTTCCACCGAGATCCGGATGTTGGGTTCCCCCTTCAGGTTCCGGCTGGGAAGGGCGAACACCGTGCGCCCCCCAGGGGAAAGCTCGGCTCCGTTCACGAAGTCCACGGCATTTTCCGGCGCGGCCGCGACGCTTCCCTTTCCCACGTGGAGGGCGATCCGGCCGGACAGGTCCACCTTCCGGGCGGAGAGCACGCAGACGAATCCCGCGTTGCGCCCGATCTGCTGCGGGCTGAAGACCTTGTCCACGCTCTGGAATTCGATGAGGGGGTTGCGGTTCAGCCAGGCCATCAGTTCCGGGGTGCCGAGGCCGTAGGAGGTTACGGACTTGCCCCGGAACATCTCCTTGTTCCGGTTGCTGACGGCCCCGCTTTTGACGAGGTCCATCAGGGCGTCCGTGAAAAACGGCGAGTGTACGCCCAGATTGCGCTTGTGGACCAGGTGGCTGGCCAGCGCCTCGAAGAGGGGGCCGATGGAAAACCCGATACAGTTGCCGTCCTCGATCTCGGAGGCCACATTCGCCGCGATGCGGTCGAAGACGTCGTGCCTGGGCCAGCGATTGAAGTAAATCGGTTCCTCGGTGGAGGTCACGAGCAGGTCGAAATCCGAGATCGGGACAAAGGTGTCTCCGAAGGTGATGGGCACCCGCGGATTGATCTCGCCCACGACCAGCGAGGCCTTTTCCATGGCGTAGCGTGCTACGTCGACCGCCACCCCGAGGCTCGCGTACCCCGCCTCATTCGGCGGGGTGATCTGCACGAAGGCGACGTCGATCGAGATCTTTCCGGAAGCGATGAGGTGGGGGATTTCCGAGAAACGACTCGGGATCAGATCCACCCTGCCCGCTGTGATCGCCTTGCTGGCCACCCACCCTGAAAAGAAGGTTTTCAAGCGGTATTTGTGCGCGGACAATTCATCCAGGGAGATGGCGTCGCTCAGGCTGATGACCTGGATCAATTCGAGGTCTTCCAGGTTCGCCGCCTCCGCCTGCATCAGGTGTTTCACCAGGGTGCGGGGCTCGGCTACCCCCGTGCTCAGAAAGATGCTCATCCCCGCTTCGATCCTCTCGAGGACCCGCTTGGGCGGAACGGTGAGTTTTTCCCACTGTCTGTCCGTCGAATGGTGCATGGCGAGACCTCTCATACATACTGACGCTTGTGATCCTTGAAGCCGATGAAGGTGAACCGGGTAAAGGGGTCTTTGCAGGCCTCGACCTCTGCAGGGTGGTACAGGGTCTCCGCCCCGCTTTTCGAATACCACTGTACATATTGCTCGAAGGTGATCGATGTCCGCCTGTCCAGCTGCTCCTGAAACCGCAGATCCCGGATGATCTTATCGAGTCCGGTCTTGAACCGGCAGAGGAAGAATTCGGCCCCGCAGCCGCTTCCGTAACTGAATACGCCGACCCGCTTCCCTTCCATTCGATGCCGCTCCGTCTCCAGCAGGCTGGCCAGCCCCATGTAGACCGAGCCGGTGTAAATGTTGCCCACCTCTCTGGCGCCGAGGAGCCCGGGTTCCACTTTGCTCCGGAAGGTCTCCGTGTAGAGGGCCTGCCGGTCCTCCGGGCCGAGGTCGATGTGTTCCGTGTCGACGAGGTGACGGTGTGCCTTCCTGGCCATGCCGGTGAAGGGCATGTGGTAGAGGAGATAGTCGAGATGTTCGAGGAGCCGGCCCCTCGGGATGCCGACATTATCGCGGAAGTGGGAGACCGCTTCCTCCATCGCCTCCAGGTAGCAGGCGACGGAGTATTTCCCTTCCACGATCGGGACCCGGTGCCCCGTGGGCCGCCAGAAGTCGAAGACGTCTTTGGAGAAGATGCCGTTCATCCGCGTGTCGATGGAGAAAAGCCGGGGATTCTTCTCCAGCAGAAGAGCGACGGCGCCGGCTCCCTGCGTAGGTTCTCCCGCAGACCCGAAGCCGTACCGGGCCGTGTCGGTCATGATGACCAGTGCCTTCTTCGAATTGCCGTAGTTCCGGGCGATCCAGTCGATGGACGTGACGATGCCGGCCGTGCCGCCGTAACAGGCGTGCTTGATCTCGTAGATACGGCAGCGCGAGCCGATCTTGAGCAGCCCCTGGACGAAGCTCGCCACCGGTTTCGAGTGGTCCACGCCGCTTTCGGTGCTGACCACGAGCTGATGAATTTCCTGCGGGTTCGTTCCCGTCTTCTCGAGAAGCTGCACCGCTGCATTGGCCGCCATGGTTACGGAATCCTCCCAGTTCGGGAGGATGGCCATCTTGTGATTCCCCAGGCCCTCGCGGAATTTTTCCGGCGGTACGCCCCTTGCCTCGGCGAGTTCGTCGTGAGGAAGATAGAACTGTGGAATGTAGATAGCGATATCGCTGACGCCTACGTCGATCATGATGACTCCGGATTCGCTTGACCGTCTTTCCCGGCTTTCCTATACTTTGCCCGGCCTTTGCGTCGCGGGATGGCAAGGGCAGAGCCGTTTGAAAAAGTGACCCTTGGAGGCTGTACAAAACGTTCCAGATGCCAGGCAGGCAAGATCCCGACGAATGAAGCGTACATGCTGTACGTTGAATACCGAAGGGATCAAGCCGAACGCCGCAGACGGGATTTTGGGACAGCCTCCTTGAACCATATTGTCAGTGCTTTATAGTATGTCATCAGGAGACGGAAGGCAATGGGATTCAGGCGTTTCATCGATGGGTTGCGGGCTTCGGGCCGGCTCGTGTCGGTAACCAGGGAGGTGAGCAGGGACCTCGATGTGGCGGCCGTCTTGAACGCTCTGGGCGAAAGGCCGGTCCTGTTCGAGGCGGTCGGCGGGGTGGAGTACCCGGTCGTGGGCAACCTGTTCGGGAGCAAGAGGGCCCTTGCAGACTATTTCGGGATCGAGCCCCACGAGCTGATTCCGAAGATCGTCCGGGCCATCGAAACACCTACGATGCCGGAAGAAGTCGAAGCGGCCCCCTGCCGGGAGGTGGTCGAAGAGGAGGTGGATCTGGATGCGCTGCCGATTCTTTTCCATTGCCGGAAAGATGGGGGAAGATATATCACGAGCGGCGTCTTCATCACGAGAAGCGCCTCGGGGATTCAAAACGTGGACTTCCACCGGGCCATGCAGATCGGAAAGGACCGGTTCGCCGTACGGGTGGTGAGGCAGAGGGATTTCGATGCACTCCTGAACGAGGACAAGACGCTTGCCGTCGCGGTCTGCATCGGAAACGCCCCGAACGTACTCCTTGCCGCGGCCACCTCGGTTCCCCTCGGGCTGAACGAGCTGGAGATCGCCAACTCCCTCGAGCCGCTCAAGGTGACCCGGGCGAAGACCTTTGGAGGAATGATTCCTGCGGAATGCGAATTCGTGCTCGAGGGGGTCGTAAGGCTCGAGGAGAGGGAGGCGGAAGGGCCTTTCGTCGACTTGACGGATACCTACGACATCGTCAGACAGGAGCCGGTCTTCCAGGTCACCTGTATCACCCACAGAAGAGACGCCCTGTGGCAGGCCCTTCTGCCGGGCGGGCGGGAGCATCAGATGCTCATGGGTACGCCCCGCGAGCCGACGATCTACAAGGAGGTGAACGGCGCGGGGGTGGCCTGCCTGGACGTAAACGTGAGTCCCGGCGGGTGTAGCTGGCTGCATGCCGTTGTCAAGATCGACAAGATGCGGGAAGAGGACGGGCGAAGGGCGATTGCGGCCGCTTTTCGGGGACACCGGAGCTGCAAACACGTTTTTGTCGTGGACCGTGACGTAGACATCTACGATCCGGTTCAGGTGGAATGGGCCATGGCTACCCGGTTCCAGGCGGACGTGGACCTGGTGGTCAGGGAGCGGGAAAAGGGAAGCAGCCTCGACCCGAGCGCGGATCCGGAGACGAGTTTTACAACCAAGTGTGGTTTCGACTGCACCAAGCCGCTGGGAGAGCGGTCGAAGCCGTTCGAGCGCGCCCTGTTTCCTGAAATCGACCTGCTGAAGATCCTCGAGTGAGGGGTGGAGTCCCTGCCATGGACGCGTACGGACCCCTGGCGCTGACGGAGGAAGAAGAGGCCACGCTTGCCGGCGAGGATGGACGCGCGGCGAAGAAGGCGATGGAGATCCTCGTCGCTTTGGGGAACATTTACGGTGCGAAGCGACTGATCGAGGTCAAGAGCGTCCAGATCGCCGGTGTGAGCTATGACAACCTGGGCGATGCGGGTCTCGCCTTTCTCCGGGAGATCGCCTTGGATGGGAGGGTGAGGGTCCCCGCGACCTTGAACCCGGCCGGAATGGACCTCCAGGACTGGAAGGAACTCGGAATCAGCGAGGCCTTTGCCGAAAAGCAGAACCAGGTGATCGAGGCGTTCGCCCGGATGGGGGTCATGACGACCTGCACCTGCACGCCCTACTTCATCGGGAACGAACCGGGCCCGGGGGACTCGATCGCCTGGAGCGAAAGTTCGGCGGTTTGCTACGCGAATTCGGTACTCGGGGCGAGAACGAACCGGGAAGGGGGGCCGAGCGCCCTGGCCGCCGCGCTTACGGGCAAGACCGCTGCATACGGCTTTCATCTGGAGGAAGCGAGACAGCCCGTTGTTTGCGTCGAGGTGGACGCCTTCCTCGACGAGATGGCCGACTTTGGCGCCCTCGGCAAGGTGGTGGGTGAGAAGATGGGGAACCGGGTGCCTTACATCGACGGGATTCGAAGGGCTACAACGGACCAGTTGAAGAGTCTGTGTGCTTCGATCGCGACATACGGGGGCACCGCGCTGTTCCACGCGGCAGGGATTTCCCCGGAGACGGTGAAAAGGCCCCGCGAAAGGGTGACAATCGGGCCGGAAGAGATCGAGCAGGCAAAGCAGGAAATGAGCGACGATGAAGACGTGGATTTCATCGCCATCGGCTGCCCGCACTGTTCGCCGGCCGAATTACGGCGGATTGCGGGACTCCTGCGGGGGAAGCGGGTTTCTCGAGAGACCTGGATTGCTGTGGCAAGACCGGTCAAGGAAGCCGCGGAAGGGGAGGGGCTCATCGCGGCGATTCGGGAGAGCGGCGCGAAAATCGCGGCGGACACCTGTTTCGTTGTAGCGCCGATCCGGGGGCGGTTTCGCTGTATGGCGACCAACTCCGCGAAGGCCGTCTTCTACGGCAGGGCGAAGAACCGGTTCAAGACCGTCTTCGCTCCCCTTGAAAAGCTGATCGAAATCGCTACGGGGCCTTGAGGTGAAGAGTCTGCGGGGAAGAAGGATCTTCGGAGGGCAGGCAAAGGGAACGGCCCTGGTGTCCCGGGAAGCGATCTCCTTCTTCGGCGGCGTGAACCCGGATACGGGCGTCATCGAGGAAGAAGGCCACCCCCTGCAGGGCAGGAGCCTGAGCGGCAGGATCCTGGTCTTTCCTCATGGGAAGGGCTCGACCGTGGGCAGCTATACCCTCTACCGGCTGATGAAGGCCGGCAAGGCCCCGATCGCCATCCTGAACCGGGAGTGCGAGCCTATCGTTGCAGTGGGGGCGATCATTGCCGAGATTCCCTGCGTCGATCGGATCGATATCGACGAGATCCCGGACGACTCCGTGCTGTTCGTGGATGCGGACCAGGGCAGTGTGGAGGTTCGAAAACCCGTCCAGACGTTCAGGCCGGGACGGCCTTGAATCCGAAAACCGCCTTGGTTTTTCCGCCGGGTGCCGTCGAGGTTTGGACCGCGGAGAAGAAACGTGCGAGGTGCCTTTCTTCCGCCCCGGCGAAGGACCGCACCCCCTTCGTCCCCAGCACATAGATCCGGACCAGGTAGAGCAGCCTGATGAGGCGTCGGTTCGGGGGGAGGTGTTCCATCATGATGAACATGCCCCCCGGTTTCAGGATGCGGGCGGTTTCCTTGAGGACCCTCTCCCGAGCGGCACCGGACAACTCGTACATGGCATAGGCGCAGGTCACGCGGTCCACAGAGGACGAGGCGATGGGAAGAGCGGTTGCATCGGCCTGTATCCAGACGCAACGGACTGCCTGGGCGGACGATTTTCTGCGCGCTCGGCGAAGCATTCCCTCGGAGAAATCGATGCCGATTACACGCGCTCCCGCCTCTCCGGCCATCTGGAGGGCCGAAGATCCTGTGCCGGTACAGAGATCGACTGCCGTGCACTGTGGGGCCAGCCCGGCCGTTTTCGCCAGGAAGGATCGCATGGATTCC
>WFRX01000080.1 GCA_015486285.1 bacterium
ATCCCGGCCACGCCGTTCGGGATGCCGCAGAGCACGCCGCCGGAAGGATTGACCGGAAGCTTGCCGCCCAGCTTCGTCTTGCCCGATTCCAGGAGCTTCCCCCCCTCGCCACGGTCGCAGAATCCGAGCCCTTCCGTCCAGAGGAGTTCCTGATAGGTGTATTCCTCGGATATCTCCGCCACGTCGAGTTCGCGGAGGGGATTCCGGATGCCCGCCATCTCGTATGCCTTTCGGGCGGCCCGGCTCAGGGCGGCGCAGTCGGCCAGGTCCCGGTCCCCGAGGTAGTGGGGCTCGTAGCAGTTCGAGACGCCCAGGATCCAGATCGGCCGCTTCGAAATCCTCCGGGCACGCTTCGCCGACGCCAGAATCATGGCGCAGGCGCCGTCCGAGACCGGCCTGGTGTCGAGCCGCCGGATGGGAGAAGCCAGGGGCTTTGAATCGAGGACGTCCTGCACAGAAAGTTCGAGAGGCTCCTGAGCAAGGGGATTGAGCATGCCGTTGCCCCGGTTCTTGACCGCCACCTTCGCGCACTGTTCGGCCGTGATCCCGTACTTGTACATGTAGCGTTTCGCCTGGAGGGCGGCCGCGGCCAGAAAATCCATGCCGAACTGCCGCATGGTGATCGGATCGAAGGCCGCGTTTTCGATGACCGGCTTGTCGGCCTGGCTCTCCTTCATATGGGCGACAACGAGGACGAGTTCGTGGCGGCCGGAAAGGATCTGGGCCATCGCGCAATAGACGGCGTTCAGGCCGTCTTCGGCAACCTTATCCTCGTGGCTCAGATGAGCGCCCACAAAGGGCTGTACGTTCATGTCCGAGATCGTTCGGCCGTCCCAGAAATCCTGGGAGCAGGTAACGGCCGAGTCGAAGTCGGACAAGGTCAAACCGGTCTCCTCCAGGACCTGCTTGATCGCCTCATAGGCCAGTTCCCCTTCGCACACATCCGACCTGTCCGGGCTGTAGCGGGTCTGAGCCACGGCACAGATCCCCGCGCGTTCCACCATTCGCGTCCTCCTTCCCGCGTCCCCGTTCTTCTGCGGAGAGGGTGATTCGGACCGCCCGGTCCAAGTCCGGGGACTGCATGTTCCGAACCTACCGAAGGCCGCTCTCGTTGTCAAGAAAAAACCTCGAGAAGGGTGAAACTGCTAGTAAATTAGGAAAATGCTTGACTCGTGAAGGGGGATAAGCGTATACAGAAGGCACCCTTTCGGAGGGCAATAGATAGTTGAGAAAAAGGGTTTCAGATACCCGAGTGAGCCGCCCATGAGAGACACCGAACCGAGGCTCAAGATCTCCGAACTGTCGACACGTTCCCGTGTCCCGGTTTCGACGATCAAGTTCTACATCCGAAAGAGGCTGCTTCCCGGACCGATGAAGACGGGAGGGACGCGGGGCTATTATACCCGCAAACACCTCGACCGCCTCAGGCTGATCCGGAAGATCCGGAGAGACGGCAACATGTCCCTGGACAAGGTCAGGGAGATCACAGAGATGATCGACCTGGCGGAGGAGAGGGAAAGGAGGATGGGCGATACCGGGGGGTGGGGGCAGAGGCTTGCGATCATCCGGGCAGCTACGCCGGTCTTTCGGCGGAAAGGGTATGAGGCGGTCAGGATCGCCGACCTCGTCGAGGCGGCGGGCATCGGCCGAAGCACCTTTTACAAACACTTCAGGGGCAAGAAGGACCTTTTCATCGCGTGCATCCGGGAAATCATCCGCAGTGAGGGGGCGCCCGGCACGGGAGGGCCGGTGGACAGGACGGACGGGTTCGCCCTGTTCGATAGGAGCGCGGAGGCCTATTTCCGGGAAAGCCCGCTGTGGTCGGATATGGTCAAGAGGCTGCGGGCGGCCGCGGTCAATGCGCCGGAGGAGTTCGGGGAAGTCCTGGAAGAGGCGATGGAATGGAAGATCGATGCCTTCCGGAAACGGATCAAGACGAGTATGCGACAGGGGTTCATGCGCAAGGTGGATCCGACGCTCCTGGCGGTAATGCTGCTCGGGATTCAAGACTATTGTTCGGAATACGTGTCCAAGGGGAAGTTCGACCGGACCCCTGAACAGATCTTCGAAGGGGTCAAGGACATCCTGCTTCACGGTATACGCCAAGGAGGGAAGGCGCGATGAGTGGGATCACGGCCATTACGGGGTCCGCATCCGGCATCGGCGCGGCGACGCGAAAGCGGTTGGAGACCGAAGGCGATCGTGTGATCGGTGTCGATGTTCGGGATGCGGAGGTCATCGCCGACCTTTCGACGAGAGAGGGACGGCAGTCCGCGGTCAAGGCCGTAGACGAACAGTCCGGCGGAAGGCTCGATCGGCTGGTCCTGTCCGCGGGGCTCGGGGCGCATGTAAGGCCCCCTTCCCGGGTTGCCGCTGTGAACTACTTCGGTGCGGTCGATGTCCTGGACGGACTCTTCGGGACGCTGCAGAAAGGAGCCGACCCGGCCGCAGTGGTGCTTTGTTCGAATTCGGCGCAGATGATGCCGATGGACGACCTCCCCTACGTCCTCGCGCTGCTGGATCATGATGAAGGGAGGGCCCTGAAGGTCATCGGCGAGGCGGATGATCCCGTGCTGGCCTATCTCGGATCGAAGCATGCCCTCGGCAGAGCGGTGCGCAGAAGGGCCGGGGAATGGGGGAGGGCCGGTGTGCGGCTGAATGCGGTGGCGCCCGGGCCGGTGATGACACCTCTCCTGCAAGGGGACATGGACGATCCCCGTACGGGACAGGCGGTTCGGGATCTGAAGATTCCCCTGGGCCGTATCGGGCGGCCCGAGGAGATCGCGGAACTCATTGCCTTTCTCCTCGGGCCTTCGGGAGCATGGATTCACGGCAGCATATACTATATCGACGGCGGCGTTGATGCGGAGATCCGGCCGGACCGATTTTAGACCTCTGTACGGCCGGGATTACAAACTTTTTACAACCTTTTTACGATTCCGCGGGTTGTTCCTTCTTTCACGCGTTGTTGAATGGTATTTTCGTTGACATATCGCCGCAGCTTTTCTTATACTGCTCTCAGAGGGATGAGACGATGTCGCTTGTCATAAGGGCAACACTAGTGGTGTTTAACGGGGAATGGCATATGCCGGTGTGGACGGAGTAAGCCCCTAAAGTGCGGAAAGGAGATGGATGAGAGATGTTATTTCGATCGACGGGGCTCGGAAAAACTGAGCTGGTAGGTGAAATCGCGGACTGCAAGCCGCAGGGGGATCATCTGATTCTCTTTGTCAACACCATCGAGCCGGTTCGGTGGAAGGTCAGGGCGACGATTACCATGAAGGATATGAAGAGACTGATGGTGGTCTGTTTCAAGATGTCGATTATCAAGTTCTTTCTGAACATCAAGCGCTGGCTCCGGGAACCACAGCATCCGGGCGACTTTTAGAGGTACGCGGGCAGAGAAAGGCGCGGGAGGGACCGATGGCCGATAAGACATTCGATGCTGTGATTATCGGGGGTGGGAACAAGGGGCTTCTCCTCGCCATGTATCTGATGAAGTACGGGGGAATGAGCGTAGGGATCTATGAGAGGCGGCACGAGATCGGCGGTTGTCTTGCGACGGAGGAGCTATCGGCTCCCGGGTTCCGGGGCAACACCCACGCAAACATCATCCTGCCATGGTACTACCTGCCTGTTCTGCGGGATTTTCCTTCCTTTTGGGATTATGGCGCGCAGTGGGAGCAGCATCTCTGCAGCGACGGTTTCGTTTTCAAGGATAAAGAGAACTGCCTGGCCATATACAGCGACAAGCATGACCCGGCGCAGGAGCGGACGTGCGGGGAGATCGCCCGGTTCTCGGAGCGAGACGCGGACAAGTGGATGAGGATTTGCGAGCTGGAGCGAAGCGACGCCTACCAGCGCGTGCAGATGGATATGTTGTTCAACCCTGCCGAGCTGAGGGTCACGCCTGAGATCATGACGAGGCAGGCGGAAGTCTATCCGATGCTCTTGAAGGCGGGAATGGAGCCGGATGGGATGATCCTCGCCGCCAGCGCCATCCGGGTTGCACGGGAATGGTTCGAAAGCCCCGAGCTACAGTCGTGTATTCTGCGATTCGCCGTTTCCTCCGTGGTGGACATTACCGAGCCCGGGCAGGGCGGGATGATCGTGGGGATGGCGACGACCCTGCCGACGATCGGGTTCAATCGGGGCGGGACGCACCTTGTGGCCCATGCGGCGCATCAGCTTCTCGCGCAGATGGGATGCGAATTCTTTATCAACCAGGAGGTGAAGCATGTCATCATCGAGGGCGGTGCGGCCACGGGGATCCGGCTCGGGGACGGTACGGAGGTCGGGGCGAGGAAGCTCGTGGTGAGCGCCGGGCCCAGCCCTGAGCAGCTGCTTTTCGAACTGATCGGCAGGGAGCATGTGGATGAAAGGACGGCGAGGCGGGTGGAGCTTCTGGAAAAAACCTTCGGGTGCCTGATGTGGTACAGCTTCGCCGTTCATGAGGCGCCTCGGTACAAGGCGGAGGCCTTCAACCCGGACATTCATGAATGTCAGTGGCTCGGCCTGCAGCCTGACCCGGATCCGATCCACATCGCCAGGGAATGCCAGTACGCGAAGATGCAGAAGTGGCCCCCGGTTGAAGACTATGCGCCGACCGTCGGATGCCACAGCCTGGTGGACCCCAGCTTTGCGCCGGCGGGCAAGCATGTGGTGCAGAATGAACAGCTCGGTCCGCCCGCGGCCATGCACACGGAGAAGGAGTGGCTGGAGATCCGGAAGCGGTATGCGGATGAGTTGATTACGCTGTGGCAGGATTACGCCCCGAACATGACCTGGGACAATGTGATCGGGGTGGACACGAACAGCCCGTACGACCATGTGCGGATGCGAAACCTTGCGCCGAACGGGACCATGGCCGGCATCGATCGTTCCCCCTTTCAGACCTTTGATCACAGGCCGACGCCGGAACTGGTCAATCACCGGACGCCGATCAGGAATCTCTACGCAACGGGCGGGTGCTGGCATGTGGGATCGAACGCGGGATCGAGCGAATCCTACAATTGCTACAAGATCATCGCGGGGGACATGGGGCTCGGCAAGCCCTGGGAGGAGCCCGGGAAGGAGGAGCCGGACGCATTGATTGAACAGCTGTGGACCGTACGGAAACGGGTCCGGAATTCGGTGAAGGAATGATATTTCCCCGTGGAGTCTGATCCGGGAGGGGAGGAGCCATGAGCAGGGACGAACGCTACGACATTGTCATTATCGGGGGCGGTCCGAATGGCATGACGACCGCGGCGTACCTTGCGAAATGCGGTTTGCGAGTGTGCGTTTTGGAGGAACGAACGGAGTGCGGGGGGGCGTGCGAGACCCAGGAGCCGATTCCGGGTGTGCGCATCTACCCGCACGCGATGCTGATGTACGCCTCGCCGGCCCCCGGATTCGAGCAGTTGGAGCTGCACAAGTACGGTTTCCGGATGTCCTGGGATCCCATGGATATGTCCAGCAAGGCGAATACGGCCCTCGCATGTACCGACGGTTGGCGGCAACCGTCGGACAGGGACTACGAGGGGTGGGGCAAGTTGGGG
>WFRX01000081.1 GCA_015486285.1 bacterium
CTGCAGACCAATCTGGGCAATATTTTCGTATGCGGCGAGCTTGCTCTCGGCAAGAAGCCTTTCATCCACGCCATCGGCTCGGGCAAAGAGGCCGCTGTCTCCATCGACCGTTCCCTGCGTCGCGTCAGCCTTCGGGAGGGAAGGGACCTTCCTCCCCTTCTTGGAAAGCCTCCGGCGGAAGAAATCGATGCGTACAGGGAGCAGGCCCTTATCGATCCGCAAGAAAAGGGCAAGGCGGCCAATGAAGAACAGGCGGTCGAGGAGGCGGGACGCTGTCTGGAGTGCGGGGTCTGCTGCGAGTGCTACCAGTGCGTGGAGGCCTGTCCCGCCGGGGCGCTGCTTCACGAAGACAGGGGAAGAACGCTGGAGTTACCCGTCGGCTCCGTCATCCTCTCCCCCGGGTTCGATACCGTCCCGGGCGGCCTGAGGGCCGAATTCGGCTACGGGATCTACCCGAACGTGGTGACGAGTATCGAGTTCGAGCGCATCCTCTCCGCCTCCGGCCCCACCTCCGGGCACGTACAGCGGCCGAGCGATCAGCAGGAACCGCGCCGCATCGCATGGATCCAGTGCGTCGGCTCCCGGGATACGAGCTGCAACCGGGATTACTGCTCCTCGGTGTGTTGCATGTACGCGACCAAGGAGGCGGTCATCGCCCGCGAGCACGACCCGAACATCGAGGCCACGATCTTCTACATCGACCTCCGGGCCTTTGGCAAAGGGTTCGACGACTACGTAACGACGGCGGAGAAAAAACACGGCGTCCGTTACGTGCGGGCGATGGTGAGCAAGATCTACGAGCAACCGGAAACCGGCAATCTCGAAACCCGCTATGTAAATGAGAAAGGGGAAATATGCACCGAGGAATTTGATCTGGTGGTCTTGTCGGTGGGCGTACAGATCAGCGAGCAGACCAAGGAACAGGCCAAGGCCCTCGGTGTGGAGGTCGATTCCTTCGGGTTCACGACCAAGCCCGTGTTCGAGCCCTTGGCCACATCGAGGCCCGGGGTATTCACTTGCGGCGTTTTCAACGGCCCGAAGGACATTCCCGAAACCGTGAGCGAGGCGAGCGGAGCCGCGGCCTGTGCGGGCGGCGTGCTGTCAGCCGCCAGGGGCACCCTCGTGGAGCAAAGCCCCCTCCCGGCCGAAAGCCCCGTGGAAGAAGCGGAAGAGCCTCGGATCGGCGTCTTCGTCTGCCATTGCGGCATCAACATCAGCGCAATCGTAGACGTGAAAGCGGTGGCGGACTACGCCAGAAGCCTGCCGGGCGTTGTCTTCGCCGACCATACGCTCTACGCTTGTTCCCAGGACAACCAGGACCGGTTGCGGGAAATCATACAGGAGCACCGGCTCAACCGCGTCGTCATCTCCTCCTGTTCTCCCCGGACCCATGAGCCTCTGTTCCAGGAAACCCTCCAGCAGGCCGGACTCAACAAATACCTTTTCGATATGGCCAACATCCGGGACCAGTGCTCCTGGGTACACCGTACGGACAATGCGAGGGCCACCCGGAAGGCGATGCGGCTGACCCGGATGGCGGTGGCCAACGTGAGCCGGTCTCAGCCTCTCAACGAAAGCGAAATCTCCATCCGGTCCGAACTCCTCGTGATCGGAGGCGGGCTGGCCGGCATGACCGCGGCGTTGGAGGCGGCCAGGCAGGGGTTCCCCGTCGTTCTGGTGGAGCAGGAGCCCGAGCTCGGGGGGCATCTTCGAAATCTGCGCCGGACCGTGGACGGACGGGACACGCAGACGTTCCTGAGCGAACTTCGCAACCAGGTAATCGCAGAGCCCATGATCGAGGTGCTCACCGACTCACTCGTGGTCGGACACAGCGGCTACCTGGGCAACTACAGCACGGAGATCATGACCTCTGCCGGCACATCCAGGACGATCGAGCACGGGGCCGTAATCGTCGCCACGGGGGGACGGGAGGCGCGCCCGGAAATCTTCGGGCTGGGCACGGAACCGTCCGTCATGACGCAGACCGACCTGGAGCAACGGATCGAGGAGGAACCGGAGAGCCTCCAAGGCGCCGAGGCGGTCCTGATGATCCAGTGCGCGGGATCCCGGGATGATCAGCGCCCCTACTGCTCCCGCGTCTGCTGCCCCCAGGCGATCAAGAACGCGATCGCCCTGAAGGAGCTGCGGCCGGGCCTGCGCGTGGATGTCCTCTATCGGGACATCCGCAGTTACGGTCTCCTCGAACTCATGTACCTGGAAGCCAGAAAGAAGGGGATCAACTTCATTCGATACGACCCGGAAACGAACCCGATCGATGTTTCCTTCGAAAACGGGAAGGTTGCGGCCATTCTCAACGACACGAGCCTACAACATCGGGTGAGGCTCGAGGCGGACTTTCTCGTTCTCTCGGTCGGGGTCGACCCGGCGGACACGGAAGAACTGGCCACACAGCTGAAGACCCCACGCAACGACGCGGGCTTCTTCATCGAGGCCCATGCAAAGCTCCGGCCCGTCGATTTCGCGAGCGACGGCCTTTACCTGGCGGGCCTGGCCCACTACCCGAAGAGCATCCCGGAAACGATCTCCCAGGCAAAGGCGGCCGTGGGCCGGGCCGCTACGATCCTCTCCAAGGAAACGTTACGCTTATCCGGGATCGTCTCCCACGTGAATCCGGAGCATTGCGCGGTGTGCCTGACCTGCGTACGCGCATGCCCGTACGGGGTGCCGTTCATCAACGAGAATCACGCGGCCGAAATCAATCCGGCCCTTTGTCACGGCTGCGGCATCTGCGTGGCCGAGTGCCCGGCACAGACGATCGTTTTGCGCCACTACACCCACGAGCAGCTCCTCGCCAAGATCGAGGCGCTGCCGGAGGAGGATGACCTTCCTGCATCCGCAGGAGAGCACATGGAGGCGGGCAGTTCAGCCTGACCGCAGACCCTTCCGAAAGGTAGAGGAAATGGACAACCCATCGCCAGCGCCCGAAACGGGGAACGGGAAAGACCTGAAGGAGGCGGCCGTGGATTTCGACCCCAAGGTCGTAATCTTCGCCTGCAGACACTGAGCATACAGTGCCGCGGACCTGGCAGGCTCCGCTCGGCTTCCCTACCCGGACAACACGAGTATCGTGGTCCTTCCCTGCTCCGGGAGAGTGGATGAAGCAATGATTCTGAAGGCCTTCGAGAAAGGCGCGGACGGCGTAATGGTCGTGGGGTGCCTGGAAGGAGACTGTCACTATCTGTCGGGGAACCTCCGCGCCCGTGCCCGGGTGGGCCGGGTGGCGGCCGTGCTCGATACGATCGGCATGGGAGGCGAAAGGGTGGCCATGTACAACTTGAGTGCCGGCGAAGGCACCAAGTTCGCCCTTTTCGCCACGGAAATGGTCGACAAGATCCGGGCCCTGGGACCGAGCCCGGTGAACGTGGTCCGCCGGTCCCGGAAGAAGGAGATTTCCCATGATCATGGGTGAACAAAAGCCGTTGGAAGTCATTCTCGGAATGCTGACCCCTTACGACAAGATCGTCCTGGCAGGCTGCCACGGGTGCGTCACGGTCTGTCGTGCCGGCGGTGCAAAGGAGGTAGAGATCCTCGCCTCCTCCCTTCGGCTGGCCCGGGAGTCGGAGGGTCGTCCCCTGGAGATCAAGGAAGTGACCCTCGAGCGACAGTGCGACCCGGAATATCTCGAGGCGATGCGGCCCTACCTGGAGGACTACCAGGCGATCCTGTCCATCGCATGCGGTGCAGGAATTCAATTCGTTGCGGAAAAATACCCCTCCACCATCGTCCTGCCCGGTCTGGACACCACCTTCATCGGGGTCACGGAGAAACAGGGCCTCTGGGCGGAGCGTTGCCAGGCCTGCGGCAACTGCGTACTGCATCTCACAGGCGGCATCTGTCCGGTCGCCCGCTGTTCGAAGAGCCTCTTCAACGGTCCGTGCGGGGGAACCACCACGGACGGACGATGCGAGGTGAACAAGGAAATCCCGTGCGGATGGATGATGATCATCGACAGGCTCCGCTCGTTGAACCAGCTCGAAAACTACCGTAAGAACCTGCCTATGAAGTCCTGGAAGACAAGCCGCGATGGTGGACCGAGGAGAATTGTTAGGGAGGACCTGATGGAATGAAAACCGCAAGCCGCCTTGAGCGAGTCTTTGAAGAAGGGCATTTTGCCGTCACCACGGAATGCGGACCGCCACGGGGGGCCAATCCTGAGGTCATCCGGAAAAAGGGCGAACTGCTGAGAGGCTTTGTAGACGCCGTCAACGTGACGGACAACCAGACCTCGGTCGTAAGGATGGCGTCCATCGCCTCCTGTGTGATGCTGAAGGAGATGGGACTCGAGCCGATCGTGCAGATGGTTACGAGAGATCGAAACCGGATCTCCCTCCAGAGCGATATCCTGGGCGCCGCAGGCCTCGGGCTGAATGCCATCCTCTGTCTCTCCGGGGATCACCAGACATTCGGCGACGATCCGGACGCGAAGAATGTTTTCGACATCGACTCGATCCAGTTGATCGAACTCATCCGGATGATGCGGGACGAGGGGAAGTTCCCGTCGGGCAAGGAAATCGACGGCCCGCCCAAGCTGTTCATCGGGGCCGCCTGTAACCCCTTTGCCGAACCCTTCGAGATACGACCGATCCGGCTCGCGAAGAAGGTGGATGCCGGGGTCGAGTTCATCCAGACCCAGTGCATTTACAACCTGGAACGTTTCGAAACGTTCATGGATGCGGTCCGAAAGCTGGGGCTCCACGAACAGATCAAGATCATGGCGGGCGTCACCCCCCTGAAATCCGCCGGCATGGCAAAGTTCATGAAGAAGAACGTGGCCGGCATGGACATCCCGGACGAGGTCATCAAACGGATGGCGGACACCCCGAAAGAAGAACAGGCCGCCAAGGGCATCGAGATCTGCGTGGAATCCATCCGGCGTCTCCGGCAGGTCGAGGGCATCGCCGGCGTACACGTGATGGCCATCGAATGGGAAAAGAAGGTGCCTGAAATCGTGGAGAAGGCCGGCCTGCTGCCCAGGCCCGAGGTTTCGGTCTAGGCCGCCTGTCCCCTCTCATCCGGTCCGCAGGTCCTCTGAACAGGGCCCCGGGAAAGAATCTCCTTCCCTTCTGCGAAGCGTTGCCGTATGTTGAAATCGCCCGCGGGAACCGGCAAGCGGCGGGCCGCATGCCGCCGGGCATACCAAGCGGAGTGCCGACGACAGACCGCCGTATGGAGACGAACCCCGGCCTGTAATATCATCGAGACGGCGAAAGGGCTCGGGAAATTCAATCCGGGAGGAGATCTCGACACCCATGGGATCGGAAACAGAGAGAGAATACTATCGCAAGGTTCTGGATTCACTCGGGCGGAGGCTCTTTGTCGTCTCCCCGGACCTCGAAATCCTGGCAGGCAACCGGCCGGCCACCCGGGAGGGGGGGCCGGAAGTCATCGGGAGGAAATGCCACGAATACTTTTATGGAGAGCCTGTGCCCTGCCCTTCCTGCCCCGTTCCGGAGGTCTTGGAAACAAAACGCCTCGTTGTGAGAAGGACGACGGAAGCGGGAGGGAAACAAAAGCAAAGTCAATGCCTGCAGGCGACGCCGATCTTCGACGGAACCGAAATCGAAGCGGTGACCGTTCTGGACATCGACCTGGTCCACCTGCACAATCTGGAAACCGAGTTGACCCGGTCGAACGCCTTTCTGCGCAACCTCATCATGAGCTCGGTAGACGGGATCATCGCCTCGGACATGAAGGGGAGAATCCTGATCTTCAACGAGGCTGCGTCACGAATCACCGGGTACACGATCGATGAGGCCCTGACCGAACTCAACATCCGAAACATTTACCCCGGGGACGGCGCACGCGAAGTCATGCGAAACCTCCGGAGCGAGGCCTCCGGCGGAAAAGGAAAACTCAGGTTCTATCCGATCGACTGCTTACGCAAGGACGGAACCACGGTCGCCATCCGCCTGTCCGCCGCCATCATCTACGAGGGAGACAAAGAAATCGCCACCGTGGGGTTTTTCTACGACCGAAGCGAAAAGCGGGAGCTGGAACAGAAGCTCCAGAAGACGCAACTTCAGCTTCTCCAGGCCGAGAAGATGGCGTCCCTGGGAAAGCTGGCCGCCGGCGTCGCTCACCAGCTCAACAACCCCCTCGGGGGCATCACCCTTTACGCGCAGCTCATGATGGAAGAATACGCCCTCGAGGGCGAGGCCCGGGAGGATCTCAAACGGATCATCGACGATGCCGAGCGATGCCGGGACACGGTTCGGGAACTCCTTGAATTCGCAAGACAAACCCGCCAGGAGATTCGTCTGAACGACCTGAACCGCGCCATATCCCAGACCCTCTTCCTCCTGGAGAATCAGGCTCTGTTTCACAATATCGAAATCACCAAGGATCTCGACCCCAACCTGCCGAAGGTTCCTTCCGACCTCCAGCAGATCAACCACGTCTTCATGAACCTCATCCTGAATGCGGCCGAGGCGATGGAGGGAACCGGCCGGCTTCGCGTGGAAACCCTTTCCGCCGCGAACGGCTCCCGTGTGGTGATCCGCATATCGGACACCGGCCCGGGGATTCCGGAGGACGCCCTCCCCCATATTTTTGAACCCTTTTTCACGACCAAGGAACAAGGCAAAGGCACCGGCCTCGGATTGAGCCTGGCTTACGGAATCATCGAGAACCACGACGGCCGCATCTGGGCGGAGAGCGAAAAGGGGCGGGGTACGGTCTTTACGATCGAGCTTCCCGCGGAACAGTCCTCAGAGGAGTAGGCATTGAGCACAGAGAACCAGGACATACATATTCTCGTCGTCGACGACGAACGCGACATCCGGGATGGATGCGAGCGGATACTCGGCCGCAGGGGCTACAAGGTATCCAAGGCCGAGAACGGCGAAGAGGCCGTGGACCTTGTCGACAAGAGCCCCTTTGCAATCGTACTGCTCGACCTCAAGATGCCGGGCATGGACGGACTGGAGGTCCTGGGCCGTATCCGCGATTCGCACCCGGATACGATGGTGATCGTGATCACCGGATTCGCAACGGTCGAGACGGCCATCGAGGCGATGAAGCGGGGCGCCTATGACTTCATCCCCAAGCCCTTCAAGCCGGATCAGTTGCGAATCGTCGTCGACCGGGCCATCGAGCGTAAGCGGCTCTCGGACGAAGCCAGACGCCTGGAAACGGAAAGGCAACGCACCCTCAAGGATCTACACCTGGAGCAAAGCAGGACCCGAACCGTGATTCGAGCCCTGCCGGACGGCGTGATCGTCACCACTCCGGACGCGCATGTGGCCCTGATGAATCCCGCCTGCATGCGCCTCCTCTCCCTCCCGGAAGACTTCCAGCCCGGGGAGCACGTGTGCCACTATATAAAGGAAGAAGGCTTCTGCACCCTCGTGACCCGCGCCTCGCGCGGCGAGGTACCGGAAGGTCAGACGAGCTTCACCTATGAGTTTTCCACGGAAGGCGACAAGTATCTCAGGACCGACTCGACGACGATACGCAGCGACACGGGAGAGTGCCTCGGGGCCGTAACGGTGGTGATCGATATCACAGGGCTCATGGTGCTCGACCGGCTCAAATCGGAATTCGTGGCCAAGGTATCGCACGAACTCCGTTCCCCTCTTTCGACGATCCATGAACAGCTTGCCATGGTCCTCGCCAAGCTGACCGACGAAGCGCCGGCCGAGCAGCGACACCTGCTCAGCCGCGCCAGGGAAAAGACCCAGGGGCTGATCACCATGATCGGCGACCTGCTCGATCTTTCCCGGATCGAATCCGGCCTTGTCACAAAAGACCGCCGGCCCGTCGATGTGGCCGCCACACTCACCGGGGTCGTGGAATTCCTCCGGTCCAAGGCTGAGGGAAAGGGCCAGACGCTCACGCTCACGCTTCCGGAGCAGGGCCTGCCCCCGGTTTCCGCAGACCCGCAGTCACTCGAAATCGTATTCGGCAACCTTATCACGAACGCGATCCACTACACCGGCGAAAAGGGTCGGATCGAAGTGGACGCAACGAGGCGGGAAAATCAGGTCCGGGTGGCGGTGCAGGACAACGGCTTCGGCATCGAAAAGCGGCATCACGAGAAGATCTTCGAAAGGTTCTACCGGGTGAAGGATGACAACACCCGTTACATCACGGGAACGGGACTGGGACTTCCGATTGTAAAGGGAATCGTCGAGGATCTGGGAGGGACCCTCGAACTGGTGAGCGCGCCCGGCGAAGGAAGCACCTTCACCGTGGTGCTTCCCGTGTCATCCTAGCCGGCGCCAAGGGGCCGGGGGCCGACCCCCACGCCACGCCGCCCTCGGTCAGACGCCCAGAAGGCTCTTTACGCTCTCGGTAATCTCTTCGGCCGAAGCGGGCTTCGGAAGGTAATCATCCGCTTCCGTACTCATCCCATCGTAATGGGAGTATTGCGTGGTCCCAACGTGCGTGCTGACGGCCGTAAGCAGGACGATCGGAATATCGCTGTATTTCTCGTCGTTCTTCAATTCCGCGCAGACCTCGTAGCCGTCCTTTTCGGGCATCATTACGTCCAGAACGATCGCATCCGGCGGATTTGCCTTTACCTTCTCGATCCCCTGCACCCCATCGTAAGCCACCTCAACCTCGAAGCCGGCCTGCTCGAGGTACTGCTTCACGATGTCCACGAAATCCGGTTCATCATCCACAACCAGTACTCTCTTTTTCTCGCTCATGCCGAAGATCCTCCTGCCGGTCCGAAGTTCTCTTGCGCCACGAATTCTTCAGAAGAGCACCTTAGCAAACACTCGAAAAGAAAGTCAACCTACACAGACAGAGTAGGGGACTGTTACGACAACGCCATGTCTGAAAGCTTCTTCGCCGCTCTGGAATGCGAGTTGCTCGACCGCTACCCCTTCCGCAACCACCGGGAGCCCCCATGGCCGTCTTCCGGTATCTCGAGGGCCGGTACAATCCCTATCGCCGTCATTCCAGTATTGACTATCTCTCTCCAGGGGCTTACGAAAACAAGCACAAACTCTCTCAGGAGGGCCAAAGAGCCAACCTGCCCACGAACCCGGGGTAAGTCCACTTCCTCCCCGCCCTGCCCGGGCCGTCTCCGAGGCCTTGGAGATCGCCTTACAGGAGGTACTCATGAACGGTGTCAGGCCTGCTGAAGCCCGGGCCCGGCAAAACCTTCGATTACGGAACAGGCGAGGCAGGCATTGAGGATACAACACCGCATGACGCGCATGCATGACACGAGGAGAGACGATCATGGCGTATAGGAAATCACGCGAACACATTCTTGTCCTTTCCATCCTCTTTGTCGTCCCCTGGCTCATCCTGAGCTGCGGGGACGGGTGGGATGCTTACAAGGACGCCTACAACACGGACCAGGGAGAGCCCCCGGGGAAGCCATGGGTCGGCGACGAAACCGTCTATGTCGTACTGGATGCCACGGAGATCGAGACCCCCCTGGAGGGAATCATCACATCCGACTCCCAGGGGATCGGCGCCGTTCGACTTTCGGATCTGATCGAGGCATCCCGGATCACCTCGGATCCGGACGTCTTTCGCTACGACTTTACGGCCACGGACGGATACAACCTGCTGGCCAAGCGCGGCGGGGATCTTTCCCTGCTGCCCAACCGGTCCTCCTTCGGTCTGCCCCTGAACAGCCGTTACATCTACACCTCTTCCCGGAAGTACGAGGAGAAGGGGCTCGCCCCCCTGCAGGTGGTCAGCGAACTGCCCGCCAG
>WFRX01000082.1 GCA_015486285.1 bacterium
CACCCTCGGCCTGTGCACCATCGATGCCCACCTTTGAGGCACAGAGTCTTCTCTGCGAGTTTTTGTGAGATTGTGATACCTGGCACCCTACTTCGCTCTGGCACCCTACTTCGCTACTTCGACAAAAAAGAGGTGCGTCCCCTTTTTTCGTCTCCTTTTTTCGTTCCTGCATCGTCCTGCTGTGGTGTTCTATGCGTATGACTGCGTTTTGCGGGGCGAAGTCCGCCGCCCTTTTCAGCATTGCACGGATTGCGGCCCGTAAACAATCTCTTCGTGCGGCTTCGCATTTCCAAAGCAATCGTTTTTATTGTTGACACCCTATTATGACTCTTGTACGATTTTTCTATCTCAATGGAAACTCTTGTCTTCTTGCAAGGGAGGAAGACCATGGCGGATGTTGAAGAGAGCTATGCTGGCCGTTTCTGCATGATTCTCGCTTTCGTCCTCATGGTCGGGAGCCTCGATGTTCTGCCGGCATTCGCCGATACCGTGGTCAGGGACTGGGTGGCCTTTCACAACGGACCCGGGCAGAGCCGGGACAGGGTCAAAGCCATGACGGTGGACGGGATGGGGAATGTGTACTTGACCGGATACAGCAGGTTGTTAGGGGAGAGCCAGTTAGGCGACGACTTCACGACTGTGAAGTTCGATTCGGCGGGAAACCTGCTGTGGGCGGCCAGGTACGACGGGGCAGCCGGTTACGATAACTGGGCGCACTCGATTGCCGTGGACGGCGCAGGCAACGTGGTCGTTTCAGGGGCCGGTTACAGCGGCAACGACACAAATGACGATTTCGCAACGGTGAAGTACGACTCCGAAGGGAACGAGATATGGGTCGCCCTTTACGACGGGCCGATGCATGGATACGACAGAGCCCTGAAGGTCGTCGCAGACGCTGCTGGGAATGTCTATGTCACAGGCACGTCTCAGAGCGTCTTCGCGTATCACTATGTTACCATCAAGTACGATCCGGACGGCAATGAAGTATGGGCGGTCCGCTACGGTGAACCGTGGTCCGAGATAGACTACGAGCCCGTAGATCTGGCCGTGGACGCCTTGGGCAATGTCCTTGTGACCGGAAGCAGGCAAGGCATGTCCTTCGTCACCGTCAAGTACGACCCCGACGGGAATGAGACCTGGGTCGCAATTCATTCCTACGGAATCCCCAGGGCCATGGCACTGGATACGGGGGGCAATGTCTACGTGACCGGTAGGGGGTCTGGAGGCATGTACCGCACCGTCAAGTACGATGAGGATGGAAACGAACTCTGGTCGGATCAGTACGAGTGGCCAGACGCGTACTCCGATGACACGGAGCCCAATGCAATCGCCGTGGATGCCGCAGGAAATGTTCACGTCACGGGCAATGTTGCACGGCATGCGTACAGTCTGCACTACTACTTCTGTGGAACGATCAAGTATGACACGGACGGGAACGTGCTCTGGGCTGTCGAATACAGCGGGTCGTCCTTCGAACGGGACAAAGCAGTCTCGCTGGCCCTTGACGGGGCCGGCAATATCTACATCGCCGGCGCCGGCTCGAGGTATCAGAACATAAACGACGCAGGGACACGCACGGACGTGTCGACTGACTTCCTGCTGATCAAGTACAGCTCTGGAGGCACCCTCCTCGCTGAGAACCACTATAACGGCACGGCGAGTGACGAGGACAGGGCCTCGGGCCTCGGCATGGATGCGGCGGGTAACGTCTACGTGGCGGGGACCAGCAAGGGCGCAGGCCTGGACCACCTGGAGGATTTCGCTGCGGTCAAGTACGACGCGGACGGCAACGAGTTATGGGCGGCGCGCTACCAGGGGCAGGGCAACGGTGTGGAGAGTCTCGACAGGGTCTATTCCACCCAGGCGGACGGGTCGGGCAATGTCCTGGTCACCGGTTCCTGGGCGGGACATGGTTTCGTGACCATCAAGTATGCTCCCTCCGGCTCGGTCCTGTGGGAGGCTCACTACGAAGGATCCGTGGATGAGCACCATCCGAATTCCGAGCTGACCGTGGACTCCTCGGGCAACGCCTACGTGGCCTTCAGTACCTGCGGCACCGAGCCCGGCTATGACTACGTGACGATCAAGTACGATGCGGACGGCAACGAACAGTGGGTCGCACGGTTCGACGAAGCGTCGGACCAAGATGACTGGGTTTCGGCGCTGGCCGTCGACTCTTCGGGCAATGTTTATGTTACAGGGAAGAGTGATTACGATCCTGACGATGACCTGAAGGAGTACGCCACGGTCAAGTACGATTCAGGTGGTAACGAGTTGTGGGTCGCGCGCTATAGGGGCCCTGTGCATGCCTCATACAACGGTGCCACGGCCTTGGCGCTGGACGGCTCGGGCAATGTCTATGTCACCGGCATAAGCTATGGAGACGGAACCGGCAGGGACTACGCGACCATCAAGTACGATACCTCCGGCAACGAGCTATGGGTCGTGCGCTACGACGGACCGGACAGCGACACGGACGAGCCCACGGCCATCGGGGTCGATGCTTCGGGCAACGTCTTCGTCACCGGTGGAAGTGTGGGCGGGGGCAATGGATACAAGGACTACGCCACGGTCAAGTACGACCCGGACGGTAACGAGCTCTGGGTCGCACGCTACGACGGAACCGCGGAAGACGAGGATGTGGCCATGGACCTCACCGTCGACCCCTCCGGAAACGTCTATGTGACCGGCCACAGCACGGACACCGTAACCGGAGTGGACTTTGCCACCTTCAAATACGGTCCGGACGGAAGCTTGCTCTGGTTCCACTCGTGGAACAATATCTTGTTCACGTGGGACGGTGCGCACGCCCTCGTCCTGGACGGTTTGGGGCACCTCTACGTGACGGGCAAGAGCCGGGGAATCGTGGGATATGACGCGGTGACCATCAAGTACGACTTGAACGGCCACCCGATCTGGACCACCCGCTACAACCGGGCGAACGGCTACGACTCGGGCGACTGTATCACCCTGGACCCCTTGAACAACGTATTATACGTGGGAGGCACGAGCTACGGGGGCGAGGATCCGGACCTCGACTTCATGTTGATCCGGTACAGCCAGCACGAGGAACAGCCGTGGGGACCGGCGGACGTCGCGAGCGCCGGGATGGTCGGCTCCGCCACGAGTGCGGACGCCCGATCCAGTCTCTTCTGTATGCTCGGTGTCCTTGCGATCCCGTTCGTTGTCGTCCTGATCTGGAGTCGGAGGCAGAACAGGGAGAAATTCGGCCGGCGATGAACTCAAGACGCGGGGTGACGCATCGAGGTTGAAGGAAAGGCAGGAAAACCTACGACGCCCTGGAAGGTCAGTGAAGGGAGGGATCAGGTCGTCATTTTAGGGTGTGTCAACGGAACTGTGTAAGTAGCCTCTCATCATCTAAGCCGGTATCCTTCCCTCGAAGACAATCGTGAAATAATTCAAAGCAGCCGCCCAGTCTTTGATGGGTCGTTTCCATTTTTTTGAGACGCGGTTGATGGCCAGGTAGAGCACTTTTCTGACGACGTCATCCGTAGCACGTAGGGTGCCAGGTATCACAATCTCATCTTCGATCAACACCCTCGGCCTTTGCACCTGCGTATTCCGGGCCAAATTGGACACCCATTCCAGGCGAAACTGGACAGGCATTCCGGGGCAAGCTGGACACCGATTCCGGGCTGAACTGGACACCCAGTGTGGGTAGAAGGTCTTGGTCGGAAGAGGATTTTCAGCTTACAAGGAGTGACGTAGACGCTGGATAGCCACAGGCAGGATAATCCCCTCCTGAAACCACGCAACAGGAGGGTAAAGATGCCGAAAAAGAGGTTGTCCATGCGGAAGCTACAAGAGATCCTGAGATTGAAGTTCGAACGCGGTTTGAGCAACCGCGCGATTGCCCGCAGTATTTCCGTCTCCCCTACGAGCGTTTCCGACTGTCTGCTTCGGAGCAAAATGGCCGGTGTCGCCTGGCCTCTGGACCCGGAGATGGTTGAGGGGGAACTGGAAGCCAGGCTGTACCCCGGTTCTCCCTCAAGCCAGAGGCAGCAGAAAGCCCCTCCTGTTGTTGACCGCTCTAATGGAGCCACCCGAGATCGGGTTAATGGAGCCACTTGAAAGAGCGGAGGGTGCCAAGTATCACAATCTCATCTTCGATCAACACCCTCGGCCTTTGCACCATCGATGCCCACCTTTGAGGCACAGAGTCTTCTTTGCGAGTTTTGTGAGATTGTGATACCTGGCACCCTACTCGCTACTCGCCTGGCACCCTACTCGCCTCCGCTGCGACGATGTCGGACGTTGCACCGTCCACCTTGGGAATTTTCGATCTTTGATTTCCCTTTTGTCATAGATTCCTGCCTCCGTTCACTCGTTCCGGCATCTCAATCATCAATCTGCAATCCACAGTCATCAATGCGCTATTGCGCCGGATCAGTACATCCGGATTGCGTTTATCGTTTTGAAATGCCGCAATATAATCCCTTGCATTTCAATATGTTATCGCTATTGCGTTGTGCCGTGATTGTGCTATTCATTTTTTAACGGCACAATACCATTCCCGTCTTTCGGATACCATAAAGCCGCTCTCGTGGCCTCAACATGATAGATTCTGCCTTCTTTTTTTTAGTTCTATGCTAAATTTTGAAAGAGCGTCCCCTGTGATTGCCGTAACCAGCTTTTCGATGCTGTCGTGGTCGACTCCGTATGGTTCAAAGTAGTGCCAGCGGCTTTCCATGTCGCAATGAGGCTGATGAGATGCTCTGTAACTTTACCAACACTCATTTCCCCTCCTACTTCACTTCCCAATGACCGCCTTTCTTGGGTCCTACCCTGCGCAGGCGATCTTCCTTCCGTAGTTTAGAAATCTGTTTCTCGATAGCCCTGGTGGATAGAGAGAGGATTTTCGCCAGTTGGGGGATCGTCATTCCCGGGTTTTCCGAAAGTAAGGCGAGGATATCTTCGGCTGTTTTTACCGAACTTTTTACCGAACTTTTCGGTGAACCCGGAACCAGTTTCAAATTTTCGACCGACGTCCGGTGCACCGTGGCGGTGAATAGACACCCCTGCCGGTCGTCGGCGAAATCGACCTGGGGCCAGGCATCGAGGGCGCGCTTGATGCCGGAGCCCAGGCCGTGGTAGGGCAACAGATCCTTGGCCACATACGAGACGAGAATCGGGTTGCGGATATTTGAGTTGCCTGCCAGAATTTTTTCCACGGTCAGATTGTTGGGCAGGTGGCCGGGGCTGACGATCTCGATGCGGTTATCATAGACGAACAGGCGGATCGGTGCACTGACAAAATAGTCTCGGTGCACCAGGGCGTTCACCAATAGTTCTTCGAATACGCTTTCCGGAATTTCAGGCCGTCCGGGGGCATTCACGCCACGTCCCGCATGCACCTTGTGGAGGTTCCGCATGACAAAAGCGAGGGCATCGTCGAAGACCTTCTGCAGCGGTCCGGCGAAGTCTTCGGTATCCACGTAGTCGGTAGCGTGAATTTTGTTGCCCGGAGATTGTGATACCTGGCACCCTACCCGCCTACCCGCTGTGACCCCTCCATCCTGCTTTATGCCTCAAGATCATAATACCCCTGGATCGTTTTTTTTTCAGGAAGGCCTCCCCTTTGACCGGATCTGTCACACCCCTCCTTTAGAATGCAGGAAAAATGAGCAGGCAAGAAGTGTGATTGCTATGGTCCCGGTTATCAAGGCGAACGAGGCACAGATCAAGATCGGACGCAAACAGTCCTACAAGAACCTCGCGTTGTTTCCCCTCCTGTCGGAGTACGAGGGCGGCCTCGAAACCCTGACCCTGGACGCCATCGACAGGTTCGAGCCGAAGAAGGAGTACGAGGTTCGGAGGGGAGATGTGACCCCCTTTCTCAAGGGTGCGGCCACCGCCGGAATCGAGGGCCGCCCCTCCCTGGCGCTTGGGACCGGCTGCCGGATCAGCTCCGACAGGCTGACCGGGTTTGCTCGTGCACTGGACGGCCAGGTCCTGCACCTCGCCATGTTCGCAAGGAACTACAGAGGGAACGGGCCTGGGAATGGCTCCAGGATGCTGCGGGCTTCGGCTAGGAGGAGGCGCATCCGGTACGAGGAGCCGGAGGAATAGACTTCGACCACGGAGGAGAGTTCATGATTGATGACCGCGCCAATAGTAGAGAAAGGCAGCGAGGCCCCCCACTCCCAAGGGCCATCCGCAGCTAGTCCTTTTTGGGGATCTTACTTCAAGAATATGAGGGAGTTCATCTCGTCATCACAGAAAGGACCCATACGCTATGAAACGTTTTCTATCCATTTTTTCGGCTGTGGCCTTCGTTGGAATGTTCACGCTCAACGCATTCGCAGGCGTCATGCTCGGGCTCAAGGGCGGGATCGGTGTGACCACACAGGATTTCAACCCTGACGGTTTTGTGGACACCTCCGTCGGAGTCGTACCAACCTTTGGGGCAAACATCGCGTACGCGATCGGGGACAAGGTGGTTGTCGGGCTTTTGGGCGAGTACCAGATGCTGTCTCTGGACATGGAGGTCTTCGGCTACGAAGTAGATTGGGGGGACGCAAACTCAATTACACTCATGCCTTTCGTTGAGTGGCACTTCATCGGGCGCTCCGCCGCAGGGATCTCGCCGTATCTCTTGATCGCGGCCGGGGGCAACCTCAATTCCTTTGACGTGGACGATCAGGTGAAGCAGGAAGCACGGTTGCTCTACGGAGGAGACTACGACATTGAAGTTGATGACACGTTCGGGTTCAAAGTAGGTTTCGGTTCCGACTTCTTCATCACGGAGAAATTCGCGGCAAACCTCGAGTTGGGCTGGAAATACAACAAGGGCGAAGCTCGTGAGACTCTCAACGGAGTCTCCATCGGCTCCGGAGACTTCAACGCGAGTAACTTCGCTTTCACTGGCGGCCTTCGCTACTACTTTTAGGATACAGACACGGGGGGGGGCCGGGCACGAAGCTCGGTCCCCGGTGTCCTTCTGAATGATCCGCCGTAGGCCGTAAGGTGCCAGGTATCACAATCTCATCTTCGATCAACACCCTCGGCCTTCGCACCATCGATGATCACCTTTGAGGCACAGAGTCTTCTCTGCGAGTTTTTGTGAGATTGTGATACCTGGCACCCTACTCGCTGGCACCCTACTCCTGGCACCCTACTCGCTCTAACCCTGCGCTGAGTCCGCGTGCGCTAACTGGTCGAGCTACACGACTTCAAACGACTGCCCCAAAGGACGAAATTCCCCAACTTCCTGCCGTTCCAGCTTGTCTCTGATTTGCTCGAAGCGTCTCACGTTCTCGTGGGAATACAGCCGCTCACCACAATGCAAGCAGACCTCAACTCGGACTTTGACAAGTGCGGTGTGGTTGCCGCCCCGTAGCAGCTTCTCCACTTCCTTCTCAACGACTTGGCCACCACAAATAGGGCATTTCTCGAATGGCTTCATTCTCTCGGTCTCCTCGTTCGAAAATCGATCCATCGATTGGGGGCTGGACGGTATACCGTGATAAGCACCGCCCACCCATTCTCTTGATTATACCCCCAAACGCTGTGAACAGGCTCACCCGCAAAGGTATCACCATAGACCAGGCAACTCGGGTATGGCCTGTCAGTAGGATAGTCCTCGATAATCTGCCCCTGCAGCACGCTGAAAAGAACCTCATCGAATTTGAGATCCTCCGCCCGCGCCTCTTCATCTGCGTGGTCCGTGAGCCGAATACGGTCACTCCGTATTGCATTGATGATATCTTCAATTCTCACTCAACGTTCCTTCTCTGAAGAGATGCCATCAAGCCCGGCCAGCGAAACAGATCTTGAGGCACGTTGGCAGCCACGAACGCTCTGTTGGACTGGACCACGGAGCGAAGTTTTACTCGTTGGTGAATTACTGGCGGATCGCGGTTCTGAGGCCAATGATAATCAGTCCTGGTGGCCAGATCAAGTCTGGTAGGGAGGGATCAGGCCTTGCTTATTGTTTATTATTGACGATCACGGCCTGACCCCACCCTCCACCCCACCCAGAGCGGCACGGCAGTCGCCACCTTGTCTGTGGCAACCAACGAGCGATGGAACACGGCCGAGGGCAAGAAGGCCGAGCGGACCGAATGGCACCGAATCGTTGCATTCGGCAAGCTCGCGGAGATCTGCGGCCGGCACCTGGCCAAGGGCCGCACCGTGTACATCGAGGGGAGGCTCCAGACCCGGGCCTGGGAGAAGGACGGCGAGAAGCGCGCCGCCACGGAGATCATCGCCGGCTCGGTGCAGTTCCTCGGCGGCAACGGCAAGCCGGCCCCCGGTCAAGGACGACAACATCCCCTTCTAGCACCAGCGATCACGGCCTCCCGGGGCGCACCGCCACCGGGGGGCCTGCTGCATGAACCGGCCAACCAACATCCGTAAGTGCAATCTGTGTTCTGGATTGCTCCACCTACATTTCGCTGAAACCTACTCGTGGGCAGCGCCGTCAGACCGTGAATTTCACTGTTGCAAAACTATACCGAAAAGGGGTAAAATTTATACTACAATGCGTTTCGAATTTGATCCGAAAAAGAGCAAAAGCAACAAGACCAAGCACGGCATCGATTTCCGGGAGGCGCAGAAACTCTGGAATGACCCGGAGCTGCTGGAGATCCCGGCAAGGACGGTCGATGAGCCAAGATTCCTCGTAATAGGAAGACTCAAGGATACACATTGGTCGGCGGTAATTACTTACAGGGGGGAGAGCGTTCGGATCATATCCGTGCGCCGGTCACGCCCGGAGGAGATAGCAATTTATGAAAGCGCGCGAATTCGACAAAAAGTTTGACAAGGGGGAAGACGTTTCTCAGGTCCTGGATCTCTCCAAGGCGAGAAAACCGATGGCCGGCCTGAAGCGGATCAATGTCGATTTCCCGGCTTGGGTCGTCGAGAAACTGGACAGGGAAGCCCGTCGTCTGGGTGTACCAAGACAGTCCCTGATCAAGGTCTGGATCGCCGAGCGCCTCAAAGAGGTCGATTAGGCTTCACCGTCACAACAGATCCCGCGCGCGTTCCGTTCCTACCCCACTCTGATCCGCTTGCGTGAGATGCCGCTTGGGGCGATTAAGGGCAACGGGTGTAGGTTTGTTATTTGGGACTGTGCTGGAAATAGGGTTGGAAAAACCTGATTCGGACATAAGAAAAGGGATTAGGTTTTTCGCCTAATCCCTTGTTTTTGCTATGGTAGCGGGGGGTGGATTTGAACCACCGACCTCCGGGTTATGAGCCCGACGAGCTACCTGGCTGCTCTACCCCGCGGCATGATTGCCTAACCCAGTTACTTTATAGGCGTCTCCCGGCCTTGTCAACCC
>WFRX01000083.1 GCA_015486285.1 bacterium
GTCAACGGCGCACCAGGCGGCGGCCTGCCCCGTGATCTCCTCAGCCAGGTTCGAGATCTGCTCTCGCACGTTGTCCGCGAAGAAAATCACGGCGCCGATGGTGGCAATAGCCACGAGTGCCAGGATGATAAGGTACTCACTCATCCCCTGTCCCTTCTTGCTGCGAAGAAACTTCATCATTCGAAATCACCTCCTCCCTGCGCTGGATGCGCGAGTCTATTTCAGCAAAATTTATGCCAATAGTACCGGCAGCGCCTGCCGGGATCACCTTCCCGCCGTTTCGACGAGAAGGTGTTGTCCAATATGAAAAAAAATCGTTTTATTAAAATGGGATTCCACGCCTTTGAGACCCTGGGGCCCGTTTTCCGGAAGTCATGCCCGTCACGGCCGGCAGGGCACGGCAATCAGGAAAAAAAGAAAAAAATTTCCTATTTCAGGAAATGCCTTTGCCCTCCATCGGCACCCCGGAAACTCAGAACACAGGGAGGTTGAGAAAGTTCGCCAGGCTCGCGTAATAATCAAAGATGTACCCATACAGCCTGTCCACGATCTTCGTCTGTTCCGGGGGAAGCTGCCGTTCGATTACAACCAGACCCAGGCTCAAAAAAACCCCGAACAGAAGAATCACGAGATATTCCGTATAGGCCTGGCCCAGACGCCGTTTACGTCTTGAGAAGCGAGGCCCCTTCGAGAGGGGCAAGCCGTTCCCATCCATCGTCGAGATTCTTCCCTGCATATTTTTTATTTTACCACATTCTCAGCCCAATTCCCAGCAAACACAACAGGCTTGGGGCGTGCCCGCCGCCAGTCGTCCGGGCTGAATGGCTCCAAACGCATTTTGAAGCATACTCGAGAACGTGGAAGAATGATCGAGGTGCGATGCTGTGAAGAAAACTGTTCGGATCTGTGTACAAGGACGCGAACCCCCCGGGTTCCGGGGGTTTTCCCGGACGAAATTACAGCTCCCCTTTTTTCGGCCTTTCCGGGCCGGAAATCAGCTGCGCCCTTCCCGTTCCGTCACGGGAACCCCCCTCACCCCGGTTGTGGACAATCGAGTCCAGGAACGGCAACAACAAAGGTTGCCCGCATCGAAGCGTTCTTTTATCCTTCGCCATTCATTACGCATCCCGGTTTGCTGCGTGAAGTTCGGCAAGACCTTTTCCAAGCAAGCTCGTCGAGGGAAAGCCACGATACGAATATGCCTGCATCCGATACACACCGCGCCATGGAATCGCTCCTGCTGAGGGTCAGAGAGCGTATCCAGGCCCAGGAAACATCGCGTCACCTCGAATACTGGCTCCAGGATGTGGCCCTGGCCGAGGGGGGCCAGGGAGATCTGACCCTGATGTGCCCGAACGCCTTCTCCGTGCAGTGGCTGTCCGGGAGACACGCTCAGGCCCTTGCCAGCCTCTTCAGCGAGGAAGCGGGCCGCGACCTCCGACTCACCTTCCAGATCGACCGGTCCACCGCCCCTCGATCCACTCCAGGCGACTCGGTCTCGGCGGCCGCATCGGACCCGGATCCGCCCCCCGCCCCAGGACCCGCGGCCGGATTGAACGAAACGGTCCCGATGAAAAGCCCCTTCCCAGGCTGGAATCCGCGGTTCCGGTTCTCGACCTTCGTGAGCGGCCGATCGAACGGCTTTGCGTGGTCGGCGGCAAAAGAGGTTTCCCGCCGCTTCCACAGCCAATACAACCCCCTGCTCATTCATGCCTCCACCGGCCTGGGGAAAACACATCTCGGGCAGGCGATCGGCCACCGCCTTTTCGAGGAAAACGGAAACCTGCGGATCCTCTGGCGAACGGCGGAGAGCTTTCTCGCTGATATGATCCGGCACATCAAGGACAGGGATGTGCCTTCTTTCAAGGCCAAGTACCGGGACGCATGCGATGTGCTGATCCTGGACGACATCCAGTTCCTGAAGGGGAAGAACGCCTTGCAGGCTGAATTGTGCCACACCCTCGACATACTCATGGACCGGGGGAAACAGGTCGTCCTCCTGGGCAACCTCCCCCCCCGGGGCAAAAACGGGCTCGATGAAGGCCTCGAATCCCGGATCTTCTCCGGGCTGGCAGTCACGATGGAGCCCCCCGAATTCGAGACGCGGCTGGCCATCACGCGGCAGTTCGCCCGGGCCTTCGGTCTGCAGGCCTCCGATGAGGTGCTCGAAGCCGTCGCCCGTAACGTTCGTTCCCATGTACGCGGCCTGGAGGGCGCCTGCAAGCGTCTACTGGCGCTCCAATCTCTCGCCCATGAATCGATCGACCTGGAGACGGTCGAGCGTTTTTTCAGAAATCCCGCGATCCCTTCACGGAAGCCGGCAGACCCCCGGACGATCCGGGATCACGTGGCGAAGTATTTCGACCTTGCCCCCGGCATGCTCTCATCGCGTTCACGGCAGACAACGGTGCACTATCCCCGCCAGATCGGCATGTACCTCGCCCGGAAACACACCCAGGCATCCCTCGCGTCGATCGGCCATTTGTACAACAGGGGCCACGCCTCTGTGCTGAACGCCCTGCGGAGCCTGGAAAAGAAGATGCGGATCAGCGCCCGGGTCACGCGGGAGGTCGGGTTCATAGAAGAAAAATTGCTGGAAAAGATCTGAAAAAAAGACCACCAACCCCTCTCCCCTTTGCCTCTTCCCCATCCCGAAGGATCCGTATTGACATTTAGTACGGTAGTGAATTATATTGGCTCGTACTAAATGGGGAAGGTCGGACCCGTGATCCGCGGAAAACGCCTCGACGGAACAAAAGGGAGAAACGAAGATGGCTGAGTATCTTGTGAATCGGCGCGACATCGAATTCATCCTGTACGAGCATTTGGACGTCGAGCAGCTGTGCCGGTACGAGAAGTACAGCGAGTTCAACAGAGAGGTTTTCGACATGGTGTTGGAGCAGGGGCTCAAGCTGGCCAAGGAGGAATTGGCGCCCTTGAACGAAATCGCCGACCGGGAAGGCGCCAAGTTCGAGAACGGAACGGTCACCTTCCCGAAAGAGTTTCACGAACCCTACCGGAAGTTCTGCGAAGGCGGCTGGATCGGCGTGGCCAGCAGCCCGGAATGGGGCGGACAGGGGCTGCCGCGGGTTATAGCCATGGCCACGGGCGAGTTCTTCACCGGCGCTTGTCTCGCCTTCATGATGACCCCGTCGCTCGCCCATGGGGCGGGCCACATGTTCGAGACATTCGCCTCCGAGGAACTGAAGAATCTCTTCGTGGAGAAGATGTACGCGGGGCAGTGGGCGGGGACCATGTGCCTGACCGAACCGCAGGCCGGCTCCAACGTCGGAGACGTGAAGACCATGGCGGTGAAGGAGGGCGATGTCTACAAGATCACCGGAACGAAGATCTTCATCTCGAGCGGAGATCACGACCTCGCCGAGAACATCATCCATCCCGTGCTTGCCCGCACCCCGGACGCACCTCCCGGCATCAAGGGCATCAGCCTGTTTCTCGTGCCCAAGATCCGGGTCAATCCGGACGGGACCCTCGGCGAACCGAACGACGTCCACTGCGGAAACATCGAAGAGAAGATGGGCCTCCACGGCTCCTCTACGTGCACCCTGAACTTCGGGGACGAGGGCAATTGCATCGGGTACCTCGTAGGGGAAGAGAACAAGGGAATCGTCTACATGTTCCAGATGATGAACGAGGCTAGGATCAACGTGGGCCTCCAGGGCAGCGCCCTCGGGGCGGCTGCCTACGAGCACGCCCTGCAATACGCCAAGGAACGAATCCAGGGCGTGGATGTCCGCAACATGAAGGACCCCAACGCCCCCCGCGTACCGATCATCGACCACCCGGACGTGCGAAGGATGCTCCTGTTCGGAAAATCGATCACCGAGGCGACACGCGCCCTGCTGATGAAGACGATCTACTACGAGGACCTGGCCGAGGTCAGCGAAGACGAGGCGGAACGGGAAAAGGCCGCGGGTTACGTGGACCTCTTCACCCCGCTCTGCAAGGCCTATTCGTCGGACATGGGTTTCGAGGTATGCGTCCAGGCCATGCAGATCCTCGGCGGGTACGGGTACTGCCAGGAATACCCGGTCGAGCAGTACGCGCGGGACTCGAAGATCGCTTCGATCTACGAGGGGACGAACGGGATCCAGGCCCTGGACCTTTTGGGCAGAAAACTCGCCATGAAGGGCGGGGCGCTCTACATGAACTTCCTGAACGACCTGAACGCCTTCATAGAGGAGAACCGGTCTCACGAATCCCTCGCCTCTTACATCGAAAAACTCGCCGCCGCCAAGGACCTCCTGGCGGACATCACGAACGACTTCATGACCAAATCGATGAGCGGGGACGCGATCTATTCGATCGCTCATGCCACGCCGTATCTCAGCTCGTTTTCCGAGGTCGTCTGCGCGTGGCTCTTGATGGAACAGGCGCTGATCGCCCAGAAAAGGCTCGACGAAATCTGCGCGGAGAAGGGGGCCGACGATCCGGAGGCACGGAAGGCCCTGGCAGGAGAAAACGATGAAGCCAAGTTCTATGCGGGCAAACTCGATTCGATGAAGTTCTATGTAACCCAAATCCTGCCGAACGTGCAGGCCCGGGTTGCGAGCGCGAAGACCGAAGACCGTACGATCCTGGACGCCGTTCTCTAAGGTCCGCACGGAAATTCTGTTCGTCCACGAGGGGCTCACCGCGGGTGAGCCCCTTTTTCATGTCCCGGCCCGGACATGAGACCTGGTGGATCCGGCCGTTTATCGGCTGCCTCTCTGGAAAACGATGCCCATTCCGGCCGCGGCATACAGGCAGAGGGCGAGCAGGTAGAGGGCCTTGATCCCCAAAAACATGCTCCCATACTCGAGGATGCCGCCTACAACCGCTCCGAGAAGATTCCAGCCCAGGGCGAGAGCGGATTCCGTCTCCTCCTGAAAGCAGCTCGCAAACAGTCCCGCGGCAAACAAGATGGGAAGGCCGGTAAAGATCATGGTCACGAGATCCCGCACGAGGGGGCTCTCTTCGAGCAGTTCTTTCACCGGGATCCCATAGCACAACAGGAGGCTCGCGAACAGCCCCGCAAACAGAATCCACCGCGGAAAGGCGGAAAAACGAAGGAAAAGCAGGTTGCCAGAAGGATGACGATCAGGATGCCGAGGACGACAAAGAGGTTCACCGTCCAAGTCGATCCGAACAGCAGGGAAAACTCCGTAATGCTCTTGGTCTCCAGCAGGAGAAAGGCGGCGCCCAGGAAAAACATCACCGGCCGGGCATCCTGAAAGAAATTCCTGCCGACGGCGGCCGTCACTCCAAAGACGGCAACGATCAGGATCATCGTGAGAATCCGGAGATAGTGGGGAGGCACGGAAGGTCTGCGAAGATACAGAAAGGGCCAGTTGTCCGTCGGCAGCTTATAGGAACCCTTGACAAGGGGCGAAGGAGACCCGATCCCGACGGGATCCGCGATCGGGGCGCCGTCTTTCCTGGCCAGCAGGGCGTGGTTGAAGTGGCGGTACTTGGGCAGGTAGATGACCAGGGGGGGGCGGCCGAAGGCCTGCTCCACGAGATCGTGCAACCGCGTGGCGATGTAGTCCTTCATGGCGAGGAACTGCAAGAGAAAGACCCCGTTTTCCTTCAGAAGCCTCTTCACATCCGACAACGCCTCCTCCGTGTACAGATAGTTGTCGAGCCGGATGTTCGACTGCCCCGCCAGGATGGTATGGCTGTCGAGGGTGGCGTACACGATCAGGTCGTACTTTTTCCTGCAGTTCTTCAGATAGACGCGCGCGTCCGTGTTGTATGCGGTTACCCGCGGGTCCTCATAGGGACGATTCGGGTGATCCCGGATGCCGATCGAAAGAATGACCGGGTCTATCTCCACCGCATCCACGTGTTCGGCCCCGCTCAGAAGCGCAACAGCCACATCGTTGCCCGTGCCGGCCCCCAGGATCAGCACATCCTTCGGAGGGGGGATCAATGCGTAAGGACGGTGATAATCCCCGGCGAACGCCCTGTAGAACGGAGGCCGATCCGGCCTGTCCAGCCGCATGTCCACCATATTCTGGTGGAAGCCGTCGTTTACGAAAATCGGTCTGCCCGGACCGGGGCGGTTGCTCTCCGTAATCTTGTAATAAGGGGACCAGATGACCGTCCCCCCGCCCGCATCTTCGAAATGGGCCATGGCGGCGATCAGGAC
>WFRX01000084.1 GCA_015486285.1 bacterium
ATTGTGGACATTGCGAGCGAGCGGGAAAAAGAGCTGCATCCCCTTTTCTGCAAGGGAGAGGGAACGCGTCGATGCTGGGGGATTGCTTCGGTCGCGTCCGCTCCCTCGCAATGTCCGCTGACTGTGACGGCCAAAATACGCGGGGATTGCCGCGTCATCAGGAAGGCTCTGCGGAGTAATAAATCTCGCCGTTGGAGCGCTTGCTTTTGAGCTGGCCGTGTGCGTCCAGATCGGCCACATATTTTTCGGCCTCTGCCGGGGGGATGCCCAGCCCCAGGGCGATGTCCTCCACCGTGCACGGCCTTCTCTCGAGGAGCCGAAGGATCTCTTCCCTGCCCGCCTTTGAAAGAACGTCCCGGGCAACGGGCGAAACCGCCGGCACGGCATCGACCGGGATCTCGAAGAGGCGGGCAAATTTCCGCATGTCTTCTGTGGCGACCGGCTCCACGAAGTCCATCGGCGCCGGACGGGTCGCGGTCATGAGTTGCACCAGGTCCGGGCGAACCGCACGCGCCAGGCGGGCGATCTTCTTCACCTCACTCGCCAAACCGGTGATTCCAGACAGGAGGAAGACCTCCAGCCATATTTTTCCTCCATACCTTTCCCGGAATTGGGCCAGCCCGTCGACCACCTGGTCAAATGCAAGATCCGGATGCGGCCGGTTCACGTGCCGGAACAACCCCTTGTCCGGCGCATCCAGGGAGGGGATGACCAGGTCCGCGTCGAGCAGGTCGTCCTGGACGTCTGTCTGCCACAGCAGGGAGCCATTGGTGAGCACGGCGACGGGTATGGAGGTCAACTGCTTGAATTCCCGGATGAGCTCGCCGATCCGGCTGTGGAGAGTCGGTTCCCCCGAGCCGGAAAAGGTGATGTAATCGATGCCGCGGGCCGACCGGAACTTCTCCCGCGCTTCCTCCAGGACCTTGTCGAAAGGCACCCATTCCTTACGTTCCAGGGTGAGATTCGTGGTGGGACCGAGCTGGCAGTAGATGCAGTTGTAGGTGCAGGTCTTGAAGGGGACCAGGTCGACCCCGAGAGAACGACCGAGCCTGCGCGAAGGCACGGGACCGAATATATAGTGGCTCATTTTTTCTTCTCCAAGTTCAAGGGCCCCTCACAATGCAGCCGGGAGATTCCCAATGATGCCGTCTTCCCCGAACCCTTCGGGCGGGGTATGAGGGGGAGCACAGGGCACCCTCACCCTAACCCTCTCCCTCAAGGGAGAGGGAACGCGTCGGTGCAGGGAGATTGCTTCGGTCGCCTCCGCTCCCTCGCAATTTCCACCAACTATCACAGCCAAAACATACCCAAACGATCACGACCCCTCCCATGCATCGCAATGTTTACCGACTGTGACGGCCGAGGCGTACGGGGATTGCCGCGTCGCCGCCGGTCCCTCGCAATGTCCACCAATGGACAGGGGACCACCTCAAAAGGCCATACACCCCGTTACGTACGGAAATTGCGAGCGAAGCGAAGCAATCTCCCGGCCCAGTGCGTCTCCCCATTCCGGACATTGCGAGCGCAGCGAAGCAATCCCCCGGCTCCGTACGACAGCTTATTGCCGCCGGAGCCTGCCCCTGTGGCCTCTGCCCTTTGCCCTTCTCTGTTCGTTCCTTCAGCCCAGGGCGTAAAGAACGTGCCGCCACATGGCCTTGATCTCCTCGGTGATCGCGCCGCCCGTATATTCGACCACGCTCGTGCCGACAACCTGCGCTTTGGTGACGGCCTTGTCGTACCGGACCCTGCCGGCCACCTTGATCCCCCCTGCGAGGGCGTCCTGCTCGATCTCTTCGGCAATGGCCGGGTACAGGTCCCACTTGTTCACGCAGACCATGGCCGGGATTCCGAAATGCCGCGTCAGCTCTGCGACCCGCTCCATGTCATGCTTGCCGGAAAGCGTCGGCTCGGTAACGACCAGCACGAGATCAGCACCCGTAATCGAGGCGATCACGGGGCACCCGATACCGGGCGAGCCGTCCACGATCACGAGATCGTGACCGCCCTCCTCGGCGATTTGCTTCGCCTGGTTGCGAACCAGGGTGACCAGCTTCCCCGAGTTCTCCTCCGCGATGCCGAGCCGCGCATGGACCATAGGCCCGTATCGGGTGTCCGAGATAAACCACTGGCCGTTGACCGCCTCCTCAAAGAGGATCGCCTCCTCCGGACAGTTCCAGACGCAGACACCGCATCCTTCGCACTCCACGGGATCGACCGAGAAGGTGTCGCCCTCCAGGATCGCATCGAAGTGACAGACTTCTTTGCATTGGCCGCAGGCCGTGCATCGTTCGGCGAGAACCCGGGCGATCTTCCCGCCGCTGAAGTCCTCCTCGTGCCGCACCGTCGGGGCCAGCACGAGGTGCAGGTCCGCCGCATCCACATCGCAATCGGCCAGGACCTTGTTCTTGGCCAACGCCGCAAACGAAGCCACCAGGCTGGTCTTTCCGGTTCCCCCTTTGCCGCTGATTACCACGAGTTCTTTCACGTCGTTCACCCCTCGTCAGGCCACTGCTTGCCTGGCCCTGTCCAGAACCTTGTCCAGCAACTCCTGGAAGAGCTGCCTGTATTTCGGAAACACCTGGACCGCGATCGCGCCGCGCGCGTAAGCCTCGGCCACCTTCCGGTCATCCGGGATCTCGGCAAGAACCTCGATCTCCTCCTCCGCGCAATACCGGGTCACGCCCTCGTCCCCGAGGTCGGCCCGGTTGATGACCACCCCGAAGGGCTTGCCCAACTCCCGGAGCATCTCCACCGCAAGGCGAAGGTCGTTCAGGCCGAAGGGCGTGGGCTCGGTGACGAGCACGACATAGTCCGCATCCCGGACGGTCTGAATCACCGGGCAGGAGGTTCCGGGCGGCGCATCGAAAATCTGCAGGTCCGCCTTGGGGGCGTCCTGCTTCACCGCCTTGATCAGCGGCGGGGCCATCGCCTCCCCGATCCGGAGGCGCCCTTGCACGAAGTCCACGGCATCCTGTACGCCCCCTGTCTCAACGACCCCGATCTCCCTGGACCCCTGTTCGATCGCATCCTCCGGGCATGCGAGCCAGCACCCTCCGCAACTGTGGCAGAGTTCGGGGAAGGTGAGCACCTTCTTGTTGATCACCACGATGGCGCTGAAAGCGCAAACCTCGCCGCATCGTCCGCACCCGGTGCAGCGCTCCTCGACAATCGAGGGGATCTCCACGGAGAAGGGCCGGTTCGTTTCGATGCGGGGACGCAGGAAGAGATGGCCGTTCGGCTCCTCGACGTCGCAGTCCCCGTACACAGCCCGGTGCCCGGCCTCGGCGGCCTGGATCACAAGGTTGGTCGCCACCGTTGTCTTCCCGGTGCCCCCTTTGCCGCTGGCCACGGCAATCCTGCACGTGCCGTTTCCGTTCTGTCCTGTCATTTTTCTTCGCACCTTTTCATTTTGCACTGAGTGGAGACCAGTCAGATGAGCAAGGTTCGTGCCGAAACCGGCCATTCGTCTGGCAAACGGTCAACCCACTGAAAAGAATAAGAATTATGTAATGTCTCGGGGGCGCAGCAACCTCAGGGAGGGGCGGGTGAGTTGCACATTGCATTTGTGGAAGCCCTTATGATGCAACGTGCAACGCATGGACCCCTGCCCGGTGTGCCTCCCACCTGTGGACATTGCGAGCAAAGCGAAGCAATCTCCCAGCCCGGTGCGACACCGCGTTCCGGACATTGCGAGCGCAGCGAAGCAATCTCCCGGCCCAGTGCGCCTCCCCATTCCGGACATTTTATTCGTAGCCCCAGTCAGGGCGATGCCCTTCGGGGCAAACAACCGCTCCAGCGAGGATCGAGTAGCCTCCCAGTGGTTGGTCACGCAATGTACCTTATCGGGTTCAATCAGGTCCGTGAATCCAGTGGGGGCAGGCTGGCAAAGGAGAAGATGAACGGGCCCGCAACCCGGCATCCGACCTCGAAGCGGAAACCGACGGGATGACGGGCCCCGGCCGCCTTGAGCAGGGTGCCGACAAAGCTCCGCGTCTCTTCACGCCAGGTAAGCTCCGCATCCTTGTAACCCAGGTAGATTTTTTCTATGGGAAAGAAGGCCTTGAAGCCCGCCTCCTTGGCGGAAAAGATCATCTTCAGCCTCAGGTCCTTCTTCTCCTGTTCCTCTGCGACCCATTCCGCTTCCGGGCCAGTGCACACCTTGGTATGGATACGGAAACGGACGGCCGGATGAAGAGATTCCAGGTCGACCCCCACGCCGCAAGCCACCTCTTCCCGGGCGGCGACCGCAACGGCCGTATCACCCTTGTGCGTAATCGACCCCACGACGCCGTCCTGCCAGACCGGCTCCCGCCCCTCGGCCTTGAGTACGGGCCGGGGCGATACGCCCAATGCCTGCAAGGCCCGGGAGGCGGCCAGACGGCCGAGGAAAAATTCGGTTCTTCGCTTTTCCGTCGCCTTGGGGCTCAGGCAATTCATTTCGTCCGGATGGGGCCTGTACCCTCCAAGGTCCCGGACGGAAACACAGGCAAAGCCGAATTCCGACGGAAAAGGGGATACGATTTTCACGATCTATTCGCTTCTGATTGCTGTACGGGGTGAATCGTAGTCAAGAGATATAGATCCGCTTCTGCGATTGTGCCGGCGCCTTCACAGATAAAAATCTTTGCTGGCAACGACAGGCACGTCACCCGGGCGAGGACATTGCGAGCGCAGCGAAACAAGCTCCCGGCTTAAGGGGCGTTTTTCCAGGAAGCGAGGGAGATTGCCGCGGTCGCCTTCGGCTCCCTCGCAATGTCCCCGGAACAGGCTGCACCATCCACCCACGCATGGATATTGCGAGCGGAGCGAAGCAATATCCCCGCTCAGTGCGACACCCCATTCCCGCCGGAGCCGACATCCCCACGGTCTTCAGGCGCGAATTCCTCTACTCATTGTACCCGTGGATTCCCGCCCGCAGGAATGACCGCGGTTGGACCGGTCGATTCCCGGCGGAGCGGAACCCGGCCTGACACAAACGGGGCCGGTTCTCAGTCCTTCTTCCCGCCTCGTATGACGCGGAAACGGGGACGCTCCTTCTTGTCACCTTTGTCATCCCGCGGGAGCCCGGGTTGTCCGCCGGGCAAGGTCGTCTTGGCCGCTCCTTCTTGCGCCGCACCCTTCTTTGTCTGCATGGATTCCATTTTCCCGCCCAGGAGGTCAAGCAGGGTCACCGGTGTCTGCCCGGGCCACAGATACCCCTCACCGGTATCGGGATTGTATACGGCCCAGAGGCAGTCGTATGGGATCCAGCAAAGAAAGGGTACGCCCCCGAAGAGCAGCTCCGCCTGGATCCCGTCGGGCAGCATCGTAATGCTGTGCCTGAAGTTCAGGTTCAGGATGAGCCGGAGATCTTCATTGCCTTTGTAGCCCTCGGGCACCTGGACGTCCGGGTATCCGCTGTCCAGACAGATCATGGTGTCGCCCTTGGCGAGCATCTCTTCCACCACACGGCGTTTGTCGGGGGGCTCCTCCAATTCCGGCACCTCACACAATCAGGGTTATCGCGAGCGCAGCGAAGCAATCTCCCGGCCCAAAGGAAAAAAGAGGTGCGTCCCCTTTTCTTTTCCCCCACATCACCTACGGACATTGCGAGCGGAGCGAAGCAATCTCCCAGCCCAGAGGGAAAAAGAGGTGCGAGAGGGAAAAATAGGTGCGTCCCCTTTTCTGCCCTTTTCTGCCTACTTCGCGCCTTTGACCTTCTTCTTCGTACGAACCTTACCACGACCTGGGGGGGATGCAAAGGCCTGCCCCTTCAGGTATCGCCGAAGGTAGGAAATCGTGTGCGATTGGACCGAGCGGTCTTTCACCAGTTCCAGGGGAGCGCCCATGGCCATCACACGGCCGCCCCTGCTCCCCCCTTCCGGTCCGAGATCGATGATGTAGTCGGCCTGCAGGATCATCTCCGGGTTGTGCTCGATAACGATCACCGTGTTGCCCCGGTCCACCAGATCGTGGATGACCCCCATGAGGGCCTGGATGTCCGAGAGGTGGAGCCCTGTCGTAGGCTCGTCCAGGATGTACAGGGTTTCGTGGTTCGATCCGCGGCAGAGTTCTTCGGCCAGCTTGAGCCGCTGCGTCTCGCCGCCGGAGAGCGTATTCGTAGGCTGGCCGAGCGTCAAATAGCCGAGGCCGATGTCCTTCATGATTTTGAGAGACCGGACGAGCCTGGGATGGTCGGAGAAAAACGCATGGGCCTCGTCGACCGTCATGCCCAGAATGTCCGCGATGGTCATACCCCGGTAGGCGACCGTCAGGGTTTCATCGTTGTACCTCGCGCCGTTGCACTGATCGCATCGAACGAACACGTCGGGCAGGAAACTCATCTCCATCCGGATCTGGCCCTGCCCTTCGCAGCGTTCGCAGCGGCCGTCCTTCAGGTTGAAGGAAAACCGCCCCGGGGAATAGCCGCGGGCCCTTGCCTCGGGAAGCATGGCGAAGAGCTTGCGTATTTCGTCGAAGATGCCCACATAGGTGGAAGGCACGGATCTCGGGGTCTTTCCGATCGGCGAGGAATCCACCTCCAGGACGCGGCGGATCGTCTTCCAGCCCGTCAGTCGCTTGTGCCTTCCCGGCCTGCATCGGGCCCGCTGAATCTTACGGCGAAGGGCCTTGTAAAGTACCTGCCGGACGAGGGTGCTCTTGCCGGATCCGGAAACGCCCGTGACCACGGTAAGCCTGCCCAGCGGAATGCACACATCGATATCCTTCAGGTTGTTCTCCCCCGCTCCGAAGAGGCGGCCGTTACGCACTCCGTCGATGGGGCGCCTGGGTTCGAGCCCTTGCGGAACGCTTCCGCGGCGAAGATATTCGGCCGTGAGGGATCTCTCGGAAGCCAGAATCGTCGGCAGCGGCCCGGCGGCCACCACTTCTCCGCCCTCACTGCCCGCCCCCGGTCCCAGGTCGATAACAAAATCCGCGTTTCGGATCGTCTCTTCGTCGTGCTCCACAATCACAATGGAATTCCCCCGGTCACGCAGCATCCGCAAGATCCGGAGGAGGCGCTCGTTGTCCCTCGGGTGAAGCCCGATCGTAGGCTCGTCCAGAATGTAGCAGAGCCCGCGCATGTACGCGGTGAGCTGGGCCACCAGCCTCACACGGCGGGCTTCCCCCTGGCTCAATGTGTCGGCGGCCCGTCCCAGGCCGAGATACCCGAGCCCGATCTTCTCCATGAGCCCGAGCCGTTCCTCGAGCTCCTTGAAGATGGGCCGGGCGATCTTCTTCTCGCGCTTCCCCAGCT
>WFRX01000085.1 GCA_015486285.1 bacterium
AAGTGAGATGGAGGACACTCACCGATCTCCCTCTGTCGCCCGGCACGAATCGAGTCGGGACCGGGGATCGCGCCGGAGGCCCAACGCCTCACTGCCCCTGGGCGGGTTCTCCTACGTTTGGGGCGGTAGGCCGCGTGGCCGAGAAGACAAGGCCGGCCGCCACGAGGTCCAGGAGAACGAAACAGACATAGGCCGTATCGTAGCTCCCCGTCCTGTCATAGCTCTGCCCCATGAGCATGTACCCTCCCACCTCCAGGATGATGAACAGGCTCATGAACCGGGAGACCGATGCGAAGGATTCCCGGCCGTAAAGATCCGCCACCAGGATCGGCAGGGTGGACATGATGCCCCCCATGGCGAAGCCGAAGAGAAGGATGAAGGCGGAGAGGGCGACTACGGACTCCGGGATCAGGGCCAGGCACAGGCCGACTGCGTTCATTCCCATCAGCGCGGCCACGACCCGCGTCGGGTTGAAGCGGTCGCAGAGCGCGCCCCACGCCGTCTTGCCGATGGTGGCGATCAGGGCGGTCAGGGCGACAAGGGCCATGGCGGTTTCCCGGCCATAACCGGTGTCCGTAAATCGCGGCCCCAGCTGGAACATCACGCCCACTGTGCCCATCATGACCAGGGCATAGGCGAAACCGACCATCCAGAAGGCCTGGGTCCGGATCATTCCGGCCGGCGTCCAGAGGGGATCCCGGCCGGTACTGTCCGCAGGCATGAGGGCGGGAGTCGGGACCAGTGTCGTCTGCCCGATTTCAGCGCATTCGTGTTTTCCGCGGCTCCGGTGTTCCGGAAGGGATCCGTCCGGGACCATGCCCCATTCCTCGGGCCAGTCGCGCACCACGAGCCAGATGACCGGGGCCAGCGTCCAGGTCATCATGCCGGTCCAGAGGAAGACGCTGGGAAGATCGGCCGCGTCGAGCATGTGCATGGCCAGCAGGGGCAGGATCGCCCCGGAAAGAGAAATCCCCGCAGTGGCCACTCCGAGGGCCTTGCCCCTCTTTTCTACGAACCAGTTGGACACGGCCGTGTTGGAGACAATGCCGCTCATGGCGGCGTTTCCCAGGTACAAGAGTACGCAGAGAAGGTAGAAGTGGCTGATTTTGTTTACAAGCCCCAGACTCGCGAAGGCGGCCCCGGAGACGATCGACCCCAGGAACATGAGAATACGGGGCCCCACGCGGGTTACGAGGGTTCCGTAGAGGAGGGCGCTCAAGATGCCCACGGTCAGTCCGATGGCCGGTGCGGCATTCAGCTCTGTCCGGGTCCAGCCCCTTGTGTCGCAGAGGGGATTCATCAGTGCGTTGAAGATATAGAAGCCTGTGCCGGTGGCCATGAAGTTGGCCAGGAAGGCCACCGCCACCACGTACCATCCGTAGAAGACCCTGTCTCCACCCGCTTTCATGATCCCTTCCGCCGCGAGAAGAAACCGCCTTTTTCGACCCTGTTTCGTGAACCCATGGGCGGGAACCTCGTCCCGTTTCTCTGCAAAGGGGTAATCTTATACTATATATGGAGGGCGCCGCCGATTGCAAAGCCGTCCGGCATGGCCTGCGCGTTACGACATGCGGGAGAGTTGCGGCGGAAGGGTTTTCAGATCGAAGGGGGAAAGGGCGTTGAAGGCTTGCAGATCATCCGGATCCGGGGCGATTCGACGGAAGATCCTCTGCTCGAGCCGGCGGGCCGTCTGTTTCATCTGCTCCAGCCGAAGCCTTCGCTCCGCTGTTCTCCCATACCGATCCATCAGGTCGACGAACCGTTCCTCCAGGGACACGACCGTATCGTGCCGGACCCTCTTGTCTGCGTAATTGATGATGTGTACCTCGCGGAGCGGGCCGGGTTCGCCGTCACCCGTGAGCCGCACATGGCCCCGGACCACCTCTGCGACCTGCGGATACCCCAGGTCCTCGAGAAGACTTCCGCCCGTGAGGGCATGATTCTCTTTTGTTTTCAGGCTCCGGGTCTTGGTGATGTCGTGGAGGAGCGATGAGGCGACGATCAGTGCCGGGTCCAAGCCGTTTCCCGTGGCGGACAGCGCATTTCCGAGAAAGGCGGCCACCTGGCAGACCCGGTAACTGTGCGCCATGATGTTCGGCAGCATGGCGCAACGGTCCATGAGTTCTCGGCAGATGGATTCGTCAGGGATGTCGTTCATGGTCCGTGTTCCCGGAGATGGGGTGGTTGTGGACATTTCTTTTGATGGCCGTCGGATTTCCAAGGAGGCGCGGTCATGCCTCTCTCTTTTCTTTCCTTACCATCCTGTAGGTCAACTCATAGATGATCCTGCGGGGGCCAATGGCGACAATTTCTATCGTGCCTCTTGAAGAGAGTCTGTAGATGATGCGAAATCGACCCACCTTATAGCTCTGCAATCCTTTGAGCTCGTCTTTCAGTGATTTTCCGATATCAGGATCCGATAGAATCATCTTCAAAGCAGACTTGACCCTTCTCTTGATCTCCGGATGCATCCCCTTGATCAAGTCTGCCGTTTCATCAGAGAGTCTGATTCTGCGTTTCTTGGGGTCGTCGTCGGACATTCCGGATCAGAGAAGTTCTTCAAGGGTGTAGCGTTTGCTTTTCCTGCTCAAGGAGGCAAGGCCTTTCTTGATTTCATCCATGAACTCGGGATCACGCTTGATTTCGATCGTCTCCTTCCAGCTTTCGAATTCGTCAGGGCTTACCAGTACGGCAGCAGGACGTCCGTTCTTCGTGATCATCACTTCCTCATCTGTTGAAAAGACCCTTTCAACGAGTTCGCTTAGTTTCATCTTCGCTTCGGACAGGGAGAGGGTTTTCATTGAAAGGTCTCCTTTCTGGTCGACCAATATTCTAGTCAAAATATACCTCTGCATGTTGTCAATGTCAAGCCTTCCATGGTTTTCCGCGTGTAGCTTGACATCCGATCTGTCGCTTTCACACAATACAGGTACGGTCGGACTGACCGAAATGAGATGGGGGGACAGACACGGATCCTGCGGGTTCATGAATCCTGAGGCCGAGTTGAAGGGCTGTAGAATGACTGTCCAAGACGGCATCTGGAATTTTGCCTACGGGGGAAACATGAACCCCGGGGTGCTTTCGGAACGGAGAAAGATTGTCCCTCTGGAGTCCGTGGCGGCTTGTCTGCAGGACTACCGGCTGGCATTCAACACCCGGGGATTCCCATGGATCGAACCCGCCTTTGCGAACGTGGAATATGCCCCGGGGGAATGCGTTCACGGTGTCCTTCACCGGCTGACGGCCGAGCAGTTCGCTCGCCTGGATCGGTATGAATGGGGAGGCGTGGCCTATCGGCACTTGGAACTCGATGCGGAGGCGTACGACGGGCGAAGGATCCGCGCGCGGGTCTATTCGGCGCGCTACGTCTCCCGGGAGAAAGTCCCCTCCTGCCGTTACCTGACCCTCATCCGGGAAGGCGCCCGGCTCAGCGGATTGGATCGAGAATACGTCCGGAGGCTCGACCGTCACCCCTGCTGCGAAACCCCCGCCATGTCCGATTCGGTGATCGGCCTGTTCGAGAGATCCGACAGGCTCCGAACCCTCTTCATGGTCCTGATCCTCGGGACCTGGAAGGTCAGGGAACGGCTCTCCTCATGGAGCGGCCGGTCCCATTCCGCCGGCGATCCCGATGGCTGACCGTCTTCGTCCGGCGCTATGTTTGTGTAGGCCGGGGAGCAGGGCGATCGACCCACGCATACGGGGTCCGTTCTGAGCGCGGGCTTCCGCACGAGCGGCCGGTTACAAAAATTGGCAGCTCCGAGTACGATCGAGCAACCCCCACCCCTCCTCGCGTACGATTCGGGTCGTCCGCTCTTGGCGGCGGCCGGGGCCGCCGGGACCCCTCACGACACGCTAACTTGATGAATTTGAACGCCAATTCCGCCTGAATCGTCCCCCGACTTCCCCGTTCCCTCTTTTACTGGAACGTTTCTTGCGTGGCCGCTCAACCTGCCGACGTGTATTTCCGATAGACCAAAAGGGGAGGAGACACCATGAAGACGCACCGTTCCTTTTTCGGCAAGAGGGAAAGATGGATCCTCATACCGTTCTTCTGTTGTGCCCTCGTTTTGTCCTTCGCAACCCTTGCCCACGGTGAACTCTACGACGACTGCGACGGGGACGGCATGCCGGACGAGTGCCCCTGCGGCGGTTGCGGGGCGCCGCCTGTGCCCGGGGGGGGCTGCGGCTGCGGCGGTGTGGGTCCGGTCCTGCTCTTTCAGGATCAGGACGATCTGATCTACGTGGAGGATGACTACGATCAGGACGGCCCCGGGGACGTGCGGGATAACTGCCCGTATGCCTACAACCCGGACCAGATGGATTCGGACGGCGACGGTGCGGGCGATGTCTGCGACAACTGCCCGGGCCTGCCGAACCAGGATCAGGTGGACACCGACCAGGACGGCCTCGGCAATGCCTGCGATCCGGATGACGACAACGACAACATCCTGGACGCCCAGGACGTGTGCCCCACCGTGCCGGATCCTCCCCAGTACGACAACGATGGAGACGGTCAGGGAGATGCCTGTGACCGGGACGACGACAACGATGGCGTCCTCGACCTGGCGGACAACTGCCCACTGGTTCCGAACCCCGCCCAGGAAGACGATGACCTGGACCGGTACGGAGACGCCTGCGACAACGACAGCGACCAGGACCATGTGCCCGACAGTGTAGACAACTGCTCCTATGTGCCGAATCCGGATCAGGCGGACGAAGATGAAGACGGTATCGGCGACGCTTGCGACTATGACCAGGACGCTGCCGCTCCTCCGCGGGCGGCGGATTCCACCGGCGCGGACGACGGCGGCGGAAAGTGTGCCGCTGTTCCGGGAGGCCGGGGCGGCGCCGCCTCGTTTGCCTTTCCGTTCTTGCTGGTCTTTTCCTGGGTCCTTGTGTTGCGGTCGAGGGTGCGCCGCAAATAGGAGCGATTGACCGGAAGCCCCGGAACCGTGGGCCCTGGGGAGAGTGTGATCCGGCTCTCCAAAGACGGAGAACATCGCAGCGGGAGTGAGAAAGGAAGAACGGCGGATCCGTTCCAAGTGCGAGCAGAGGGAGAGGGGCCTTGGGCAAGAAAACAATCTTTGTCGTGTTGTGTCTGTTCGTGGCGGCTGCTTGTGAAGATGCGACGCTCAGCCGCTACGAGCCGGACGTCACCACCGAGATCCAGGGGGTCTTCTGTACCGAGGACCCCCAGGAGATCGTCTTTCCGGTGAAGATTCTCTTCATCATCGACACCTCGGGCAGCATGGCCTTTACCGATCCGGAGGCCCAGAGGGCCCTGGCGGTACAGGACGTCATCAACGAGTACAACAGCAACCCGGGGGTGGAGTTCGGGGTGATCCGCTTCAGCGGGTCGAGTATCGGGCTGACCGACGGATTCACCAAGGATCCGGCCGAGCTCGACGACGCGGTGATGCAGCTCCGCGAGGCGGACGGGGTCACCAACTACCGGGGGGCCATCGGGCAGGCAACCAACCTGCTGAGCGGCGATATCCTCGGTTCCGACCTGGGCGAACGCGTTCGTTCCCGGTATGTGGTGATGTTTCTGAGCGACGGCCTGCCCTACCCGCCGGACACGAACCGGTACGAGGATATCTACGGGGACGTCCAGCGGCTGATGCAGCTCGAGAACCTGGACGTGGGGGAGATCCGCTTCCACACCGCCTTCCTGAACAGCCCGGATACGCCCTTCGATGTGGCCGAAGAGGCGCGGCAGCTCCTGCAGAACATGGCCACCCTCGGCCAGGGTACGTTCACCAACTTTGCGAACGGCGAAGAGATCAACTTCCTGAACATCGACTACACCTCCATTCAACGAATCTATACGCTCGTGAATGTCATTGTGACCAACCTGAACGTGCGCGCCGGTGTGGACAATGTGCTCGAAGACAGCGATCGGGACGGCATTCCGGACGAAGAGGAACTCGCCGACGGCACCTCCCCGATCCTCTGGGACAGCGACGGGGACGGCTGCAGCGACCTGCTTGAAAGGCGGCTCCAGTTCGACCCCCTGACCGCAGACTGCGGCTGCATCCCGCCGATCACGGATGAAGACAATGATGGCCTGAACAGCTGCGAAGAGCTCTGGCTGGGCACGGCGAGGGACATCTACGACTCGGACCGGGACGGCATTCCGGACGGTGTGGAGTTCAAGCAGGGCCTGAACCCCCTCGGCGACGACCGGCTGGACGATCTCGATTTCGACGGGGTCCGCAACGGCGACGAGGTGCAGCGGCACACGAATCCGGAGGCGGACGATCCCCTCGTGCAGGAGCGGTGGGCCTACGACTACAGCATCGTGGAACGGGGCGTGGATGACGCAAGCAGGCGCTGCTACGACTTCCGCGTGAGCAACGTACAGTTCCGGCCCGTCAGGGAGACGCCGGATCAACTCGTGGGGACCAACCTGCTCCGCATCTACTTTGCAGAGGTGCCCTGGGACGACCCGGAGGACTACCCGATCTACCGGATGGCGGAAGTCCCGATCCCGGTGAACAACATTCCCAAAGTCATACGGATCTCTCCGGACGACTTCGACCTGTTTGATTAGGCGCCCAAGCCAAGGAGGCATCCATGCATAGGTCAAAGTGGGCATTCGGAAGTCCTGGAATTCTTGTCCTGGTGTTCCTGGTCGCCGCGGTCTGGGGCCAGGGGTGCGGAACGGGCGGGCTGAAGGATCCGGGGCACACGGCCGACGAAGAGCCTCAAGGGGATACGGATGCGGCCGGTGCGCGGCCCCTGAGCCCGGGCAACACCCAGCAGGGCTTCATCGAGTATGTGGGCGATTCGGACTGGTATCGCCTGGAAATTCCGCAGGGCGCCGACACGGTGCGGTTCGAACTCAGCAACCAGGCCCTGCATAGCGACGTGGATCTTTCGCTCACCGTTTATGATGACGATGGGGTGACGATCCTGGGAGGGCGCTACGACTCCGACGGGAGCGACGGCCTTACGCAGGTCACGCTCGAACTGACGGTGGCCGGCCTTCCGGCCTGCTACGCCGTCGTTCGGGATCACCTGGGGAACGACGCCGATCCCGTGAATCCCTATTTCCTGCGGACAACCCTTTCCGCGGGGCCCGGGGACGGCAACAACAGCCCGGAGTCCGCCACTCCCGTAGCGTGCGGCGGCGTGGCGCAGGATGCGATGCAGGCCCTGGGGGATGTGGACTGGTTCCAGGTGGAGATGCCCCCTTCAGCGGACATCCTGGCCTATTCCCTGTCCATGCTCCCCGGCGGGCCGGACCTGATGCTGACCCTGTACGAGCCTTCCGGCACCACGGCGATCGTCTCCCTGAGCGACGCGGACGGAGGGGACGGGCCGACGGTGCTGAGCCGGAACGTTCACCTCGCGCAGTCGGGCGTCTACTACTTTTCGGTACGGGATTCCCTGGATGACGATGCGGATGCGAGCCTCCTGTACGACCTTTCCGTACAGTGCGCGGCGGACCCGGACGCGAACGAACCGAACGGCAACTTCGGTACGCCGGTCCAGAATACGGCGCACGCTACAACCCTGCCCCTGGACACGACGGCCACCGGGTGGATCGCCTTCCAGGGGGATGAAGACTGGTACCGCGTGAACATGCCCCAGGACGGGTTGCTCCAGCTTTCCATTCAGACCAGTGCAGGCGGCATGCCCGTGGACCTCGTCTGCACCCTCCTCGCCTCGGACGGCAAGTCCGTGGAGGACGAATTCGTGGTCGATTCGGGGCCCGACCCGACGGACTTCTCGGTTCGCCTGGCGCTTCCGTCGGGCGCTCATTACCTCCGTGTGCGGGATGAAGGAGACGACGGGGCGGATCTCACGAATTCCTACTCCGTGCGGGGGCATTTCGAGCCGGATCCGGACGGGAACGAGCCGAACGGAAACTTCGAGACGGAGCAGCAGAACCGGAACAACGCGACGCTGCTCACACTCGGTACGCCGGAGATCGGGTACATCGGCTCCAACGCGGACCAGGACTGGTTTCAGGTCTTTGTCGCAACCCCCGGGATTTACCATTTCTCGTTGACGAACGCCGCCGCTTCGATGGTGGACCTGTCGATGAGCCTGTACCGGCCGGATCTGAACGGCTTGAACATGATCCTCACCCGGAGCGAAGGGGACCGTGACGGCGGAGACGGCCCCACCGACATCCAGGCGCAGCTCTATCTTTTCGACCGGGACACCTACTACATCGTGGTACAGGATCTGTACAACAACGATACGGACCTGGATGTGCCCTACCGGATTCAGGTCGATTCGGTACCGCTGCCCCCGGGCAGCAACGAGCCGGATGAAGACCGCAGCGAGTATGTCCCGATTGTGAGCGGACAGGAGGTTCAAGGGTATATCGAGTTTGAGGGCGACCGGGACTGGTACGGGATCGACATCCAGGGGGAGCAGAATGTGCTCGTGGAGATCTGGAACGACGCGCCATCGCCGATCGAGTTCATCTGGTTCATGTACGAGCCGGACTCCACCCGGGTTTTCGCGAGCGCCGGAGACTCGAGCGAGGCGGATGACAACGTCATACACATCGTGACCGGCGACGACGAGGATTTCTGGGTGGGCCAGGAGAATTCGGGGCTCTACATGTTCAAGATCAGCGACTTCAACCGAAATGATTGGGACACCTCGGTTCCCTACCACTTCCGCGTCGTGCTGACGCCTCGTGCGCCGTGAGGGACCGGGCAGCGGGATCGATCAATCGGGGAAGGCAAAGGGTTTCAAGGAAGTTCGAGAAGGACAAACCTCAAGGAGGAACGGCAATGGATCTACTGGCGAAAGGCGGCGTTTTCATGCTCCCGATCCTGATGGTCTCGATCGCGGCTCTCGCGCTCATTCTGGAACGGGTCTATACGCTCTGGCTGCGCTATCGACTCGATGAGGAAGGGTTTGTGAAGGGGCTGATGCATGCCCTGGACGAGCAGGATTTTTCCGGGGCCATCGAAGAGTGCGCGCGGGCGGAGAACAATCCATTGAGCCGTGTGCTCCGGGCCGGTCTGCTCAAGGTGCACCGCAGCGACAAGGAGATCGAGCGGGCCATGGAGGAAGAGATGCTGCGGACCGCGCCGACGATCCGCAAGCGGATCGGCTACCTGGCCACCCTCGGAAACGTGGCCACCCTGCTCGGGCTTCTCGGAACGATCTTCGGCCTGATCCAGGCCTTCGAGGGTGTGAGCATGGCCGACCCCGCCACCAAACAGGAGATCCTGGCGCGGGGTATCTCCGTGGCCATGTTGACCACCGCCTTCGGGCTGATCGTGGCGATTCCGTGCCTCCTTTCCCATGCCTTTCTGCAGAGCAAGGCGATCCAGATGATCGAGGGGCTCGAGGAGAAGGCCTTTACCCTGTTCAACAAGATCTCCGCTCTTCACAGGGATATCGAGAAGAAGGAGGTCCGCCTGCGCATGAAGACCATCGAAGGCGGAAGGAGGGCCTAATGGCGCTGGGTGACAGAAGACGGCTGGGAATGGGCGCGTATGCCCAGGACGAGAACGTCAATCTCGTGCCGATCATGAACCTCTTCGTGGTGCTGATCCCGTTTCTGCTGATGAGCGCGGCCTTTTTCAACATCAGCGTGATCAATGCTTCTGTGCCGGCCTTGCAGAAGGAGAAGACCGATCTGGCCAAGAGCGATGTTGCGGTGACGATGATGGTCCGGATGAAGCCGGATGCGTTTACGATCACGGCATCGAGCGATACCTTGCCCCGGTCCGAACTCGACAAGTTGCGGACCGAGATCCCCCGCCGGGGGGAGACGATGGGGCTCAAGGAATTCAGCGACCACATGCTGGCCTGCAAGCAGCGGTATCCGAAGAGCGAGACCATGCTGCTCGTTCCGGACGCCGGCATCGAGTACCAGGACGTGATCGCCGTCATGGACGCCGGCCGTTGGGTGAAGGTGCAGCAGGACGGATCAACGGTGCGTTACGACCTTTTCCCGAACGTGGTGATTTCCGGGATGCTGTAGACAGGAGACCGAACATGATGCGACCGTGGCGCAGGGCGGCCATGCAGGAACAGAACAGCAACGCCGTCCTGAATATTACTTCTCTGATGGATGTGATGACCATCATTCTGATCTTTCTCCTTTTCTCGTTTTCGTCGCAGGACCAGAACATTCGGCTCGCCAAGGACATGGATCTGCCGCGATCGACATCGGAAAAGCCCTTCAAGTGGGCCATCAACATTACGTTGACCGAAAACGAATTGAGGGTGGAAGACTTGTCGGTGTGCCGGTACAAGAACGGCCGGTTCGTCGATGTACGGAACGACCCGGACAAGATCGTCCTGCTCTACAAGCAGCTCCTGGAGCTGAAGAGCATGGAGAAATACCGGCAGGTCGACCGGGATGCCGCCGAGCCGGTGGTGATCTTCCAGGCGGACAAGAAGCACAAATTCAACACGATCTACAAGGTCATGAAAACGGCCGCCATGGCCGGGTATCCGAACTTCCGGTTTGCCGTCTTGAAGAACTAGGGCGAATCCGTGTCGCCCGCACTCGTCCCGGAGGGGACGCGATCAGGGGGAGAAGATGTTGAGCCTTTCCGGAATCCGAAAGAGCCTGATGGGCCTCGGCCTCCTGCTGGGGGTTCTCGCCTTTGTGCCGCAGGCGAAAGGGGAGGGGTCCGCCGCCGCGGGTAAGCAGCGAAGCGCGCCGGCCGGCGCCTTGAAGAGGGCGCGTCACCTGGAGTTCGATGAGAGACTCATCATGGGCCAGTCCTTGAAGTCAGGCGCAGTGTATCTCTTCGAACGGAAGGACAGCGAGATCCAGAGCATGTTGAAGATCCGTAAAGACTATCGGCAGGAACTGCTGGCTCCTCTTGAGCCGTCACCGTGAACCCGGAAGCTCAACCAGGAGGCTGTCCGAGAATGGCTTCAGATTATCAGGGTGAAACCATACAGGTGTTTGTGTTCCTCCGGGGAAAGTTCCTTGGCTACCAGTGCTTTGGGCAGGACAGGCTCACCATAGGGGGAGCGCCCGGGATGGATCTGCCTCTTCCGGATTGTCCGGAAGAGGAGGGGTATTGGGATATTTACGTATCCCGGGGGGCCCTGTACGCATGGTTCCGGGGTCCGGCGACGGACGGCGGGAAAGAAGAGGGACGGGGAGATCCGAGGAAGGTGCAGCCCCTGGATTCGTTCTCCCTGGGGGAGTACCGCCTGCAGGCGAAGCTTCTGCAGGGAGAGGGCTTTGCGCAAGATTCCGATCGGAGAGAGGAGGGCGTAGCCGGGCAGGAAATCGCTCCGTTGCCGGGAGACGCGGGGGACGAAGACGAGCCGCCCGCGGACGGGGAAGAAGGAGGCAGGGAAGACGAAGAGGTGAGGGCCGGCGGGGAACCCGATGAGCAGGGGGAAATCGACCGGGAGCCGGACCCCGAGCCGACCGAGGAAGTGGAAGGGATCAGCCTCGATTACGCGAGGAGCATCTGGAAGGGCG
>WFRX01000086.1 GCA_015486285.1 bacterium
GCCCTCTGGCCCTTCAGCACCCTCGGCTGGCCCGACCCGGCAGGCGCCTTGGTGGACGAGGGGCAAACCCGGCTCGGCGGCATCGAGGGCCGCGAGGATTCTTTTCCCTACTATTACCCCGGTTCCTGCCTGGTCACGGCCCGGGACATCATCACCCTGTGGGTGGCCCGTATGGTGATTATGGGCCTCTACAATCACGGCGAGGTCCCCTTTACCGATTGCTTCGTGCACGCCAAGATCCTCGACGGCAAAGGCGTGACCATGTCCAAGAGCAAGGGAAACGGTATCGACCCGGTGGACATCATCGGCCGGTACGGCGCGGACGCGATGCGCTACCTGATCTGTTCGATGGAGACGGGCATGCAGGATGTGCGGCTTCCCGTGCAGGCCGTCTGCCCCTCCTGCGGGACCCTGGTGGAGCTGACGGAGGCGGAACACGGGCGGACCATCTTCACCTACCTGTGTACCGCCTGCAGCGCGGAGTTCGACGTGCTCGGTACCATGCCGGAGGTGCCGTCCTCCAGTGTGTTCAGCGACCGCTTCGAGGTAGGCAAGAACTTTTGCAACAAGCTGTGGAACGCGGCGCGCTTCGCGCTCATGAACCTGGGCGATCTCGGCTTCCGGCCGCTGGGACCGGACGTTTTGCGGGCCGAGGACCGCTGGATCCTTTCGCGCCTGTCCCGGGCCGTCCGCGAGGTTACCGGCCACCTGGAGGGATACCGCCCCTCCGCCGCATTGACCGCTGCGCGGGACTTCTTCTGGGGGGAGTTTTGCGACTGGTACCTGGAGTTGATCAAGCCGCGGATGCGCGACGAGGCCGAGGCGCCGGTCGCCCGGCAGGTGCTGGCTGTGGGCCTGGACCAGGTGCTCCGCCTGCTCCATCCCTTCGTGCCCTTCATCACGGAGCAGCTCTGGCATTATCTGAACCGGCAGGCGCCGAAACGGGGCGTGGTCGAAGAACTTCCGGCCTCCGACCTGTGTGTACTCGCTCCATGGCCGCGGGCGTGGGATGCGTGGGAAGACGAGACCCTGGAGGACGAATTCGAACGGGTGAAGCTTGTAATCAGCCGCCTGCGGGAGCTGCGTTCCCGGTACCAGGTGCCGCCCGGAAAGGAACTGCCCGCAGTCGTGAAGGCGTCAGGTGACCTGCTCGCTCTGCTCGGGCGGCACGCGCACCTGGTCACCTTCATGGCCCGGCTCTCCGGACTGCATGTGGGCGAGGATGTGACCCGTCCGAAGAACGCCGCGAGCCGGGTGATCGGAGACATGGAGATCTTCCTCGGCGACGTTCTCGACCCGGAGAAGGAACGGGCACGCCTCGAAACCCAGATGAAGAAGCTCGGGAAGCAACTCGAGGCGAGCCGGAAGAAGCTCGCAAACCGGAATTTTGTCGAGAAGGCGCCCGCCGAGGTCGTCGAGGAGGAGCACAGGAGGGTCGCGGAACTGAGCGGAGAGATCGCCCTCCTCGAAAAAAACCTGTCGGCCCTGGAAGGTTGACCTAACCCGCCTTCCGGCCCATCTCCGTGCCGTGACCGTTGATCCGCTTCTTGTATGCCATGACGTCCTGCAGGCGGAATTTCCACAACCTGCCTACCTTGGATGCCTTGAGTTCTCCGGAGTAGACCAGCGGATACAGGTCGTCCGGAGAGCAGTCCAGGATGTGAGCGACATCTTTTGCCCGTAAAAGGGTCGTATCTTCCATTTTCGCTTTCCTCCGTTGCAGCGGGCTGTGCCTTGGCATTGCAGGCAGTCCCCGCGCTGTCGGACAAATGAGAAACGGTCATGTGGGTGATGAGAAGGGGGTGGCGGAATGCTGCCGGAGCCGCCTGTTATCCTCGCTCGGCGTCCGAAAGAGCGATGATCCGAAAGTGTAGCAAAGGGATGAGAACCCGCCGTGGCTCAGAAATCGGCTTGCCGCAAGTCTTTTGGCCCGTAGTCGTTTTTTCCCAGGCTTCTCATACGCTACCCGACCCTGTTTGATCCCACTCCGTAGACCCGGAATCCCGGGTACGGAGATGCTCTACAAACCTCCGTTTGCTTCTGTATTAAGTACGACTCCGGGAGGTGGTGTTGAGTTCCCCACAAAGAAGGGGGGCGGTTGCGGGTTGGCGTGCCCTCTAGGAGCCCGTTGAAATAGTGGCTCTTGGAGGCTGTTCAAAAAGTTCCAGATGCAAGGCAGGCA
>WFRX01000087.1 GCA_015486285.1 bacterium
CCGGAGAGGGAAAAGCGGGTCGAGGAGGCGATCGGCCGCGCCGAGAGCAAGACCTCGGGCGAGATCGTGCCGATGGTCGTAGACCATTCGGACGCCTACCTCCATGTGAATTTCATCGGGGCCCTGATCATGCAGTTCGCCGCGTTTCTGGCTGCGATCTGGCTTCTTCCCGTCTTCGATCCCCTGTGGATTCTCCTGGTCCAGGTGGCGGGCCTGATCGCGGGATACTTTGCCTTCGGGCACGTGGGCGCCTTGAAGCGGATCTGCCTGTCCCCCAGGATCGCCGAAGAAGAGGTATTCGAAAGGGCCCTCCGGGCGTTCCGGGAACTCGAGGTGAACCGTACCGCCGCGCGGACCGGTATCCTCATCCTGGTTTCCCTGCTCGAACGCCGCGTCCAAGTGCTGGCCGACTCGGGGATCAATGCGCGCGTGAATCCGGGCACATGGGACGAAGTAGTCGAAATCGTTCTGGCCGGGATCAAGGCGGGAGACCTCTGCCAGGGCCTTTGCGACGCCATCGACCGATGCGGCGAGATCCTTTCCCGGGAATTTCCCATCCAGCCTGACGATGTAAACGAGCTACCCGACCACCTCTACAAAGGTTGATGGGATCGGGCCTTGCATTGCAGCATCCCGGGTGCGACGGGGGGTTCGTCTCACTGACCGGGCCATGGTATTTCCCCAAGGGCGATGCGGACGAGGTCCGTGATGAAAATCTTGGGCAGCCCGAACTGGGATGTGGGCCGTCCCAGCACCATATCGCACATGGGGCAGATGGTGATCAGGGCCTCGGCCCCGCATTCCAGGGCATCTTTTATGTTCCTCTCCTGCAGATCGACGGCCAGTTCCTTGTTCGCGCCGAGAATGGGGCCGCCGCAGCAGAGGGCATCCACGCCCGAGTATTTCCTTGGGGGACACTCCACCCCGAGTTGATCAAAAACCTCAGCGAGCCAGGTATCCTGCTGGCGGTACCACCGGATGGCGCAATTCGCCTGGTAGGCGATCTTCTTGTTCAGCTTGGTAATGCTGCCGGGGTTGGCCTTGAGAAAGTCGAGCATGTATTCGAAGAGGTGCTGATACCGGAAAGGGACCTCGATGCCCAATTCCTTGGCCTTCAGGTGTGCCAGCAGATAGCCTTCATTGTGGATGTAGACGATGTCCTTGCCCACATCGGCAAGCCGGCCGATCACGTCGCGGGCGTATTTCTCGACAAAGCTCTCTCCGCCCATGTGGACGCAGCCGACCAGGGACATGTATTCCGGCCCCCGCACCACGGTCAGGCCTTTGAACAGGGCGCTGTCCAGGGTGCCCTCGGGAAACTGGGAGAATTCGAAAGAATCGAAGGAAAGGGCGGGCTTGTCCGGGTCGCCCGGGATCACCTGGCCGACCCCTTTCCTGCCCTCGAGTCCATCTCTCATCATATCGAGAAAGCCCTTCATGGCCGCCACGACAGGAGATGCGCCCGTCTTCTCCTGCATCTTGAAAATCAGGTTGGATGGGTCGGCCCCGGTGGGACAATATTCGTTGCAGGAGACGCACGTGATGCACGCCTTCAGGATATCCGCCTCTTTCCCTTCCATGAGCAGTTTGATATCCCGGGCCGCCTGTTCGTTGTCGTAATCGACATAACGACAGTGGGCCAGACACTCGCCGCACAAGTCACATTTTGACGCGTCCCACATGCCCTGCCTCCTTTTCGGTCGTTTTGTTTTCGGGTAGGTTTCGCTCTTATCGGATTGCTTGCCGATCAGAGTCGCCCAGAAAACGCGGTCTGTCAAGAGAAAAGGCCGCGGAGGGCGGGACCGGGAGGACCCCAGGCGCCGACCCGCGGGTATAGCGCTCGGGTATGACATGGAACTAGGGGATGGCTAGATGACCGAACCGACGGCCCGGTAGTGCCGGTCTCTGGTCTCTTCCGGCAAGCCCAGAAACTCGTCGATCTGGCGGAGCATGTCCCGCTTGTCCGCCAGCAGGGTTCCGTGGAGGGGCAGGTAGTTGTTCGCATGATCGCAGGT